>CANPPJ010000004.1:0-104220 GCA_947575965.1 uncultured Lactobacillus sp. | reverse complement strand
AATTGATAATTAACAATCTTGCATCCCTGTAAATCACAATCAAACATGTTAAATATTTAAGATTAGTCTACCTGCACACATTCACTAATCGAGGTAATTAAACATGAACAATGATATTAAAGAATACACCACCCCTAGTGGTGAAAAGAGATACAAGTTTTTAATTTATGTTGGTAAAGATGAAACCACTGGTAATACCATTCAAATTAAGAAACAAGGCTATAAAACTCAAGAACAAGCATTAGAGAGCTACCTTAAGTATCGTTTAAAGGTGGTAAAAGGGGAATATGTACCAGTTATCCAACGTAAATTGCGTTTACGTGATTTATATGACATGTGGGAGAAATTGTACAAGAAAACCGTTCAAGAAAGTACCTTTGTTTCAACGGAAAAGATTTTCAAAAACCACATCCTTAAGGATTTAGGGAACATCTATTTAAACAAGTTAAATGTTTCTCAATGTCAAAAAGCCGTTGAAAAATGGTATAGCATAGCGCCCAAAACGTTTAAGCGGTTCGTTTTCTATGCTTCTAAGTTGATTAATTACGGTATCACTATGGAATTAATGAAAAAGAATCCCATGAAGAAAGTTATCTTACCTAAGATTGAACGTGATACTAAGAAGTTTGATAACTTTTATTCAAAGGAAGAATTAAATACTTTCTTGAGGGATGCAAAACAATATAATTTTAGGTACTTCATGTTTTTTAGATTATTGGCGTATTCTGGTATGCGTAAAGGTGAGTGTTTAGCGCTTAAATGGTCTGATATTGATTTTAAAAAGAACACCATAGATATTAATAAATCTTTAGCTAGTGGCGAAAATAACCGTCTGTATCTCTCACCATGTAAAACAAAGAGTAGCGTAAGAACTTTAGACATGGATGAAACCACAATGGAATATTTAAAAGAGTGGCGGACTAAACAACAAAAAGAAATGTTCAAGCTAGGTATTAATTTTCTAAGCAATGATAATCTAATCTTTGCTAACTCTAAGGGTACTTATACCGTTCTTTCTAAGCCACAACGTTGGGATAATGCAATATGCAAGGAATATGGTTTAAGACATATTAAGGTACATGGTTTTAGACATACCCACGCTTCATTATTGTTTGATGCTGGTGTATCTATGAAAGATGTTAAGGAACGTTTAGGACATTCAGACATCACAACCACGATGAATATTTATACTCACGTAACAGAAAATAAGGCAAAAGAAACGGCTAACAGTTTTGCTAAATTTATGGAATCATAGCGAAAAAACTTCATATTAGACTTCATATTTTTAGTTAAATCACGTAAAGCATTGATATTAAGGTATTTCTAGGGGCAAAATACAAAGCCCCCTCATCTCCATTTTTATATATTTATTAAGTTTTAGGAATGCTTAAATCGTTGATTTAACGGCATTCCTATTTTTTTGTAAATGCTATAAAACGCATTTAATTTAATTTTTGAGGAAAAAATAAAGTGTTAGGTAGCGTGATTAAACCACTGTTTTCAGTGGTTTTTTATTTTTCAAAAATGTATCGCTTTCATTCGTAAATGTTATGGCAAAATCCAAGTTATAAATATTAGACATACTCAAAATCATTACTAAAATAAAAAATATAAGAACTAAAAAATAGAAAAGAAATATTATATGACAAATTGCGAAAATGAATACTTTGAAGGTGAAAGAATTTTATATGGCGCTGAAAATGTTAATCTTAATGAAGTAACTTTTGGTCATGGAGAATCGCCTTTAAAAGAAGCGAAGAATATTACTTTAACTAATTCAATTTTTAAATGGAAATATCCTCTTTGGTACGATAAAAATGTTAAAGTTAAAAACACTACTTTTAAAACAATGTCAAGAAGTGGAATTTGGTATACCAAAAATATTTCAATCAAAGATTCTGCTTTACAAGCACCTAAACTGTTTCGAAGCGCTAGCGACATTGAATTAGATAGTGTGCATTTTTCAGATGCAGAAGAAACAATGTAGACTTGTAAAAATATTAAGGTTACTAATTCTCAAATTAATGGGGATTATTTTGGTAAGGATAGTGAAAATATTTACTTGGATAATGTAAGCATCATTGAAAATTATGCTTTTGATGGTGCTAAAAATATTGAAGTTCACAATTCTACTTTTGTTTCAAAAGATGCGTTTTGGAATTGTGACAATGTAGTAATTTACGATTCTACCATTGATGGGGAATATTTAGCTTGGAACACAACTAATATCAAGTTTATTAATTGCACTATTGAAAGTGATCAAGGCTTGAACTATATTGATCATTTGGAAATTAAAAATAGTAAGCTTATTCATTAAAAATACTACTGGGTTGATTGTTTCTGCTGGCACAGTATATCGTGGAAATGGTCATGACTTCTTACGCATCAATTTAGCGTGTCCAGAGGAAATGGTTAAAGATGGGATGCAGCGATTAACTACAGGAATTTCTAAATTTTTGAATAAGTAAAAGAAAAGGGTTTCATTTATCTGCCTAAAAAGTATATACTTTACTATGAGGTGATTTAAATGGAACCAATTTTTTTGACACCATATTTTAGACCAAAAATTTGGGGGGGACGTAAGTTAAATACAATTTTTAATTATGATATTCCTGAAGGAAAAGTTGGAGAGGCTTGGATTATTTCCGGCTATAAAGATGATGCTTCAACAGTGACTGAAGGGCCTTTGAAAGGAAAAACTTTAAGAGAGGTCTATCATGAGCACCCAGAACTTTTTGGAAATCCTAAGTCTAAGGAGTTTCCATTACTAGTTAAGTTTTTAGATGCTAATGATAATTTATCAGTACAAGTACACCCAGATGACGATTATGCTCATAAAGTAGAAAATGATTCTGGCAAAACTGAAAGCTGGTATGTATTACAAGCTGATCCGGGTGCTTACTTAATTTATGGACATCATGCAAAAACTCGCGAAGAATTGGCTGATATGATTCATAAGGGTGAATGGGATAAGCTATTAAGAAAAGTTCCAATTAAAAAAGGCGATTTCTTCTATGTACCAGCTGGAACAATTCATGCTTTAACTAAAGGTAGTTTGGTTATCGAAACTCAACAATCTAGTGATATTACTTACCGTCTTTATGATTATGATCGTGTAGATAAGAAGACAGGTAAAAAGCGTGAACTTCATACTCAAAAGTCAATTGATGTTACTACTGTGCCTCATGTTGATCCTAAATTAGATGTTCATACTGAAAAGGATCAAGATGCAGAAATTAAGACTTTAGTTGAGCCACCAGTTTCACCACACTTCTATTTATGGCAAATTGATCTTGATGGAGCTTGGAAAACTGGTTTGAAGAATCATCCTTACTTGCTTGTTTCGGTAATATCTGGTTCAGGTAAGCTTGAAGCTGATGGTCAAAGTTGGGATTTGAAGCTTGGAACTAATTTAATTATTCCAAATGAGATGAAGAATTTCACTTTCACTGGTAAAATGAGAATTGTTATGTCTGCTCCTGGTGAAGAATAGACAAATAATTTTCAGAAAAGGAAGTAAAAGTGTGATTTATGTAGCTTGCGGTAGTGTAATGATGGTAATTGGTATTTTGTGGTTAATTTCGCCAGCGAAAAAACCCAATCGAATATACGGTTATTTGTCATACCTTGCACAAGTCAACAAAGATAGTTTTAAATTTGCACAAAAACGAGCAAGCCTGTATCTGTTGTTATTTGGCTTCATTCAGGTATTATTAGGTGTATGTATTCACTTATTGAATTGGGATCGTTATTTCTTGATTTGGCTGCTCACTTTTTATATTTTTATCTTGCTGCCAATTGTTTGGACAGAAAAAAGTTTAAAATCATTTTTGCAAAAAAGAGGAGAACTGCCAAGAGATTATGTTGATCCTGACAAAGTGGAGAAGACAAGAACTAAAGGATTCAGGGATCGATAATGAGTTTAAATATTTTAATGGTTGAAGATGATACTTCTGTTGCTGAAATGATGGGAATGTTTTTTAGGAAAGAAGGGTGGAAACAAGATATTGCTGTCGACGGGGTCGAGGCCGTCGATAAGTTTAAAAAAAATCCAGCGTCTTATGATTTAATTACGCTGGATTTAAATTTGCCTAAAAAAGATGGAATTCAAGTAGCAAAAGAAGTTAGAGCTATTTCTCCTACCGTGCCAATTATTATGTTAACGGCACGTGGAAGTGAAGAAGATCAAGTTTTAGGATTAGGAGTAGGTGCTGATGACTATGTTACTAAACCTTTTAGTCCGTTAGCTCTTATTGCGAGAATCAAGGCGCTTCACAGACGTGTGATGATGGAAGGCGGTCAGAATACCCCTCAAACCAAGTCTGATGTAGATTATGATATTGAAACACAACATTTAAAGATTTCAGTAGATCGAAGAGAAGTGTTGTTTGATGGGAAGCCTGTTGCTAATATTACTCCAAAGGAATTTGACTTATTATTTACGATGGCTCAGAAACCTAAACAGGTCTTTTCTAGAGAGCAACTTTTAGAATTGGTTTGGGGATATGAGTACTATGGGGAAGATCGAACTGTAGATGCTCATATTAAGAAATTGCGTCAAAAATTAGAAAAAGTTGGGCCACAAGTTATTAAAACTGTTTGGGGAGTAGGATATAAATTTGATGATTCTCAGGTAAAAAGTTAAAAATGAAGCTAATTTATCAACATATGTTAGGTTTTTTGCTTATTATCGTAACTACGGTTTCGATTATTGGATATGCTGAAATCGATTATGTTAGTAATCAAGCCTATAATCAAAATTATCAAAGAATGGAAAGCTATGCCGAGACTTTAGGAGAGCTTGCTAGTAGTCAAAGTCAAAACGGCACCGCCGAATTAAGTACTGATTTTTTAAATAAATTACAATTTGTTTTACGTGGGGATGATGTCCATTTTCGAATTTTTAATGCAAAAAATGAACAAATTTATCCTGCAACTAGAAATAGAATCCAGTTGTCTGATAGAGTTCTTTCTACTCTAAAAAGAGGAGAACAAATTAGAATTCGGAATAATAATTTGCAACGTTCATACATTGGTCGTACCAAGGATGCCTACACTGGAGTTTTGGTTCCATGGATGAACGGGACCAAAATGATTGGTGTAATTTGGATCGGTTCCTTAGTTAAAAATGTTGAAAAGCCGATTTATATGGCTAAAAGAAACTTGCTTAATGCTTTGATGGTAACTATTATAGTCGGATTGATTCTGAGCTTCATTTTGTCTTATTATTCTACTACTAAAATCAAAAGTCTTTCGCGAGCAACTAAAAAAGTAGCGGCCGGTGATTTCAATGTTCAAATTAAAAACAAGGGTAATGATGAAATTGATCAATTAGCTGAGAATTTCAACCGTATGGTAAGAACTTTAAAAAAATCTGATGAAGAGATTAAAGCTCAGGAAAAAAGGCGAGATCAGTTTATGGCGGACGCGGCTCATGAAATGAGAACTCCGCTGACAACCATCAATGGAATTCTTGAAGGTTTGCAATACGATGCTATTCCTGAAGATTCTAAACCAAAATCAATTGCTTTAATGCGACATGAAACCACTAGGCTGATTAGATTAGTTAATGAGAATTTAGACTATGAAAAAATTCGGAATAATCAAATTATGCTACTTAAAACTAAATTTGATGCTGTGAAGGTTTTAAAAGATGTTCAAACCCAACTTAGACAAAATGCACAAAAAGCTAACGATGAATTGGTGTTAGATGTTCCTGCGACATTACCTACTTATGCAGATCGAGATAGATTCACTCAAATCATTGTTAATTTGGTCCAGAATGCAATTCAATTTACTCATGATGGACGAATTACCATTTCTGGTAAAAGAATTGATCATGGGACTGAATTTCAAATTA
Organism: uncultured Lactobacillus sp.; assembly: GCA_947575965.1. Classification (GTDB taxonomy): domain Bacteria; phylum Bacillota; class Bacilli; order Lactobacillales; family Lactobacillaceae; genus Lactobacillus. Next base: position 98,360 of record CANPPJ010000004.1, on the reverse strand, counting down.
AAGACAATGGTATAGGGATGAATAAAGAACAAACAAAATATATATTTGAACGATTCTTTAAAGCTGATCCTTCAAGAGCGCGTTTAGGAACTGGAGAATCTGGATTGGGGTTAGCTATTGTTTCTTCTCTTGTAAAGCAACATGGAGGAAAAGTGAAGGTAGAGTCAGAAGAAGGTAAAGGTTCTATTTTCACGGTTATTCTATATGACAAAGACTTTGAACAATTTGTAAATAAAAAAGACGACTAATGTCGTCTTTTTTATTTGTTACTATTCTTTTTCTCTTCTTTTTTATCGGTTAACTGATTTGATTGAACATTCTTTGGTATTTGAGTGATCTCCTCGCGTCGGTTCTTCAATTCAACTGCATCAGTTTTATAAAGATTCGTAGTAGAACTGTTTCGTTTTGAATAAAGGGAACTTGAGTTGGTTCCAAGTTGGCGGCGAAGCTTAACCATTTGTTCAAAATTAGTTAAATAATCAAATTCATTAGGAGCGGTTGGAATAAAGCCATGAGGAGTATAGAAGCGTAATAAATTGTGATTGTTCAATAGATCAGAATATTTAAGGGACTGCCGAGCTTCAATTGATAATTTTTCGATTTCTCGTTTTTCTTCAGGAGTAAAATTGATAATTTGCTTTCCAGTTATACGATCATAGACTACTCCTTTAATACCTTTATTGCCAATAATGATGTAACGCTTGCTGACAATAGTTCCATTTCTAAAGACAATCCAATCCTTATATTGAGGAGAAAGAAGGTCACTACCGAATTGAATATAATTCTTATTAGAAATTCCTAGTAAGTGCATCAAAGTTGGTAAGACATCAATTTCACCAGCTACTTCAGAATTAATTCCACCCTTTAAATTAGCCGCATGAATCATAAAAGGAACCCGCTGCATTTGAACATTGTTATAGCTATTCCAAGTATCTGAGCTTTCACCAATTACAGGAGCTAAGGTTTCATTTTCAGAATTACTCAAACCATAATGATCTCCGTAAATTACTACCATTGTGTTTTTGTAGAGTCCGGATGCTTTGAGGTAATTGAAAAACTCATGAACGGCTTCATCAAGATAATGAGCAGTTTGGAAATAATTATTTATTGTCTCATCGCGAGTATTTGTAGTCTTGAATTTAGGATCGAGATCTTCCTTATCCATTGAAAATGGAATGTGGTTAGTGACTGTAATGTATTTTGCATAAAATGGTTGCTGCATTTGCTCAAGATATTTAATACTTTCAGAGAATAGCAGCTTATCTTTTAAACCATAACCAATTTTGTCCTTTGAAGCATTACTGAAGTAATTTTGATCAAAGAAATAATTGTAGCCCATATTTTTGTAGACTTCATTTCTATTCCAAAAGGTTCCTACATTTCCGTGAAAAACAGCAGACGTATAGCCATCTTGGCGTAAAATTTGAGGAGCAGCTTGGAATGTGTTTTCACTTCCTAAAGAAGTAAAAAGAGAACCATCAGAAATTCCATAAGTACTAGTTTCGAGCATGTTTTCAGCGTCACTAGTTCGACCTAAACCAACCTGATGATAAAAATTATTGAAGCTGATCGTATGTTGATTTCGATAAATTGAATTCAAAAATGGGGTAACTTCTTTACCATTTACCTTTAGATTAATCAAAAACTGTTGGAAACTTTCGAGGTGAATAATAATGACATTTTTACCTTTTTCTTTTCCAAAGGTAACTGAATTAGGTTTTGCATAATGCTTTTTAGTGTAGGTAAGAATTTTATTTAAATCAGAAGAATTGGCATTTTTTGTAACTTGCACTGTTTGAGCGTTTTTGATTCCATCGTAAACTGTATACGTATCCAGTCCCAAATATTTGACTACGTATGAGCGATCGAATGTATTCCGCAACAACCGAGGACGTGACGATTCAGCTAGAAACATGTTCAACCCTAATAAAAAAGCACCAAGAGAAGTGATGGCAAACGGTGTCGACATTCCATAAGACTTAGGATCAATTCGGATTTTTTTAGTCACCAGTAAAATAATGATGACAATTAAATCCAGCCAAATAAAAATATCGCTTGGATGAAGAAGTGCTACTGCACTTTTTCCTAAACCTGGAGCGACCTTAGTAGCATTGGTGATGGTTTTAACAGTGATAAAGTCAGAAAATTGACGATAATAAAGAACATTTGAAAATAGCAGAACTGTATTCAAAAAGTCCATAAAGAGCATCATGATGTAAGAAACAATTGGCTTTGGAAAGTAAAATCCAATACCAATTAATAAAATTGTTGTTCCTAATGGGCTCGTCCACATAATGATGTGTTGATAGGGGTCTGATAGACCTAAGTTGAAGTCACAATAGGCTACAAAAAGATATTTGATCCAAAATAGTAGAACCAGCAAAGTAAAGAAGCCAGTGCGTGTTTGAATGAAATTGAAGATAGTTTTCTTGTTCACAATAAGCGTACCTCTTTCTTAATGTCTTAATTCTAAAGGTTATCTGCGTTCAAGACAATCTTTTGTGAAGAGTTAGTCTTTTTTTCATAGTTAATTCTAAAAAAATGGTTATAATTTGTAGTGAATCTATTTGCGAGGGTTAATCATGAGATGATTTTTTTAGGACCGATTTATAATTTATTAGCAAGAATTTATGCAACTAGAATTAATCACTTTCCATTGATAAAGTTGTTTTTACTAGCGTTGGATAAAACATTCTTTTACTTTTTGATATTCGCAGTTTTACGTTTGATTTGGCTCTTATCAGTACGGCGTCGACGCTCAATCAAATCAGAAGCTTGTGTATGGGTATTGGCATTTTATGTGATTTTAGTATTAATGACAACTACTTTTAGAAATACTTACTTTCCATGGCAGTTAAGTTTCAATTTTCATCGACCGCTGAGCGATATTAATTTAGTTTTTATGAAAGAAACTTGGAAATTGCTCTATGCACAGAGCCGCGTAGATTTCATTTATAATTCCTTCGGCAATATTTTGTGTTTTGTACCGATTGGATTTTTGTTACCGATTGTTTTTTCAAAAAAGCAGACTTTTTTAAGAGTAACTTTGGCTGGAATGTGTTTTTCAATTTGTATTGAAATTTTACAATTTCTTTTAGCAACTGGTGTAAGTGATATTGATGATGTCTTCTTTAACACTTGCGGAACAATTTGTGGCTACTTACTGTATTTGATTTTTAAAAGAATGAAACAGAATTTTTAATAAAGATACTGGTATTAAGCGCTTAATATTGCTAAAATGGTCTTGTGAAATAAATAATTTTATCTAGTTAGGAAGCAGATTTATGAGTTTAATTAAATTTGATAGTAGTAAATTAGCACCATTCATTCATGAAAATGAATTGAGTGAAATGCAAGCTATGGTCAACGCTGCTAACACTGAACTCCGTGAAGGTACTGGTGCTGGTAGCGATTTCCGTGGATGGCTTAATTTGCCAGTAGATTACGACAAGGAAGAATTTGCTCGTATCAAGAAGGCTGCTAAGAAGATTCAAAGTGATTCAGATGTTTTAATTTGTATCGGTATTGGTGGTTCATACCTTGGCGCACAAGCTGCAATTGAGTTTTTGAATAGCAATTTCTACGGTAAGGAAGAAAGCGATATGCCAACAGTTGTCTTCTGTGGTAACTCACTTTCAGGTTCATACCTTTACGACCTTATCGAATGGTTAGGTGACAAGGACTTTAGTATTAACGTAATTTCTAAGTCAGGTACTACTACTGAACCATCAGTAGCATTCAGAATTTTCAAGGATAAGTTAATTAAGAAGTACGGTAAAGAAGAAGCTGCTAAGAGAATTTATGCAACTACTGACCGTCAAAAGGGTGCTTTGAAGACTGAAGCTGACGCAGAAGGTTACGAAGAATTTGTAGTTCCAGATGATGTTGGTGGTCGTTACAGTGTTCTTTCAGCTGTTGGTTTGCTTCCAATTGCTGCCTCAGGAGCAAACATTGATGAATTGATGAAGGGTGCTGCTGATGCTCGTGCAGATTACACTGAAACTGATTTGAGCAAGCCTTCTCCATACCAATACGCTGCAATCCGTAATATTCTTTACCGCAAGGGTTACACTACTGAAATCGTTGAAAACTACGAACCAAGCCTTAGAATGTTTGGTGAATGGTGCAAACAATTGATGGGTGAATCTGAAGGTAAGGACCAAAAGGGTATTTACCCATCAAGTGCCAACTTTACTACTGACCTTCACTCACTTGGTCAATACATCCAAGAAGGTCTTCGTAACTTGTTCGAAACTGTTATCCGTGTTGAAAATCCACGCCACGATGTTAAGATTCCAGGCGATGACAAGAACTTGGATCAACTTAACTTCTTGGAAGGTAAGAGCTTAAACTACGTAAACGATCGTGCTTACGAAGGTGTTGTTTTGGCTCACACTGACGGTGGTGTTCCAGTTATGACTGTTAACATTCCAGATCAAACTGAACATACTTTGGGTTACCTTATTTACTTCTTCGAATTAGCTATTGCTATTTCAGGTTACTTGAACGGGATTAACCCATTCAACCAACCAGGTGTTGAAGCTTACAAGCGTAACATGTTTGGTCTTCTTAACAAGCCAGGTTATGAAAACTTACATGACGACTTAGCTAAGCGTCTTTAATCAAGTGTATACTCAGTATAATTTTTGATCATTATACGTCTTAGTAACTAAAGAAAGGGTAGAAGCTATTTTGCTTCTGCCCTTTTTGTATGAGAGGAGATTTTTTGTGGAGAAAAGCCAAGAAACTAAAAATATGTTAGCTGTTTTAGCGACAGCTTTTATGTCCTTTGTAGGAATTTTGACAGAAACTAGTTTGAATGTCACTTTTCCAACAATAATGAAGTAATTTGGGGTCAGTTTAGATGTAGTCCAATGGACAACAACAGGCTATTTACTAATGATTGCAATAATTATGATTTGTTCATCGTATTTAATGGCTCATAGAAGTCAGGCAGCATTTTACTTCACTTTTGCTTTAGGAATTATAATTTTATTTTGTTATTTCAAAATGTTTGATTTAGAAAAGGTTATAGTTCAATAAATCAAAAAAATATATTATACTAAACATGGATGTATGAAATAAGTGAGAAAAAAGACGACTGAACACCAGTCGTCTTTTTAAATTGCATTTTCCTTGAGGAAACTTTGGATAATTTTTTCGCGCATGGCTAAAAATACAAGATTGTGTCCTGAAGGATGAACGCGGTTGGTTAGTAAAATGAGTCCCGATTGTTTGATTCTGTCTAAAATTATCAAAGTTCCAGTAAAACCAGTATGTAAGATGATAGGGTAATTAGCTTTCGGATCAAAACGTAAATCCCACCCCCATGAACGAGCTTTGACAGAGCGGGGATTTTTATTATCAAATAATTCGCTGACCAATTCTTGACTATAAGGAAGAATATTGCGATCGAGTCCTAAATATCCCTTACTAATTTTAATTAAGTCGGTCATATTTGAAAAAAGACCAGCTGAGCCGCAGTCAGCGCCTAATTGTCGCGCTTTAGGATCATGGGGAGTGCCTTGGAGAAGCTTTCCCTCAACAATTGCAGTAGGAATGCAGTCTGTTTTATTAGGATGGAAAGTCGTATGTTTTAGCCCCATAGGTTTTAAAACTTCTTGAGTTGCTACTTCTTGAATGGGAGCGCCATATATTCTTTTTATTACTAATCCTAATAAGATAAAGTTAGTATCAGCATAGCGCATTTTTGTATTAAATTCATCAGTAACTGGCAGATGGATAATAGCTTCTAAAAGATCGTCATGATTTAATTCATCTCGATGAGGAATCCAGCCGCGAATCCCACTTGTGTGCGTCAATAAGTGAAAGAGCCGAACTCGAGAATCTTTAAATTCTGGAATAAATTCTTGTAAAGGTTCGTTAAAGCTAAGTTTACCTTGGTCATATAATTTTAAAAGTACATTTTCAGTTGCTAAAACTTTTGTTAAGCTTGCTAAATCATACTCGGCAAAAGGGCTTAGCTGCGTTTTATTTGGATATAAACTTGCAAAACCGATTGTAGAAGTAAAAGCTTGATTTTTATTGATAAAAGCGTAATTTACGCCAGGTACTATCCGCTGAGATACCATAGATTCAATTAAATGCTGAGTTGTAGAATAGTCGATCATAAAAGTTGTATCTCCATTTCAATTAAAATATAAGTGGTTTTATTTAATATTTTCTTGACAATGATATCACATTCCTTTATAATATCATTGTTGAATTTGCCCGTTGGTCAAATGGTTAAGACGCCACCCTCTCAAGGTGGAGTTACGAGTTCAATTCTCGTACGGGTGATTGACTGAGATATAGCCAAATTGGTAAGGCACAGGATTCTGGTTCCTGGATGTTTGGGTTCGAGCCCCAATATCTCAATTAACTCCTTTTAGTTATTATTAAACTATAAATTAAACAAAAAAGATGGCTTAAAAGCCATCTTTTTTTGTTTTTACATACCAGCCTTGATAATTTTCTTTTCAGCCATTGTTTTACGCAAAGCAAGCATTGCAGTATAAGTTGATAAAATATAAACTTTCTTGGTTGGAAGCTTAGCGATTTCTTCAATTAAAGAATCATAATCTGGGCTAGTAAGCATGGTGCCTGGATCAAATCCGGAAATTTCAAGTCTAAAGCCCATATCATGCCAGCGTTCACCGCCAACTAAGATCTTTTTGATCTTGTCTTTGTTCAATCCTTCAAAGTCTGCGTCCCAAATCCAAGAAGTATCGATTCCATCAGCATGGTTAGCATTGAGTAAAGTAACTAAAGAATAGTTATCTTTTTCAGTATTTAACATATGTAAAACTTCATCAAGACCAACCGGATTTTTAACTAAGATTAAGTCGATATCTTTGTTCTTGTACTTAATTAATTCTTGACGTCCAAAAATACGCTTATTTTCTGCAAAACTTTCCGCAACTTCTTCTTCGCTCAACCCAAACTGACGAGCTACAGAATAAGCAGCTAAAGCATTGTAAATATTGTAAGTACCGCCAATGCCGATTGAGTAATCTTTTTCACCCATCCGGAATTTCAAACTGTTAGGGGTTTGATCGATAATCTTGTTAACAGTATATGTTAATTCTGGACGGTGGTAGCCACAGTTAGTACAGAAAAAATCACCCAAGTTAGCATAAATGCGTTCATGGAAGTGTAAAATATGATCACACTTAGGACATAAAACACCATCTGTATTAACAGGTGCTTTAAAATCATTTTCTGGTTTATCATCAGGTAATTTGAAGCCATAGAAGACTTTTTTGTTTGGTAATTCAACTGATGAAAAAATACTTGCGTCCCCGTTTGCAATAATGGTTGCATCTGGTGCTAACTTAATTCCGTTAACGATCTTTTCATAGGTAGTATAAATTTCACCATAACGATCCATCTGATCACGGAAAATGTTAGTTAAAACGAAAGCACTTGGATGAAGAAGCTTAGTTACCATCTTAACATTGGCTTCATCAACTTCCAAAACGGCAATTTTACGCTTAACTTTTTTATTTTTATAGGCTAAGAAGGCAGTAACAATCCCTTGTTGCATGTTTGAACCTGACGGATTGGTTAAAATATCGCCGTACTTTTTCTTAAGTGCTTCAACAATTAAAGCAGTTGTCATCGTTTTCCCATTAGTACCTGTTACAATAATTGTTTCATAGCCTTTGGCTAAAGAATTAAGTACTTCTGGGTCAATTTTCATTGCAAGTTTGCCTGGAAAACTGGTTCCACCTTTTAAAACATTATGCAAGAACCAATATGAGCTTTTTCCAGCAACTTTTGCAACACCTGATTTTAAACTCATGTAAATCCCTCACTTTAAAACTAAACTTTACTATATCATAGAGAGGGGCCGAAAACGAGTTTTTTCGCCCTGTTTGACTACACAAAATTGATTTTTCCTCTATACTATATAGGCGGATAATTTTATAAAAGGGGAATAATGATGGCGCAACTGTTTTTTAGATATGGAGCAATGAGCAGCGGCAAAACGATTGAGATTTTAAAAGTTGCTCATAATTATGAAGCACAGGGTCGCAAGATTGCTTTAATGACCAGTGGTTTAGATACTAGAGATGGTGCAGGAACTGTTGCTTCTAGAATTGGGTTGCATCGAAAAGCAATTCCAGTTGATGATAAGATGAACTTGTTTGATTTAGTGCAAGCCAAAAGTACGAAGGATGAAGAAGCAGGTGATGGAAAAATTGCTTGTGTGTTAATTGATGAAGCTCAATTTTTAAAGAAACATCATGTCCTAGAATGCGCTAGAATTGTTGATGAGCTTAAAATTCCAGTAATGGCATTTGGACTTAAAAATGATTTTCAGAATCATCTTTTTGAAGGTAGCGAGAATTTATTGATCTATGCTGATAAAATAGAAGAGATGAAGACAATTTGTCATTATTGTGGCCATAAAGCTACCATGAATTTAAGAATTAATAATGGCAAGCCTGTGTATGAAGGTGAGCAAGTTCAAATTGGTGGCGATGAAAGTTATTATCCAGTTTGTCGCTTCCATTATTTTCACCCAGATACAATAAGATAATTTTTCAAAAGAGAGGATTTTTATATGGATAAAGTGATGGCACAACTTGAAGGCTTAGTTGCACACTATGAAGAACTTCAAGAAATGATGGCGGATCCTGAAGTCATCAATGATACAAAACGTTACATGGAAATTTCTAAGGAAGAAGCAGACCTTAGAGAAGTAGTTCAAAAATACAATAAGTATAAAGCTGATAAAAAAGAAATTGCTGACAACAAGGAAATCATTTCTAGTGAATCTGATAGTGATTTAGTAGAAATGGCCAAAGAAGAAAATGCTGATTTGGAAAAAGAAGTTGATGAACTTGAAGACCAAATCAAGATTTTGATGTTGCCAAAAGACCCTAATGACGATAAGGATATCATCATGGAAATTCGTGGAGCTGCTGGTGGTGATGAAGCTTCTTTATTTGCTGGTGATTTACTTAGAATGTATGAAAAATATGCTGAAAAAGAAGGCTGGAATGTTTCATTAATTGACTCAGAACCTACTGAGGTTGGCGGTTATAAACGAGTTGGTTTAATGATTACTGGAGATAAAGTTTATTCAAAACTTAAATACGAAAATGGTGCTCACCGTGTTCAACGTGTTCCAGTAACTGAATCCCAGGGTAGAGTTCATACTTCAACGGCTACTGTTGCGGTTATGCCAGAATATGAACAAGTTGATATTGACATTGATCCCAAAGATATTCGTGTTGATGTTTACCGTTCAAGTGGTGCGGGTGGTCAGCACATTAACAAAACTTCTAGTGCGGTGCGTATGACTCACCTTCCAACTGGAATCGTTGTTGCTATGCAGGATCAAAGAAGTCAGCAACAAAACCGTGAAAAAGCTATGCAAATTTTAAAATCACGTGTTTATGATTATTACGAAAGCCAAAACCGTGATCAATATGATGCTCAAAGAAAAGATGCAGTGGGTACTGGGGATCGTTCAGAAAGAATTAGAACTTATAACTATCCTCAAAACCGAGTTACTGATCACCGCATTGGCCTCACCATTAATAAATTGGATCGTGTAATGAATGGTGAACTTGATCAAATTATCGATGCACTTATTTTGTATAACCAAACTAAGCAATTAGAGGAGTTGGCTGATAATGCCTAAAACTTTAAAAGAAGTACGTACAAAAGCAGGCAAAGTGGCAGAAAATGCCCTTGCTGAAGATGTAGATTATGTTTTAGCAGAACGCTTAAATTTAACTCCCAGTGAATTTGAATTAAAACAAGACATGCTTTTAACTGATGAGCAAGTTAAGCAAATTCGAAAAGATGTTAAGAAGTTAGCTAAAGGAATTTCTCCTCAGTACATTTTGGGGTATGCTTGGTTTTTAGGTTACAAGATTATGGTGGAGCGGGGAGTTTTAATTCCTCGATTTGAAACTGAAGAACTAGTGGAATGGGCTTTGGACAGTTTAAAAGATGGTGATACTGTACTTGATTTAGGAACTGGATCAGGCTGCATTACTGTGGCTTTAGGTAAAGAAGCTGAAAAGAAGGGGATCAAAGACCTTACTTTGTATGCTTCCGATATTACTGATAAAGCTTTAAGAATGAGCGAAGAAAACTTTTTGAATTATGATTTAGACGTGACTACTCGAAAAGCCAACGTCTTAATTGGTTTGGCAAAATTTGATAAGATTATTTCAAATCCACCTTATATCAAGGAGAATGAAAAGAAGGACATGGATCAAAATGTTCTTCAAAATGAGCCCAAAGAAGCTTTATTTGGTGGCAAAAATGGTATTGAATTTTATGAGAAATTCGCCAAACAAGTTCGTGACCATTTAAATAGTCATGGGGAATTTTTCTTAGAGTATGGCTTTAGTGAAAAAGAACAATTAGAAGATTTGTTTGCTAAAGAGCTTCCTGATTTTGATATTGAATTCAGAAATGATATGGCACAAAAGCCAAGAATGGTACATGGAAGGTGGCAAAAATAGTGGAAACGAAGATTTTTGCTAAAGATCAAATAGATGAGGCAGTTGCATTGTTAAGAGAAGGCGAATTGGTGGCTTTTCCAACCGAAACTGTTTATGGTTTAGGTGCAATTGCAACTAAAGAGGAATCAGTTAAAAATGTTTATAAGGCCAAAGGGCGTCCAAGTGATAATCCTTTAATTGTAACTGTTTCTGATGAAAAAATGGTTGAAAGATATGCAAAAAGTGTACCTGATCGTGCTAAAAAATTGATCAAACACTTTTGGCCTGGTCCTTTGACTATTTTGCTTTTTGTAAAAGAGGGTTCTTTACCAACCGCTGTGACCGGCGGATTAAAGACAGTTGCTTTTCGTTGTCCTGATGATAAATTAACTCATGATTTAATTGCTAAGCTTGGCTATCCAATTGTTGGGCCGTCGGCTAATACATCAACTAAGCCAAGTCCTACAACTGCTCAGCATGTTTATCATGATTTAAGGGGGAAAATCGCTGGAATTATTGATGGGGGAGAAACCCGTGTGGGCCTTGAGTCAACCATTGTTGATTTATCAGTTGAAACTCCTATTGTTTTGCGTCCTGGTGAAATTACTCCTGAAGAAATTAGCGAAGTTTTAGGTGAGGAAGTTCTTATTAACACTGGGAAAGTTTCTGATAAAGAAATTCCAAAAGCTCCAGGAATGAAATATCGTCATTATGCTCCAAGTGCTCCAGTAGTTGTAGTTGATGATGTAAATGATTTTGCCAAAATTGATTTTAACGATCACATTGGCGTAATGGCTTTAGAAGATGAACTGGACAAAATTGATTTGCCTAAGGCTAATAAATTTAATTTGGGTCGAAATTTAGTTGATGCAGATCATAATTTGTTTAGTGGTTTGCGCTATTTTGATGATAAAAAAGATATTACGCAAATCTACGTTCAAGGCTTCAATGAGGGTCAAGCAAGCTTGGCGTATATGAATAGATTAAATAAAGCTGCCGGTGGGCATCATTTTTAGTGAAAATTTAAAGCAAAGGGTTTAAACCCTTTGCTTTTTTGATAAAATAATGATGATGTTACTTTAGTTTTTTATAGGAGGCAATAAGCACTATGGGTAAGTTTGTAGTTTTGGATCACCCATTGATTCAACACAAATTGACAATCATTCGTCGTAAAGAAACTGGTTCTAACGAATTTCGTAGAATTGTCGGCGAAATTGGTGGTTTGATGACCTATGAAATCACCAGAGATTTACCACTTGAAGATGTCGAAATTGAGACACCAGTTGGTAAGACAGTTCAAAAAGAAATTGCTGGTAAAAAATTGACCATTGTGCCAATTTTACGTGCAGGTATGGGGATGCTTAATGGTGTTCTTGAAATGGTACCATCAGCAAAGATTGCGGTAATCGGTATGTATCGCGACGAAAAGACTTTGAAGCCACATGAATATTTCTTCAAGGCTCCAGAGGATATTGCAGAACGTGAATGTTTGATCGTTGATCCAATGCTTGCAACTGGTGGTTCAGCTAATGACGCTATTGCTGCATTGAAGAAGCGTGGAGTTAAGGATATTAAGTTAGCCGTTTTAGTAGCAGCTCCAGAAGGTATTAAAGCCGTTCAAGAAGCAAATCCTGATGTTGATATTTATGCAGCAGCAGAAGATGAAAAATTGCTTGATAACGGTTATATTTTCCCTGGTTTAGGGGATGCTGGAGATAGATTATTCGGTACTAAATAATCTTAATTCGTAAAAAAATAAAATTTAATGCGCTTACAATTTTCACAAAGTCATTTTTTGGTGTTAATATTGTAGACGTGTTCGAGTTTATTTCAACACGAGAAGGGAGGTCACGAAGTAATGGAGAAATCATGGGTTGTTCAATTCATGGGGTTGAACTTTGATATGGTAGGTATTATTGGTTCAACACTTATGGCATTGGCTGTTTTGTTCCTCTGTATTTGGCTTTCCAAGAAAGTTGAAATGAAACCAAATAAACGACAAAATGTGATGGAATATATGCTCGACTTCACTAATGGTATCGTTAAAGATAATGTGGAAGATGTCGATGCACAAAAACATCTATCGCTTTATGCTTTTGTTTTGTTTCTTTTCATTTGGTTCATGAACCAATTAGGTATGTTCTTGGAAGTTAAAGTCGATGATTGGATGGTTATCAAATCACCAACTGCTGACCCTGTGGCGACAATGTCGTTTGCAATGATGACCTTGCTTCTATCATTCACGTTCGGAGTGCAAAAATTTGGTGTAGGTGGCTATTTAAAGAATTATGCTGCTCCAGTTAGTTTTTTACTACCAATTAACATAATTGAGGAATTTACTAACTTCTTAACACTATCATTGCGTCTGTACGGTAATATTTATGCTGGTGAAGTTTTACTAACATTAATTGGTGATCGCTTGGCTACAAGTTTCGGTCTACCAACTATGATTTTAGCAGCTCCATTGGCCATGATTTGGCAAGGTTTCTCTGTCTTCATTGGCTCTATCCAGGCATATGTATTTGTAACTCTATCAATGGTTTACATTGGTAAAAAAGTTACCAAAGAATAATTTTTTGGAGGTTTATTTATGTCAGAAGCTTTTAAATATCTTGCTGCATCAATTGCAGCTGGTTTAGCAGCCTTAGCTGCTTCTTACGGTAACGGTCAAGTTATTTCAAAGACTATTGAAAGTATGGCCCGTCAACCTGAGAGTGCAGGTAACTTAAGAGCAACTATGTTTATTGGTGTTGGTTTGATTGAAGCCGTTCCAATTCTAGCAATCGTTATTGCCTTCTTGATTCTATTCCTTTAATTTTAGTTTTTTAAGTTAAAGATAGATTATTAAAAGAGAGAAGGGCAGTAAATGACAGTTCAAACATTATTTGCAGCCTCACATCACATATACCTAGGTAATGCTATCTGGTATCTTGTTATTTTTGCCATCCTAATGCTTTTGGTTAAGCATTATGCTTGGGGTCCTGTCTCTGATATGATGGAAAAACGGCGGCAAAAAATTATTGATGACTTGGATTCAGCTGCAAGCGATCGTAAGAAAGCCGAAACTTTGGCTAACGAGCGTGAAGCTGCATTAAAAGATTCAAGACAAGAGGCAACTAAAATTCTCTCTGACGCAAAGGAAAATGCGCAAAAGACAAGCAGTGAAATTGTAGCTAACGCTAACACTGATGCTGCTTCAATCCGAAAGAAAGCTGAAGAAGATGCTAAGAAAGCAAAAACTGAAGCTTTGGATGCTGCGCGTGATCAAGTTGCAGACATTTCTGTAGCAATTGCTGAAAAAATTATTGCTAAGAATTTATCTGCTGAAGACCAAAAAGATTTAGTCAACCAATTTATTAAGGGGCTGAATGATTAATGGCTTTGAGTAGAGAAGAGATAGCTGCTCGTTATGGTACTGCATTGTTTGGCTTTGCAGAAGATAACAAGGTTTTAGATGATGTCTATGAAGAAGTGGGAGAATTGAAAAAAGCTGTTGAGGCAAATCCTGCTATCATTGGTGTCATGAGTGATCTGGTTTTAAATGGTGAGGAAAAAAAGAAGACTTTAGAAGCTATTGAGAAAGATTTTTCTCAAGAAGTTCAAGGTTTCTTGAATTTATTACTAGAATATAATCGTTTTGAATATCTAATAGATATTATTGATTACTTCAATAACCTTTATGATGAAAAGAAGTCAATCGCATCTGGTACTGTAACTACTGCAGTTAAATTAGATGATGATCAACTTAAGCGTTTGGGTGATAGTTATGCAAATAAATATAACCTAAAGGCTGTGCGTCTTGAGAATAAAGTTGATCCAAGTATTTTAGGCGGCGTAATCCTTCAAGTAAAGGATCGTGTGATCGATGGGTCAGTAAAAACCCAACTTAAGAAGATTCGTACGCAATTAATTGATGAAAATTAAAAGAGGTGAAACCATTGAGCATTAAAGCGGAAGAAATTAGCTCTTTGATCAAGCAACAACTTGAACATTACGATGATAAGTTAAATATCGATGAAGTTGGTGTTGTAACTTATGTTGGTGATGGTATTGCTCGTGCTCACGGACTTGACAATGTCTTGTCTAATGAGTTGTTGGAATTTGATAATGGCTCTTACGGTATTGCCCAAAACCTAGAATCAAACGATGTGGGTATCATTATTTTAGGTAATTTTGACGATATTCGTGAAGGTGACCGTGTTAAGAGAACCGGCCGTATCATGGAAGTTCCAGTAGGTGACGCCTTAATCGGTAGAGTTGTTAACCCATTAGGTCAACCAGTTGATGGTTTAGGTGAAATTAAGACTGATAAGACTCGTCCAATTGAATCTAAAGCTCCTGGTGTTATGGATCGTCAATCAGTTGATCAACCACTTCAAACTGGTATTAAAGCTATCGATGCTTTGGTTCCAATTGGTCGTGGACAGCGTGAATTGATTATTGGTGACCGTAAGACTGGTAAGACTAGTTTGGCTATTGATACTATTTTGAATCAAAAGGGTAAGAACGTAATTTGTATTTACGTTTCAATTGGTCAAAAGGAATCAACCGTTAGAACTCAAGTTGAAACTTTAAAGCGCTTCGGTGCGATGGATTATACTATCGTTGTTGAAGCCGGCCCAAGTGAGCCAGCACCAATGCTTTATATTGCACCATATGCTGGTACTGCTATGGGTGAGGAATTTATGTACAATGGCAGGGATGTATTGATTGTATTTGATGACCTATCAAAACAAGCAGTCGCATATCGTGAACTTTCCTTGCTTCTCCGTCGTCCACCTGGTCGTGAAGCTTACCCAGGTGACGTCTTCTACTTACACTCACGTCTTTTGGAACGTAGTGCTAAGTTAAGTGATAAGTTGGGTGGCGGATCTATGACTGCCTTACCATTTATTCAAACTGAAGCTGGAGATATTTCTGCATATATTCCAACTAACGTTATTTCCATCACTGATGGACAGATCTTCTTACAAAGTGATTTGTTCTTTGCTGGAACTCGTCCGGCCATTGATGCTGGTAACTCAGTTTCTCGTGTTGGTGGTAATGCACAGATTAAGGCTATGAAGAAGGTAGCTGGTACTTTACGTACCGACCTTGCTGCATATCGTGAACTTGAAAGTTTTGCACAATTTGGTAGTGATTTGGATCAAGCTACTCAAGCAAAATTGAATCGTGGTCGTCGTACTGTAGAAGTATTGAAGCAACCACTTCATGATCCAATTCCTGTCGAAAAGCAAGTTTTGATCCTTTATGCATTAACTCACGGCTACCTAGATTCAATTCCTGTTGAAGATATTGCTCGTTATGAACAAGAAATCTACGACAATTTTGATAGTAGTCATGCAGATCTTCTTAAGCACATTCGTGAAACTGGTGAATTACCAGATGAAAAGAAATTGCAAGCTGCTATTGAGGAATTTAATGATAGTTTTTCACCAAGTAAGAATTAGGAGGTAGATTATGCCTGCATCTTTACTTGAGTTGAAGAAAAAGATTGCTTCAGTTAAGCAAACTGGTAAAATTACGCAAGCCATGAGAATGGTTTCTGCTTCAAAGTTGAATCAAACTGAAAAGCGTGATAAAAATTATACTGTTTATAATGATCACGTTCGAAAGACTTTATCTCATTTAATGAGTTCACAAGTTGTAGATCATCTTCGTGAAGCAAATGCGCCAATTAATGAAAAAAATATAGCTAAACTTGATTATGCAAATGTTTTTGGCTTAGGAATTACGTCGGATTTAATTCAACAACGTAAAAATATCAAGTCTACGGGATATTTAGTTATTACTGGTAATCGTGGACTTGTAGGATCTTATAATAGTTCTGTTTTAAAGAATATGATGGGGCTTTTTGAAGATGCTAAGGCCGAAAACAAAGATATTAAGATCTTAGCTGTTGGTTCAGTTGGTGCACAATTCTTTAAAAAGAACAACTTAAATGTTGTATATGAAAATGATGATATTAGTGATGTGCCAACTTTTGAAGAAACTATGCCAATTGTTTCAACTGCGATTAAAATGTATATGAATGGAGTATATGATGAGTTATATGTTTGTTATACTCACCATGTCAACTCACTTTCATCAGCATTTCGTGTTGAAAAAATGCTTCCAATTGTCGATTTAGATATTGGTCTTAAGGAAGCTGAAGCACATCAACAATTAGAATATGATATTGCACCAGATACTAATACTGTGCTTACGTCACTACTCCCACAATACGCTCGTTCAACTATTTACGGAGCTATTTTGGATGCAAAAACTGCAGAACATGCTAGTTCAATGACAGCTATGCAAAGTGCTAGTGATAATGCAGATGATCTGGTATCAAATTTAACTACTAAGTTAAACCGTGCAAGACAGGCACAAATCACTACTGAAATTACTGAAATTATCAGTGGTGCTAATGCCTTAGAGTAATTAGGAAAAGGAGGTAGATGTTTTGAGTGAAGGTGAAATCGTTCAAGTAATCGGCCCTGTTGTCGATGTTAAATTCCCACTTAACAAGGAACTACCTGATATTAATAACGCTCTTAAAGTTATTAAGTCAAAAGATGAAACAATCACACTTGAAGTCACACTTGAACTTGGTGATGGTGTATTAAGAACGATCTCCATGGAATCTACCAATGGTCTTCGACGCGGAATGAAAGTCGAAGATACTGGTGGCCCAATTTCTGTTCCAGTTGGTAAAGATACTTTGGGACGTGTATTTAATGTTTTGGGTCAACCAATTGATAATGGTCCAGCATTTCCTAAAGATCATCCACGTGAAGGAATCCATAAGGATGCACCTAAGTATTCAGACTTGACCACTAGTCGTGAAATTCTCGAAACTGGTATTAAAGTTATTGACTTACTTGAACCTTATGTTCGTGGTGGTAAGGTTGGATTGTTCGGTGGTGCCGGTGTTGGTAAAACCACTATCATTCAGGAATTAATTCATAACATTGCCCAAGAACACGGTGGTATTTCAGTTTTCACTGGTGTTGGGGAAAGAACTCGTGAAGGTAACGATCTTTACTACGAAATGAAAGAATCCGGTGTTTTGAGCAAGACTGCCATGGTATTTGGTCAGATGAATGAGCCACCTGGTGCCAGAATGCGTGTAGCATTAACTGGATTAACACTTGCTGAATACTTTAGAGATGTTGAAGGTCAAGACGTGTTACTCTTCATCGATAACATCTTTAGATTTACCCAGGCCGGTTCAGAAGTTTCAGCCCTTTTGGGTCGTATGCCTAGTGCCGTTGGTTATCAACCTACTTTGGCTACTGAAATGGGACAATTGCAAGAAAGAATTACTTCAACTAAGAAGGGTTCTATTACTTCTATTCAAGCTGTTTATGTTCCAGCCGATGACTATACTGACCCAGCTCCAGCTACTACTTTCGCTCACTTGGATGCTACTACCAACTTGGAACGTAGCTTAGTTGAGCAAGGTATTTATCCAGCCGTTGACCCACTTGAATCTTCATCAAGTGCCCTTGACCCTGAAGTGGTTGGTAAAGAACACTATGAAGTTGCTACTCGTGTACAACACGTTTTACAACGTTATCATGAATTGCAAGATATTATTTCAGTTTTGGGTATGGATGAATTATCTGATGAAGAAAAACTTATCGTAGCTCGCGCTCGTAAAGTTCAATTCTTCTTATCTCAAAACTTCTTCGTAGCTGAACAATTTACTGGTGTTCCTGGTTCATATGTTCCAATTAAGGAAACTATTAAAGGCTTTAAGATGATTTTGGATGGTCACCTTGATGACTTGCCAGAAGATGCCTTTCGTGGTGTAGGTCCAATTACTGATGTTTTAAAGAAAGCAAAAGAAATGGGCGTTACACCAAGTGATCCAGAAGCTAAAGCATTGCTAGAAAAGTAGGGTGATGTCAGATGGCAGATCCAGAAAAGCTTTTTAAAGTAAATGTTGTAACTCCGGATGGTTTAATTTATTCTCACCGCTCAAGTATCATTGATATGCGTGCGATTGATGGACAACGTTCTATCATGTACAATCACGTTCCACTTTTAACTCCTTTAGCTATTGGAGATGTAAAGGTTAAACGTAGTCGTGAAATGAATCAAGTTGTTGATCATATTGCTGTTAGTGGTGGTTACATCGAATTTTCTAACAATGTTGCAACTATTATTGCCGATAGTGCTGAACGTGCTAGAAATATTGATGTTTCTCGTGCCCAAGCTGCTAAGGAACGTGCCGAAAAGAGAATGAAGGAAGCACGTGAAAAGCACGATGAGCGTTCATTAGAAAGAGCTCAAATTGCATTGAGAAGAGCTGTGAATAGAATTAGTGTTTATAATTCTAAAAAATAATGCTTAATTAAACGGATGCACTATGTGCGTCCGTTTTTTGTTATAATTATGTAGTCAAAACGGAGGAGATATGTTTCAATTAGGCGTTCACGCAGTAATTAGTATAATTATTTACTTAATTACTGTTGGATTATCATTCCACGCAATTAAGGCTTTGAGAGTAGAAAAGTTTATTCGAAAAAATCATAATTTTGAAGCGCAAATTTTATTATTATTTATTGCAATTGCATTAGGATTTTTAGTCGGGAACTTTGTTATTACTTTTATCGATCAATCGATGCAATTAAGTAATTTCTTTTAAAAGTTCTTTAAAACAGTAACTCTTAAGACAACATTTTAGCTTTTATGGTAAAATGGACCATGAATATTTAGGGAGGATCATCGTGGCACGAGATATAGGAATCGATTTAGGGACAGCAAATGTGCTTATTAATGTCTCTGGAAAAGGTATTGTTTTAAATGAGCCTTCTGTGGTAGCCGTAAACACTAGTACTAATAAGGTAGTAGCGGTCGGAACAGAAGCATATAATATGGTAGGTAGAACTCCTGGTAATATTAGAGTAATTCGCCCATTAAAAAATGGAGTGATTGCAGACTTTGATATTACTGAGGCTATGCTTTCATATTTTATTCAAAAATTGAATGTAAAAGGCTTTATGACTAAGCCAAATATTTTAATTTGTGCACCAACAGGTATTACTTCAATTGAACAAAAGGCAATTATTCAAGCTGCAGAAAAATCTGGTGGGGGCAAGATTTATCTCGATTTTGAGCCTAAGGTTGCAGCCGTAGGTGCAGGATTAGATATTTTCAAACCTCAAGGTAATATGGTAATTGATATTGGTGGTGGTACTACTGATGTGGCCATTTTATCAATGGGTGAAATTGTTACTAGCGAATCTGTTCGTTATGCTGGTGATAGCATGAATCAAGCAGTTATTTCTCATATTAAGAGTAAACATAACTTGCTTATTGGTTCACGAACTGCCGAACAAATTAAAATTGAAATCGGTAGTGCGTTTGAACCGGATCCAGATGCAACTATGACTGTTAGAGGTCGAGATGTTGTTGATGGTTTGCCAAGACAAGCTACAGTAACAGCGGAAGAGATTCAAAAAGCTCTTGAAAGTGGTTTAATGTCAATTGTTGCTGCTACTAAGCAAGTGCTAGAAACTACTCCACCAGAATTATCAGCTGATATCATTGATCGTGGTATTATGCTTACTGGTGGTGGAGCAATGCTTAAAAATATTGATAAGCTTATCTCACATCACTTACAAGTGCCTGTTTTAACAGCTGATCATCCGTTAGAAGCTGTTGCTCTAGGAACTGGAGTATTGCTTAAGAATATTGAAAAGCATAAGCGTTAATTATTAAAGTGAGGAGTTTTACTTGCGTAAGATTTTGATTTTTTTAGTTAAAATTTATCAAACCATTATTTCGCCAGTGCTACCTGATAGTTGTAGATACTATCCCACTTGTTCGAATTATATGATAGATGCTCTAAAAAAGCATGGCCCAATTTTAGGTTTAATTATGGGAATATGTCGAATATTACGCTGTAATCCTTTTATAAGGGGAGGGGTAGATCCCGTTCCCGATAAATTTACTATTTTTCGAAATCCGCATCCGGAAAGATATGAAGACGAAATTATTGCCAAGAAATTTCATCCGGATAGCAAGTAGGAGGAAATATGTCCAAAAAATTAGTTAATATTGATGTTGAAGTAAATGAACTTAAAGGTAAGAGTGTCCCTACTTGGGAAGTTATTATCCCTAATAAAAAATCAATTGGTTTAATTGAAAAAGTAGAAGGACGTTATCGTGCAACTACTTCTAAAACTAGCAATGTATTATTTGCTAAGAGTTTAGAAAGTAGTATTAATGATTTACTTTCATACTTTACTTTACATGAAAAATAAAATAATTAAGTAGTGATTATTTAATGGTACAAGTACAAAACAAAACAAGTTTAGTTGATAGAATCGCTTGGAATGTTGTCTTTCCAGTTATAGCATTGGCTTTGATTGGATTGTATTCTATTTATGTATCTGCGGTAAATGACCCTAGTCATATGGGAACCCCAACTAAAGCGGTATTAATGCAGGGAGTTTGGTATTTAATTTCAATTGGGATTGCTATTTTTGTAATGCAATTTGATGCGGACCAACTATTCCGAATAGCCCCCTATATTTATGCCCTGGGAATAATTCTTTTGATTGCAGTTCTATTTCTTTATAACCGCAGTGTTTATCAGGATACTGGGGCTAAAAGTTGGTTTAAGTTAGGGCCATTAACTTTCCAGCCATCTGAAATTATGAAGCCAGCCTTCATTTTGATGTTGGCACGTGTAGTGCGAGATCATAATGAGAAATATGCTCATACTCTCCGAAATGATTGGCTTTTAATTGGAAAAATTGTTTTATGGCTTCTTCCAGTAGCCGTTTTGTTAAAATTACAAAACGACTTTGGTACAATGTTGGTTTTCTTTGCTATTGTTGGTGGGGTAACTTTAGTATCAGGAATAAGTTGGAAAATAATTATTCCCCTGTATGGAACGATAATCATTCTAGGGGCGGCCGTGATTTTGCTAGTGGTCACACCAGTCGGAAGATCATTTTTAAGTCATTTCTTCCAAGCATATCAATTTAAGCGAATTGATGCATGGCTCAGTCCCGCAACTGATACGGGCTCTAGTGCTTACCAATTATGGCAAAGTATGCAGGCTATCGGGTCAGGACAGTTATTTGGTAATGGATTTGGTAAAGTAAGTGTTTATGTGCCAGTCCGTGGATCTGACATGGTTTATTCAGTAATTGGAGAAACTTTTGGATTCGTTGGTAGTGTAGCCGTAATTTTAATTTACCTATATTTAATCATTCAAATGGTAAAGATTTCGTTTGATACTAGAAATGCATTCTATTCATACATTGCAACGGGTGTCATCATGATGATTCTTTTCCACGTATTTGAAAATATTGGAATGAGTATTGATCTATTGCCATTAACAGGTATTCCATTGCCATTTATTTCTCAAGGTGGTTCTGCCTTGATCGGAAATATGATAGGAATTGGAATGATTCTATCAATGAAATTTCATAATAAAGATTACATGTTTAGTACAGCAGGTGATTTTTAGAATAAACAAAAAACTTTCAAGCTTTAGAACTTGAAAGTTTTTTATTTACAGAATAATTAATCAGCACTAAGTGCATCTTTAATTTCTTGTGTACGGCAAACTAAAACATCGCAATTTGCTGTACGAGTTACATATTCGGTAACACTACCAATCAATAAACGCTCAACTGCGTTAAGACCCGTTGCCCCAACTACGATTAAGTCGATATCGTGTTTTTTAGGGAAATCACGAGCAATGATTGTCTTTGGTGAACCGAATTCAATGGAATAGTGAACATCTTTAATGCCGGCTTTGATTGCGCGACTCTTGTACTCTTCCATTCTCTTTTTAGCATCGTTTGATACTTGTTCAACCATAGCTGAATCAAAGCTTGAAACGTTTTGGAATGAACGAGTATCAATGACATGTAAGATATCTAAAATTGCTCCGTTACGTTTTGCAATTGCGACAGCCTTGCTGAAAGCCAAGTCTGCTTCTTTTGACCCGTCAACGGAAACTTGAATATGTTGATATTGTGTAAGCATTTTTCTGCACCTCTTCCTACTATCTATTTTACCAAAATTAGCAGGAAGTTAATCATTCTTTTGATTAATTAATAAACCAAAAATTAAGATTGTCATCGAACCTAGAATCAAGGTAATCAAGTTCATATACTTGTTAGCTAAAAACAAAATCAAGACACCAAGAATGCTTTCCAACATTAAGGCGATAGAGGTCCATTTTAGGATTGAGCCGAGACGGGGATTGCTGCCAACATCATAAATAATGAAATGGCCACTACGTCTGTGCCACATATACCAAGAGGTGAGGGCAAGAACAATGATGAAAATGCCCATTACGATTTTGATAACCATGTAAAAATCTCCAATACAAAAGACGACCGATTTTACTCGGTCGCCCATTAAGTTCCAAAAAATCCGAGTCGACTGAACATAGCATAATGACGCTTGTTGAACCCGCAATGTTCAATATTTGAGTTAGTATCGCAGCGAATATGGATCCTGGGCACAATGCCAGTATTCCGATTCGGTAGTTATTTACTAACTCCCACGTCTTATAGTTTGATCGGTCAACTTTATACATTTAAGCTTGTCGATCAACTCAGATCACTTATTATAATACGCAAACTAGATTTAAATGTCAAACATTTCAATTTGAGCTAGTTAAGTCCCTCAGCCTGCATTTTTCGTAAAATCTCGTATTGCTTTTTTAAACCTTTTTCAATTTTAGAATTGCCTTTAGCATTAAAATATTGTACGCCCATTAAGTTGTTAGGAAGATATTGTTGAGCAATCCAATCACCAGGATAATCATGAGGATAGATGTAGTCATTTCCATGATTTAGCTTTTTAGCGCCAGAATAGTGAGCATCTTTCAAACGGTTGGGAATTGCACCAATTCGCTTGTTTTTTACATCACTTAAAGCACTATCAATTGCCATGATTGCACTGTTGCTTTTGGGTGAAAGAGCAAGTTCAATCACTGCATTTGCTAAGGGGATTCTCGCTTCTGGAAAACCTAATGTTTGTGCAGCTTGAATGGCAATAAAAGCATGTTGAGCTGCTGCAGGATTAGCGAGGCCAATATCTTCATAAGCGATAACAGTTAAACGACGACAAATTGAAATGAGGTCCCCAGATTCAATTAATCTAGCTAAATAGTGAAGGGCGGCGTCTACATCAGACCCTCGAATTGATTTTTGAAAGGCGGAAACTAAGTCATAATGGCCATCACCATGTGCATCAAAGTTTTGACTTTTAAGTTGAATTGAATCGGTAATTTCTTTCTTAGTAATTTTAATCGCTGAATCATCTTTTCCAGCTTCTTTAAGTTCTTGCTTAGTGGAAAGAACTGCTAATTCTAAGCTATTTAGGGTAGAACGCAAATCACCATTACCTTTTTCAACTAAAAGCTCTTTAGCATCTGGGTCTAATTCAACATGATACTTCCCTAAGCCTTCTTTTTCGTCTGTTAAAGCTCGATCAATTGCTTTCTTAGCATCTTGAGTAGATAAAGGCTTTAATTCGAAAATCTGACAACGTGAGCGAATAGCAGGAGAGATCGAAATGTAGGGATTTTCGGTAGTGGCGCCAATTAAAATGATTTGTCCTGATTCTAAAAGTGGTAAGAGAAAATCCTGTTTGGTTTTATCTAAACGATGGATTTCATCTAAAAGTAAAATGACAGTTCCGCTCATCTTACCTTCCTCAGCTACTTGTTGGAGCTGCTTTTTGCCGTCAGTAGCAGCATTTAATGTCCGAAAAGCATACTTAGTAGAGCCGGCAATGGCACTTGCGATACTAGTTTTTCCAATGCCGGGTGGTCCATACAAAATCATCGATGATAAAAGCCGAGCTTCAACCATTCTTTTGATGATTTTACCAGGACCAATTAAATGTTCTTGTCCCACCACTTCATCTAAATTCTTGGGACGCATACGATAGGCTAATGGATGCATTTCTAATCCCCTTTGTGAAATAGACGTTGCCAAAAACTCTTTTTGGCAGCTGCACTACTCTTAAGCTCGGTTTTTGGCATTTCTGGGGCATAGACTTGTCCAATTTCTACGCGCATTTTGTTGATGGCATCTTTAGCTACAACTAAAACCGCAGTGTCTTCAGGACCTTTTTTAGCGGTTTCGTTATAAATAAGAGTAAAAGGGATGTCATCTTTACTACAAGTAGCTTCAACTTTATTTAAAAAGTTGTTGTCATCAATATTTCCATTAATTAAAACTGTATAGCCCTTATAATCAGGAATATGCTCGAGAAAAAGGGCAGTTAACTTAGGATCCTTAAGTTCGGAATTATTCATTCTTACTAAAACTCGCTCACGCAAGGATCCTAAATAGCGCCGTCTTTCATCGGGTTTGGTTTGAGGAGTAATTCCTTGAGCAGCTTGCTCAACTCGCTTAGATAAATCTTCTGACATAAAAATCCTCCTTTTAGTTAATGAAAAAACCTTTCCCGCAGGGGAAAGGTTTTGAAATAAAATGAAACAAGAAATTAAAGTAACTTGTTGTACCATTCAACAACGAGTGCTTCGTTGATTTCTGGGTTCATTTCGTCACGTTCTGGTAAACGTACAAGGGTACCTTCCATCTTGTTGTCATCAAATGAAACGTATGATGGACGAGCAGTAACTGCTTCAAGAGCATCCTTAACTTGTTGTAAGTTCTTTGACTTATCCTTCAAACCAATAACTTGGCCTACGCTAACTTCGTATGAAGGAATGTCAACACGCTTGCCATCAACAGTGATGTGACCGTGGTTTACTAATTGTCTTGCTTGTTCTCTAGTAGTAGCTAAACCAAGACGGTAAACCATGTTGTCCAAACGACGTTCAAGCAAGATCATGAAGTTAGTACCGTGTTCACCTTCACGGATCTTACCAGCGCGAGCAAACATAGTTCTAAATTGACGTTCGTTTAAGCCGTACATCCAACGTAACTTTTGCTTTTCGTGCAATTGTTGACCGTATTCTGAAACACGACCACGGCTGTTAGGACCATGTTGACCTGGAGCGTAGTTACGACGAGCAAGTTCCTTGCCAGTACCTGAAAGTGAAATACCTAATCTTCTTGAACGCTTCCAACTTGGACCAGTATATCTTGACATATAAAATTCCTCCAATAAAATCTAATAATAATTTTTGGAGTAAAATATCACAAATAAGTTCAACATTCGTGCATCTTAATTTCCATTTTCGCCCGTTGCAGCGTGGGTTACTCGTTCACTCGATAGCGTATTAAGATGTTGACGTTCTTGTCACTTATTGCTGCAAATATTTTACACGAACTCAATTATATAAAGGTATTGATAATAAATCAAGAAAAAAGGCGGGTTTTATCCCGCTTTTTTAGTTGGTCTGGTATAATTATTGTAGTTTTGGAGGGTAGTACATGTCATCAATTGAAACTCTAATCGTTATAGCAGTAATTATTGTAGTTATACTTGTTGTGGCATTTATGCTAATTACCAATCGACGTCAGCTTAAAGAAATCGAAGCTATTGATAAATTGGTAAATAAAATTGAAAAAATGCATCTTGAACGCGACATTGATCGCTTAGATAAGATGGATTTGGCTGGGGAAAGTCTAACCACTTTAAATACTTGGCGAAAAAGTTACCAAGAAGCTTCAACTGCTAAAATCCCTGAAGTTCAACATTTAGTAGAAGAAGCTGCAGATCAAAATAGTAATTATCATTTATTTAAAGCGCGTAAAAATATTAAACAAGCTCGTGAAATCATCAAGCCAACTTTTGAAGATGCTCGTAATACCAAGGCTGTTTTTACGGAATTGCTTGAATCTAACCGAGAAAACCAAGTGCAATATGAATCTTTGATCAAAACCTACCGTGAAATTCGAAAGATGGTTTTGGCCGATTCATTTGATTATGGGGTAGCACTTGAGCAACTTGAAAATGAACTGGCAGCAATGGATAGCGATTTTGATGAAGCTAAGAATCTCTCTTCTCAAGGAGATCATGTGGAAGCTAAGCGTGTCTTATCTAAGATTCGAATGGATTTGAGTAATTTACAAGAAGAATTACCAAAAATCCGTGAAGGTCACCATCAAATTGAGTCAACTTTCCAAGATCAATTGCGTGAACTTTCTACTACATATAAGAACATGCTCTCTGAGAAATACTACATTACTGAAGTAAATATTTTAGAAGAGATTAAAAAGATTCATACTGAAATTGATAAAGCTAGAGATTTACTGGCTGATCTTAAAATGAATGAACTTGCTGAACAAAATAAAAAAATCTCCACTCAAATCGATGCTCTTTATTCTGTTTTGGCTAAGGAATACAAGGCACGTCCATTTGTTGAAGAAAATCAAAGCAAGATGTTTACGCTTATTTCTCACCAGCAAAGTGCTTCTAAGAAGTTAGTTGAAAAACTCAAGCATATTGATGAAAGTTATGAATTGACTCATGGTGAACTTGATGAAGGTAAGCACTTGGAACAAGAAGTTAATGATATGAGTCGGCAATATACAGTTCAAACTCAAAATATTGCTGATGGAAAAGGTGTTTACTCTCAAATTCAAGATTCATGGCTGCGGATGCTCGATCGTTTGCGTGAAATTGATGAAGAACAAAAGAAAATGTCTCAAGATGTAGATGGCTTATACGATTCTGAAAATGTCGCTAACGATTCTATTAATCACTTTAAGCAAGAAGTTTCATTAGTTTATCGTCGGCTTCAAAGACGGAATTTACCAGGCAATCCTGATTCATTTGTGCAAATGTACACGCTTGTTGTTAATGAAATAGGCCATGTAAGTGAAGAACTAAGTCGCGTACGAATTAATATGGAAAGAATCTCTGATGAATTGATTCAAATTTCCGACGATGTTGAACGTTTAAAGCGTGAAGCAGATGATATCATTAATTCCGCAAACTTGGTTGAATTAACTTTGCAATATTCAAATAAGTATTCTTCAAATGAAGCGATTAAACGTGCACAACAAAAGGCTTTAAGATTATACCAAAACGATTATAATTATAAGGAAGCCTTGGATACAATTGCGACTGCCATTGAAAAAGTAGAGCCTGGTGCCTACCAACGACTTGAAAATTCCTACTATTCTGAACAGAAGCAAAAAGAAGCATAGGAAATAATTGCAAGTCTAATGAAATTAGGTTACAATTTGTAAGTTAATAAACGGTCATAATAATTGACCGTTTTTTTGAAGGGGAATGAATCGTGATATATTTTGACAATAGTGCAACGACAAAAATTGATCCATCAGTTTTAGAAACTTATAACAAGGTTACAGAGGATATTTGGGGAAATCCTTCTAGTTTGCATAAATTAGGAGATCGTGCCCATCAGTTGTTAGAAGCTTCTCGCAAACAAATTGCGGATTTATTGAATGTGAAGCAACATGAGATCTTTTTTACTTCTGGCGGAACTGAATCCAATAATGCTGCGATTAAAGGAACCGCAATTCAAAAGCGCGAATTTGGGAAGCATATCATTACTTCTAGTGTGGAGCACGCTTCTGTAGCTAACAGTTTCAATAGTTTGGAAAATCTAGGCTATCGTGTGACTCGCTTGCCTGTTGATAAGGAAGGCCGCGTAAATGTTAATGATTTAAGAAATGCGATTGATTCGGATACCACGCTAGTTTCAATCATGGGTGTTAATAACGAAATCGGTACGATTCAACCCATTGACGAAATCAGCGATTTGCTTGAAAATTATCCTACGATTCAATTCCACGTGGATAATGTGCAAGCTTTAGGTAAAAATATTTGGGACCAAGTCTTTACGCCAAGGGTTGATCTGTCTAGTTTTTCAGCGCATAAATTCCACGCTCCTCGCGGAATTGGCATTCTTTATAAAAAAGAGGGTAAAATGCTCAGTCCGCTTCATGATGGTGGGGGCCAAGAAAAGGGTCTTCGTTCTGGAACAGAAAACTTGCCTGCCATTGCAGCAATGGCTAAGGCGGTCAGATTGCTGCTTGATAATGAAGAAGAAAAGGCAGCCCGTGAAGAAGCAATTAAGGAAAAGATTATCAATTACTTGCAAGATAAGCCAGGAATTGACATCTTTTCACCAGCGCAAAAGAACTTTGCTCCTCATATTCTTTGCTTCTCACTTGAAGGAATTCGTGGCGAAACCTTGGTCCACACTCTTGAAGATCAAGATATCTTTGTATCAACTACTTCAGCTTGTGCTTCCAAGACTGCCGATGAAGCAAGTACGTTGGCAGCTATGCGAGTAGATGATAAAATTGCTACAAGTGCAATTCGCTTGAGTTTTGACGAAAGTAATACACTTGAAGAAGCAGATCAATTTATTGCTAGTTTTGACAAGATTTATAAACATTTTGCTAAAATTAATCACTTGGGAGAAGATTAAATGGTTAAATATACAGAAGTTATGGTTCGTTATGGCGAACTTTCAACTAAGGGTAAGAACAGAAAGGACTTTATTGGTCGCTTGGCTGGTAATGTAACTAAGGTTCTTAAGGATTTCCCAGAAGTTGAAATCCACCCTCGCCATGACAGAATGCACATTGTGTTGAATGGGGCACCTTTTGAAGAAATCGATAAGCGATTGAAGAAGGTATTTGGGATTCAAACCTATTCCCCAGCAATTAAAGTTAATAAGACACTTGAAGATATCGAAAAGACTTCCCTTGCTTTGATGCAAGAAACTTTTGAAAAGGGAATGACTTTCAAGGTAAACACTAAGCGTAGTGATCACCAATTTGAATATGATACTAACCAATTAAACCGTATGGTTGGTGACTACTTGTTTGACAATATGGATGATCTTGAAGCTGAAATGAAGCATCCAGACTTGGTTCTTAGAATTGAAGTGCGTCAAGACGCAGTATATATTTCAAACCAATTGCTTCATGGTGTTGGAGGAATGCCTGTTGGTACTGCAGGTAAAGCTGTGATGATGCTTTCAGGTGGTATCGATTCTCCAGTTGCTTCATACCTTGCATTGAAGCGTGGAGTGGATATTGAAATGGTTCACTTCTTTAGTCCTCCTTACACTACTGAAAAGGCACTAGCTAAGGCTAAGGAATTAACCGGAATTTTGGCAAATTACGCCGGTAAGATCAATTTTATTGCGGTTCCATTTGCGGAAATTCAAGAAACTATCAAGGAAAAATTGCCGGAAGGCTACTTGATGACTGTTCAACGTCGTTTCATGCTCCAACTTGCAGATCGCATTCGTGCAAAGCGTGGCGGTTTGGCAATTTTCAATGGTGAATCCGTTGGTCAAGTTGCTTCTCAAACTTTGGAATCAATGGTTGCCATCAATGATGTCACTACTACGCCAGTGATTCGTCCAGTGGCAACAATGGATAAGACTGAAATTATCAAGCTTGCTGAAGAAATCGGTACTTTTGATCTTTCAATCGAACCATTCGAAGACTGCTGTACAATCTTTGCGCCACCTCGTCCAAAGACTAAGCCAAAGCTTGACAAGGCACGTGAATATGAAGCTCGTCTTGATGTTGAAGGTTTGATTCAAAGGGCAATGGATGGTATTGAAGTAATGCCAATTTATCCAAACCAAAAGTTCTTAGATGATAAGGCTCAAGAAGATTCGGACTTGTTGTAAAAGTAAAGCATTCTGTAGCTATTTGCTATGGGATGCTTTTTCTGTGTGTTAAATGATAAAATTGATTAGGTAAAAACAGATGAGGATTAGATAGGAAAAGTTAATGAGAATCGATAAATATTTAGCAAATATGAATGTGGGCTCGAGAAAAGAAGTTCACAAGTTGATTAAGGACGGCTTGGTTACGGTAAATGGCGACGTAGTAAAAATGCCAAAACAAAAAGTTGGGGATCATGATGAAGTGATGGTTGGAGATGAAGAAATTAAGTATCAACAATATCATTACTTTTTGATGAATAAGCCTAAAGGAGTTCTTTCGGCAACTGAGGATCGTAGTCAGCGGACGGTGATTTCGCTGCTGGAACCTCAAGATCGCTATCAAGGCATTACGCCCGTGGGTCGACTTGATAAAGATACAACGGGATTGCTTCTGTTAACTAATGATGGTCAGTTGAATCATGCACTCCTTGCACCAAATAAGCACGTTGATAAAGTGTATTGGGCTAAGATCGCTGGAGTTGCTGATGAAAGTACTGTTGAGAAATTTGCTAAGGGAATGACATTGGGCGATGGTACCGAATTAAAGTCGGCTCAGCTCAAGATCTTGAAGCAAGATAGAGAAAATGATAGTTCAGAAATTAAAATTACTATTAGTGAGGGCAAGTATCATCAAATTAAGAGAATGTTTGGTGCTGAAGGGATGAAAGTCGTTGAACTTGAGCGCCTTCAGATGGGAAAGATGACTTTGGGAGATTTAGAACAAGGCGAGTATCGTGAATTAAGCCCTGACGAAGTTGAAAATATTAGATAAAATGGTGATACAATTAATTTATTATAAGGAGGGGAGGTCTCCAGAATGGAAAACTCATCAAGTACAATGTTTGGGGTTCTTTTTTAATAAATAAATTATCAAAATATAGAAAAATACGTCTAAGGTAGCTCTTAGGCGTATTTTTGTGCAAATAATCAGAAAAATCTTCGATGTAGAAGATTTTAGGACTTTTTTCTCACGCTTAAATAACATGAAGGTGGAAAGTGTGGGAAAAGAATGACAACAATAGGAAGGCAATTACGAAAGTTCAGAATGCTATTAGGTCTTTCACAAACTGAAATGGCAACTGGCATTGTGACGGACTCTTTTTATTCTAAAGTTGAAAGAGATATCAGTGAGATTTCAATTGATAAACTCATAGAAATTTTGAATATCCATCACATCTCTCTTTTTGACTTTTTTGAAATATTTGATGTAGAAAACTTGTCTAATTTGAAACGACAACAAGAAATTTACTCTGCTTATGACAATCGAAATATTAAGCAATTAAAAGAATTTGCAAAATTAGTTAAAGATAACGATGATTTCTTATATTTAAAAATAAGATTAATGATTGCAGCCCTTGAGAGAAGCGTTAATAAACTATCATTAACGTTTAGAAAAAAAGTAAGCAATAGTTGTTTTGATATTAGTATCTGTAATTTATACAATTTTTGGAATTTAGCAATTCTAGCGCCTTTAATTGAATTTGATAAATTAAATAAATGGATTGAGATAATTGAAGAGAATATTGAGATTATGAATGTTGAAGATGATGATTGCTACCTATCTTTATTGAATTTATTGATTAACTATCTCGATCGTGCTTACCAAATTCAATATAAAGATGGAATAAATAAAGTTATCAGTATTCTTAATTTTACGCCTGATAATTTGAATGTAATGTTTCATCACATAATAATTCAATATTATGTAGCTTTATTAACTCAAGATTGGGCGGTTGCTAAGGAAATAATAGAATTATTGAAAATGACGGGGTATCAAGGGTATGTTAATACTTTACCTAAAATTGTTTAACTAGTGATTATGATTGGAGAACATTTAAAAGATGTACGTAAATCTTTAGGCTTAACTCAAGCTCAAATGGCAGGAAAAGCTATTAATAGGTCCTTTTATTCTCGTATTGAAAATGGCCAGAGTACAGTTACAGTAAAAGATTTGATGAAGATTGTATATAGCCATAACTTATCGATGATCGGATTTCTACAAGAGTTTGGTGAAACAGAAGAAAAAATAAGTAGCTATCAAGATAAAATTACTCTGGCTTATTTAGATAGAAATATTGAGGAACTCAAAGCTTTATACATTAAAAAGAAATTTAAAGATGTAAGAATCAATCAACTTCTAGAATATTTGATTGCTAAAATTGAAGGGCATGCTGATAATTTTGAAATTAAAAAATTAGGATGGAATTTCTTAAAAAAGGGAGAACTGAATGAGGAAACTTTATGGCTGATATTTCATGTAATGGATTCTTATAAATTTGCTGACTTAGAAGGATTAGTAAAAGCAATCTTCAATAAATATAATTCTAAAGATGTTAATAATAGAATGATTCATTTAATAGCAAGAATTGCCGTTAAATATTTGAATATTTGTTTTAAAGAAAAAGTAAGTTATGAAATCAAAAAGACTATAGAGTTTTTACAACAATTACCTGATTCTACTGAATTTGGATTATATAAAATAGCTGGAATTTATTATGAGAAGCGGTTTAATCATGAGGAAGAAGAATTAAAACAAATTATTAGTCTTTTTGATAAAGAAAATGCACGTAATTATTTAGAAATGAATTAATAATGTGCAAATATGACGAAAACATTGAAAGAATTTGCTTTTGATTAATAATAAATAAGCAGAACTGATGCTGTAAAAATTAAATTTGGCAGATATTATTCTGAATTTAATAAAAAAGGGGAGTAAGTATGAATAATATTGAATTACCAAATAAGTTAAGCTTGTCACAATTTACGGGATTACCTAAATTCGAAGGGACAGAAGATGGTAATACAGAAAGATCAATACTTAATGATGCACAAAATAATTATCAAGCTGGTTTAAAGCGTTGCAAAATTCTAAAGTGGATTTGTTTCGTTGTGGGATTTTACGTATGTTTTGGTACGAGTGCTTGGTACCTCGGGGTATTAATTATGGCCGTCGGCTTTTTCGGTTTTACTCAATCGGGAGTTTTAGCCAAAAAATATAAAGAAGAATTATCAGCTGCCATTGGCCGATATAATCGTTATCTAGATAAGTTGGCTCAATATGCTGCTAATAACATATTTTCTGAAAATTATAGATGGGTCAAGTTCGGAAACAAGTATATGTTGTATGGACGAGAAGGGCTACTACACGTAGATACGGATCAAGACCTTCTTGTAGCTTATAATAAGCAAGCTATAAAAGATGTAACAAAAGAACGTGTACATACAGGATCGCATACTACAAGTAATACAACCGGAGTAGGAGTAGCCACCTCCAGAAGTAATACTCAAACTAACGGGAACTATTATTCCTATCTTAATAAGTTTCAAAGTCAATCAAAAACTAGCGGGCTCGGAATTGGGGTATCTAAAGCTAGAACTGATTCTGATACTACTGAGTACTATGAATGGCATTTTGATGTTTTAACTGACTATATCAATTATCCAAAAGTCTCATTGATTATAGGAGACAATAAGAATAATGAAAGTATTGTCGATGAAATGTACGGAATTTTGAAACCATAAGGACGTTAGGCATGAATAAGAAGGGAAATTATATTGCTGCTGGAGTAGTCATTGTACTGCTACTTACTCTGGGAATCTCTATCCATTCTTATAATTCTCAAAGAATGGAAGGATCATATACAGCAAAAATAAACATGTTTTTCTTTACTGAGAAAGATAATATAACATTTTCAAAAGATAAAACATTTATTGAGGGCTCAACAGATTTGAAAAAATCTGAAAGAAACAAAGGCACTTATGAAATTTCTGGCAATAAGCTTAATTTGAAATGGAATAAAGGTGGCTATAAGGCAAAATGTATTTTGTCAAAAAATAGAAAATCTTTTTACATTAAATCTGCCAATGGTGCGCTTAGTGCAGCACAAGGGATTAAATTTAAAAAGGATAATGAATAAGGAGAAAATGGAATGATTAAAGTTAACAAATTGCTTTTAGGAGTTGCTTGTGCAGGCATGTTAGGAATTGGAGCTCAAGGGGTTGCTAATTCTAGTCAATCAGTTCAAGCAGCAAGCTGGCACAAGGGAACACCTAAATCTATTAGAGGAAAATACAAGACTCACCATTTTGGCGCAGATTTAGTATCAACTTTTGATATTAATAAGAAGTCTTTACGTGCATGGCAGTCAGGGATGCCACCTCTAGAAGGATACAATGTTAGATATAAGCGTCTTAGAAAAAATAAGTATCTCCTAATGTATGACACAAAGAGAATAGGAAATATATATAGAGGCGAAAAAGATGTTAAGAACACTTATCAAAAAGTAGGAAAGAAATATAAAATTTCATTTACTGATCAGTGGTATTACAAATATTAATTAGTGGGAGAAGAACAATGAAATTAAAAAAACTCGTAGCTATTAGTGCAACCAGTGTAGCTCTTAGCGGAGCTGCTCTTGTTAGTGCCCAAATTCAAAATCAAAACTTGATGCAAGCAACCACTGTTGAAGCAGCCAAGTTAACACAAGGTCAAGTAAATACTCAAAACGCCGATGCACAAGTTATGAAGGCTGTTAAGGCTAAAGCAAATCATAAAAGTAAAAGAACAATTAATAAGTACGTTAAAAATGCTACCCGTGCAGTTAACCGAATTAAGAATAAGAAGAACGAACCAGTAAGTGTTAGTCAAACAAAAACGGCTCTTATTAAGATCTTAAATACGGTAAATCATCCTGATAGCAAGCATTTGAACGCATCAAAAACGGCAATTAATAAGATTTCAAGTAAGTCTACAAGAACTAGCATGAATAAACGTTACTTACTACAATTAAATAAGTTCGTCAAAGTAAGCAAGGCTAAAACGGCTAAGGTAAATACAACTTCTAGTGTAAAAACCGCTAAGACATATACTAATAATCCATTAGATCGACCTGTAACAGATAAATATGATAAATTACAAATTGAATCATCTAATCTTGTATATAGTGATGAGACAAAATCGAATAAAATAAACAACGATATCGGTAGTCATGTTGGTCCATATATTTATGATATTGTAAATGGTAAATATTCATGGGATGATATTCCGGGTAATAATAATATTGAAAAAATTTATAAATTGGCAAATCACATGGGATTAAAATTATCATACGTTAATTACTATCCAAATGAGAAACAACTTGATCAATTAGCCAAAAAGAGTTTTACAACCAAAAAAGATAAAATTTGGTCAAAAGTATATAAGAAATATGCACCATTTACATGGGCACATGTAATTGTAAATGATAACGCAAAAAGTGCTAAAGATGAATGGGCAACCGAAACGTGGTTTAAAGGCTTAGACAATCAAAAGAAAGCACAACAAGAATATCGTAAACAAGCATGGTCAAAACGTCAATGGTCAATTTATAATAAAGAACAAAAAGAAAAACAACATTATAAAGAACTTCGTAAAAAAGCTGAAGCTGAAGATAAAGCAAGATTAGCTAGATTAAACGATCAAGGTATGGCTCAATAATCTAATATTATAAATATATACAAAAAAGCATTTAGGAAATTCCTAAATGCTTTTTTGGTTGTCTAAATTAATTTATCGATAATTGTAATTCTTTAATGTGAATTAGGTTTTTTTAGTAAAATAGAATAAAGAAGAAATTTAAAATTAAAGAGGCGTTAAGGATGACAATTGGAAAGGCGTTGAAGCAGTTAAGATTACACGCTGGTCTTACACAAGATCAAATGGCGGCAGGAATAATATCTGAATCATATTATTCTAAAGTAGAACGAGATATTCATAACATTGATGCTAAATTGTTGATTGATATTTTAAGGGTACATGGATTTGATGTGATTAATTTTTTTAGCAAAATATATCATCAACCTGCAAAATCAAATCCCGATTTTGAATTTATGACTCAAATTGATCAAGCTAAAAAGAAAAAAGACTTAGAAGGACTTAATAAAATAACACGCGAAATTCAAAATCGGGGGGTACAAACCCTCTTTTTATGTACAGGTAAGGCTCGAATTAGCCTACGCATGGATCACTCATTCCAATAACCATATCTCTCCCTATCTTAAGAGAAAAGTAAAGTCTGTCATTGTAGACCAAAACTGGAATGAACAAGCATATTATTTTTTAAGTCAAACGATGATCTTTTTTGATATTGATGAAACTTATCATTTAGTAGACTCAGCCTTTCATGCATATGAAAAAAATCCCGAAAAAGACACCTTCACTTTACAATTTGTGGCATTAATCGCAGTCAACTTTTTAAATTGTTGTTACCATCAAAAGGGACGAAGAGAATATGTAAAGAGAGCCATTGACTTTTTACGAGAGCTTCCTATTGATAATGCTCTTGGATTAGCTAGTATATTAGGTACTTATTATGAAGCCCTCTTTAATGAAGATTATAAAATGACAGAAACTATAGCCGAAATTTTAAAGAGAAGTGGCTATTTATCTATGATTGAAGACACTTTGGAGTCAAGTCAAAATAATATGTGCAAATAAGACGAAAAAGGGACTTTTAGAAAAATTAAGTGTAGGATAATGGAGAAAATAAAAAGGAAAGAGAGAGTATTCATGAAGAAATCGTTTAAAGTTGGGATGATTGCTGCAGCCTTGTTTGCAATTGCACCAATGGGAGTAAGTATGGTTAACAGTTCAACTACTGTACATGCTGATAAGGTAGTTCCAGGTCGAGGAAAGAAGTATACTTTTCCAAAGAGTTGGCGTGGAACTTGGTATGCTAATAATTCAAAGGCTCGCCATAAGAAGGTTGTTTTTGGAGTTCATACTTTTAATGGAAAAACTGTCTATCATCAAATAGACGAAAATGCTACAGCTGAGCAAAATTCACAAAAGGGATATGATCGTTTAACGAAGATAACCAAAAATATGTTAATCGGGGATTACAGTCTTCTTGAAGATGGTAAATATGTTACTCTTCATCCATGGCATTGGAATTACACACCAAAGTGGGATTTGTTCCAACCTCTCACTATGAAAATTAAGGGCAAAAAAGTAATGTACCTTAAAACTCCTGGGAATAAAGCAGAAAATACTAAATACTTCAAATCCAAGAGATTAGCCAAAAAATACTAATTACAATTAAGCAGCTTAGAAATCTAAGTTGCTTTTTGTTTAGGCTAAATTTCTTACATGCTATACTGAAGAAAAAGCGCTTTACTAGAAAGAGGGGAGTGAAATGGACACTGCCGAAGCACTAGCACGATTGAAGTTTTTAGTGAGACATGATAATTTTCAACTTGTTAATAGAAAGAAGAAAATGGCTGTTCCAATTTCAATCCCTGTAGTGAAAGAGGTCGTCAAGCAATTATCAATTCGCGATTTTGTTAAGCATGAACCCAATCGCAATAATCCCATGCAGTTTGTTTGGGTTTTCAAAACTATTGATGGGCATGTATACTACATTAAGTTTGTATTTATCAACCATTTTCATAAAGTAGTGTTTA
This sequence comes from uncultured Lactobacillus sp., assembly GCA_947575965.1. Lineage (GTDB taxonomy): Bacteria > Bacillota > Bacilli > Lactobacillales > Lactobacillaceae > Lactobacillus. The sequence continues at coordinate 60,842 of CANPPJ010000004.1, read as the reverse complement.
TCAGTTTTCATATTAATTATTACTAAAGGATATTATTATGGCTTATCAAAAGAACTTTACAACAACTTATATCATTAATGGACGAGAATACCGCATAACAGCACCTGCTTTATTTGATAGTGAAACCCATGAAATTCTGGCTGATCTTGAATTAGATGACCGCGCTGCCGAAATGGCCCGCAGTCAATATCGCATTGATATGGGATTGCTTACTCCCCAGAAAATAAAGGATTATCGAACAAAGATAGGACTTACTCAAGAGGAATTGGGTGAATTGACTAAGTTGAATCCGCAGTTGATTGCAATTTATGAAGCTGGGGAGTTCCCAAGCAAGAAGGATAATCAGGTTTTAGCTTCTTTAATTAAAAGTGACCATGTCCTTCTTCAATTGATTAATGATTCTAAGGCACATTTTTCTCCTCAATTAATTGCTAAGGTGAATGCTTATTTAAATCATACTCAAGTGAAAAAAGTATCTCAAAAGCCCGAATTTACCGTAAACCAGCTTGCAAATTGGTTAGAAGTAGAAAGCTATTTTATCGATGAGATTTTAACACAGTTGCAATTGACAAATATCCTGGATTTAGCCTATGAAACATACTTGGAAACTACCGGAAATGAGCTTTTTACCCCACACATCATTGATTTGCAAGGAGAAGATTATCAAGAAGATCAAAAGCCTAATTTAGCAGCGATGAACGACTATAATTTAGTCTCTACCAATGAAAAAATAGTTGATCTTTTGAGCCAAATTCTGCGTGATTTTGACAAGTAGAACTTCTCAAAAAGTTGTATTTTTGGCTGAAAAAGTTGGCGAAATATTATAAAATAGATGTAGAAACACAGAGTCTAATTATGAGGGGATGTTGAGAATGAAAAAGACTATTAAGCTTGGTGGAGTGGCTTTTGCAGCAATGTTAGCCTTAGCACCTGTTGTCTCAAGTAATGTTGTACAAGCTGATACCTCAAAACCTGCAGTTCAAGCAACTAAGAGAAACAAAATGAAGACTAAATGCGCTCCACGTTTGATCTTTGTTTATGATAAAGATGGTAATTTCGCTGTAAGCAATTATCGTTACGTATACTTTAAAAAGGGTAAGAATATTCAATTGTGGAATAACGCTAAGATCATCAAGATCAACGGTGAAAAGTATTACCAAATTGGCGATAACCAATACGTAAAGGTTTCTTCTTTAAAGAAAATGCGTAAACACCACAAGGTGAATAAGAACAGCGTTAAGAATCCAGCTTGGAACAAAAAGCTTGGCATTGATGAATAAAAATTAAGACACTGGGAGGCATGTCCCGGTGTTTTTTCGTGAGGATGAATATGAAAGTAAAAAAGTTGGGCTTGCTATTTTTAGCGTTGCCGTTTTTGTTTGGTTTTACCAATATTGCCCACCGGGGAGATAATGAATTGGGCAAGTATGCCGAGCATAGTTTTGAAGCTTATGATCATGCTGCTGTTGAAGGAGCAAATTATCTCGAACTTGACTTACAAGAGACTAAAGATGGGGTGTTAGTCGTGAGTCATGATGATAATTTAAGTCGCGTGTTTGGCGTAGATAAATCGATCCCTAGGTCTAAATATGCGGATTTAATTGATTACCACAATCAAAGTGGCGAGCCAATCCATAGTTTGAAAGAAATCTTCCAGAGATATCAAGCAGATCCTAGCCTAAAGTTTATGATTGAAACGCGCGTCAACGATGGAACGAGCATGGAAAAGCCCCTAGTAGACTTGATTAAACAATATCATTTGAATAATCGCGTTTTGCTTGAGTCATTTTCTTTAGATTCGCTCAAAAAACTAGCTAAACTTGCGCCTGATATTCCGCGAACTCAGCTTGGTGGTGATTACCGTGAAATCGGCGATAACCAATATTATGCCAGTGGCCTTTATAGTCATGAAGCTGCTAATTATTTAAAAGATCATGGTAAGAAGTATCTTTTGTGGGGCGTTAACAGTGATCGTGCGATGAAATTTTATCAAGCAAATCATCACGTAGATGGAATTTTGACCGATTATCCGAATCGTTTGGCAAAAGTTGATCCTCAAAATCAGTGGGGGACGATTTTTAATAATAGAAACTTTGCGCCGAAGAAGATTCAAGGGCAGTTTTATGTGAAAAGCTTTGAAAATTGTCCTGTAAGTGTGTATAAGGGATATGGCGAACGCCGTCAATATTCCGGTGTGCGTTTGCAGGCTGATGCTTTGCGTCAGTTTACCCAGATTGCTTCAGAGAATGGTAATTTGTGGTATTGCTTAGGAGATGATTTGTGGATCAACGGCAACTTTGTTAAGTATAATAAGGGAGCTGTTGCGATTGCTCCTCGTGTGCAAAATGGCCTGGTGATGACAGTGAAAACTACGCCGATTTATGGAGATGCAAATTGTGAAGATAATGCGGGACGCCAGCTTCGTGATAACAGTCAGTGGCATTATTTTGCAGTTTATAAAAATGCAGGTCATTCAGCATATAATTTGGGTGGTAATCAATGGATTGAGGCTCAAGATGTGAAGATTGTGAAGTAGAAATGGGATTGAGGGATGCTCAACTACGAGCATTCTTTTTTGTTGAGAAAAATCTTCGATATTGCAGATTTTGAGAATTTTGTGCAGGAGCAGATTAACATAAAAGAGTAATTTTTATTAGCTTAATGTTAAAAAATTTTGGAGGATATAGAAACGATGAAGAAACGTTTAGCTGTTATGGCTGCTTCAGCACTTTTGACTGTTGCACCAATTGCCACTGTTACTACTAGTATTGCTACTACTCAAACTGTAAGTGCTGCAGAAATGAGTCCAAGTCAATTGATGCATGATTATTATGAATCATATGATGGAAGAAATTTGTTAGTTAAATTAACTAAGAAGACGCCATACTTAACTGCTTATCCTGGTGAAACTGTAAATAGTTTATCTAAGAAGCGAGTTAAAGATATTACTTCAAATTACGGTCATGTATCTAAAATGACTTCAATGGATGTTTACAAGGCTAACGATGAAGGTCGTCCTGATTTTGGTGAAAGATTAAAGAAGGGACAATCTCTTAAAAGTGGTCAGAGTTATGTTGCTGCCTTGAGATTTACTATGTCAGGTTTTTCAAGTAAAGATGATAATCGATATGATTATTTCAGACAAACCAATCCAGAAGAAGATTTAGATTGGATGTGGGCAGATAGTGAAGAAAATGCAGAAGATGTTACTCTCCTTGTCCCAATTCATGTAGATGGAACAAAGCCAGCTTCAACAAGCTTTAGTGCAAAAGGCTACGTAAACACTCGCAAGCGTAATAGTAAAGTAAGAACCTACACTTCAACTGGTAAATTCAGTAAGCACTACGTTTATGGTCACCATACTTATCGTTTGAATCAAAAGAAGAACATTGATGGCTTAGGTCTTTGTTACAAGATCTATGGCAAGAACCAATGGATTCCGGCAAGCAAGTTAAGTTTGAGATAGTAATTTTAGTTTTAAAAAATTTCTACCCTATGAAATGGAGTCTTCACTTAAGAAGGCTCCATTTTTGTATATAGGATTAATCTTTACCATTTTGTAAATTTTGCGTCTTTTTTCTTCCTATTTAAAATGCTATAATCATAATCAAAGCAATGATCAAGAGGTATCGACTTTATTAACAGAGAAAAGCCAGCTTGCTGAGAGGCCGAAAGTTGATTGGTAGCTTGATTCGCTGATTAGCTGAAAACAAGAGTAGGTTAATCCGGACACTTCAGCACCGTTATCGCGTTATTAAGAGAAGCAAAGTTTGCTTAATTAATAGGTGGTACCGCGGTTAGTAAATCGTCCTAGACAATATGTCTAGGACTTTTTTTATGGAGGAATTAAATGACAGATTTAGCACCTAAATACAACCCGAATGAGGTTGAAAAAGGCAGATATCAAGAATGGCTTGATGAAGATTTATTTAAGCCATCAGGTGACAAGAAAGCTCACCCTTATTCGATTGTTATCCCCCCACCAAACGTAACAGGGAAACTTCACTTGGGACATGCATGGGATACAGCAATTCAAGATACTTTGATTCGTTTTAAGCGAATGGAAGGTTACGACACTTTGTACCTACCTGGTATGGACCATGCCGGAATTGCTACCCAAGCTAAGGTTGAAGCAAAATTGCGTAAACAAGGTAAAGACCGTCATGAAATGGGTCGTGAAGCCTTTGTTAAGCAAGTATGGGATTGGAAAGATGAATATGCCAACATTATCAAGAGCCAATGGTCAAAATTAGGCCTTTCACTTGATTACTCACGTGAAAGATTCACCCTTGATAAAGGTCTTTCAAAGGCAGTTAAGAAGGTTTTCGTTCAACTTTACAACGAAGGCTTGATTTACCGTGGCGAATACATTATCAACTGGGATCCAAAGCTTGAAACAGCTCTTAGTGATATCGAAGTTATTCACCAAGATGACAAGGGTGCCTTCTACCATATTAAGTATCCATTTGCAGATGGTTCAGGTTTTGTAGAAATTGCAACTACTCGTCCTGAAACTATGTTTGGTGATACTGCTGTTGCTGTTGCACCAGGAGATCCAAGATACAAGGATATGGTAGGTAAGGAATTAGTCTTGCCACTTGTTGGCCGTCACATTCCAATTATTGAAGACCAACACGTAGATCCAGAATTTGGTACTGGTTTAGTAAAGATTACCCCAGCTCATGATCCTAACGACTTCCAAGTTGGTAACCGTCATAATTTGAAGCGTATCAATGTGATGAATGATGATGGTACCATGAATGAAGAAGCTGGTAAGTATGCTGGTATGGATCGCTTTGAAGCACGGGATGCACTAGTTAAGGACCTTAAGGATGAAGGTTACTTAATCAAGATTGAACCACTTGTCCACTCAGTAGGTCACTCAGAACGTTCAGGTGTTCAAGTTGAACCTCGTCTTTCTAAGCAATGGTTTGTTAAGATGAAGCCACTTGCTGAAAAAGTTTTGGAAAACCAAAAATCTGAAGGTAAAGTTAACTTTGTTCCCGAAAGATTTGAACAAACTTTAAACCACTGGATGGAAAATGTTCACGACTGGGTAATTTCTCGTCAATTATGGTGGGGTCACCGTATTCCAGCTTGGTATAACAAGAAGACTGGCGAAATGTACGTTGGCGAAGAAGCTCCTAAGGATATTGAAAACTGGGAACAAGATCCAGATGTACTTGATACTTGGTTCTCAAGTGCTCTTTGGCCATTTTCAACTATGGGTTGGCCAGACACTGATAATCCAGATTTTAAGCGTTACTTCCCGACCAATGCTTTAGTTACTGGTTACGACATCATCTTCTTCTGGGTATCAAGAATGATCTTCCAAAGTCTTCACTTTACCAAGGAAAGACCATTTAAAGACGTTGTTTTGCACGGTTTAATTCGTGATGAACAAGGTAGAAAGATGTCTAAGTCACTTGGTAACGGTATTGATCCAATGGACGTGATCGACAAGTATGGTGCTGATGCCCTTAGATGGTTCTTGTTGAACGGTACTGCTCCTGGTCAAGATACTCGTTTTAGTTACACTAAGATGGATGCAGCTTGGAACTTCATTAACAAGATTTGGAACGCAAGCCGTTTCGTAATCATGAACTTACCAGAAGATGCTAAGCCTGCACATATGCCAGATACTTCTAAGTTTGACTTGTCAGATAAGTGGATTTTTGATCGTTTGAACCACACTGTGGAAGAAGTTACTCGCTTATTTGATGAATATCAATTTGGTGAAGCTGGAAGAGAAGCTTACAACTTTATTTGGAATGATTTCTGTGACTGGTACATCGAAATTTCAAAGGTTGCTTTAAATGGTGACGATGAAGAATTGAAGGCTAGAAAGCAAGAAAACTTGATTTGGATTCTTGATCAAATCTTGCGCTTGATGCACCCAATTATGCCATTTGTGACTGAAAAGTTATGGCTTTCAATGCCTCATGAAGGCAAGTCAATTATGACTGCATCATACCCAGTAACTCATAAGGAATTTGAAAATAAGGATGCCGATCAAGAAATGGACTTCTTGATTGAAGTCATCAAGGCAGTACGTAACATCCGTATGGAAGTTAATGCTCCAATGTCTTCAGAAATTGACATCATGATCAAGCTTGACGATCTTAACAACAAGCATATCTTGGACGAAAACGTTGAATACGTAGAAAACTTCTTGCATCCAAAGAAGCTTGAAGTTTCTGCCGACATCGAAGCTCCAAAGCTTGCTAAGACTGCCGTAATTCCTGGTGCACAAATCTTTGTTCCATTAACTGAATTAGTTAATGTTGATGAAGAACTTGCTAAAATGGAAAAAGAAGAAAAGCGTCTTGAAGGCGAAGTTGAAAGAGCTGAAAAGAAGCTTTCTAACCAAGGATTTGTTGCTCATGCTCCCGAAGCAGTAGTTAACAAAGAAAAAGAAAAGAAAGCTGATTATGAAAGTCAACTTGCGGGAGTTCGTGAAAGAATTAAGGAATTGAAGGAAAGCAAGTAATTTGAAATTTACTAATGCTCAAGATGTAATTTCTTATCTTTATTCTTTGCCCAATTTGCATGCAAAAAACGACTTAAGCTATATTAAAACCGTTTTAAAAGAATTAGGTAATCCGCAAAATAAAGTAAAGACAATTCATATCACAGGTACTAATGGTAAAGGGTCAACCTCATATTATTTAAGTAATCTTCTTAAAAAGGCTGGTCAACGGACTGGCCTTTTTGTCTCACCATATATCTACGAGTTCAATGAACGAATTCAATTAGACAATCAAAATATTAGTGATAAAGATTTGGTCCAAGTCGCTAATTTGGTTGAGAAAGCAATTGAAAAAATAAAAGAGCAAGATCCAGAGTTTTCCTTAGTTACTTTTGAATATGAAGTTGCGATGGCTTTTGTCTATTTTTCCCTTAAAAATTGTGACTATGCAGTGATCGAAGTTGGTATTGGTGCAGAACATGATAAAACGAATGTAATTGTACCTGAAGTCAGTGTGATCACAACAGTTGGCCTAGATCATGAAAAGATCATCGGACCGACTATTGAAGATATTGCGCAAGAAAAAAGTGGAATCATTAAGCAAGATCGGCCACTTGTTTTAGGGAATATTCCTAAGCAAGTGTTGCCGATTGTTGAAGCAAAAGCTCATAAGTTGCATTCACCAATCTATTTATTGGGAAGAGACTTTACGGTTGAAAGTGATTCAAAGATTAAATGTCAAATTAATAAAAAGACTTATGTCTTTGATTTGAGACCCAAGGTTGAAAGTTATGATATTGCTGTAAGCTTGCAAGCATTTTTGCTCTTACATTTGGATTTATCAACTGAAAAAATCCAAGAGGCAATTGATTCCACTCGGATTCCTGGTCGTTATCACTTGCTTAGTCGTGCCCCGATGGTTATTCTAGATGGGGCACACAATATTCAAGCTATGCAAAATTTACTTGAATTTGTGCATGCTCAAAAGAAGAAATTAAATGGAAAATTGCGAGTTTTAATCACAATGATGAAAGATAAGGACATTGAAGAAGTCTTTTCATTGTTTGATCCGGATGATGAGATTGTTTTAACGACAATTCCATATCCTCGAGCTGCAAAACTAGCTGATTTTCCAAAAAATATTCGATCTAATTATCCCTATCAGGTTAACTGGCAGGATGCTTTTGATGAACTGCAAAACAAAAGCAAAAATAATGATATTTTGCTAGTTACAGGTTCATTCTATCTTGTTGGTGCGGTGTTAGAGATGGAGGGCATTGATGCAAGTCCAAGGAATTAAGGAAAATATTAAGGGCATAATTTTTGATTTAGATGGATTACTAGTTAATTCTGAAAAATTATATTGGCAAGCTAACATTGAAGCTGCAAAAGAATATCATTTAAATACCCCAGAAGATGCTTATTTAAAGCTTACTGGTGCGACAGAAAAAGAAATGCAGGAATTTTATCACAAGTATTTCAAAAGTATTCAGGAGCGTGATCAGTTCATTAAGCGCACAGATGATTTGGTGTGGAAATGGACTGATGAAAGAAAGCTAAAATTACAAAAGGGAGTTCAAGAAGCTCTTGATAAGTTTCAAGAATTAAACTTGCCAATGGCGATTGCTTCAAGTAATTATGATGAAGTAGTCCAACATGCTTTGTGGGCGACAGGAATTAGAAATTATTTCAACTTTTATTTAAGCTATAAAGATGTTCAAAATGGACATATTAAAGCTAAGCCTGCACCGGATATCTATTTACTGGCTGCAAAGAAGTTAAGAATCTCACCAGATGAGCTTTTGATTTTTGAAGATTCATCAACGGGGGTTCAAGCAGCCAAAAATGCAGATATTAAGTGTGTAATGATTCCAGATTTAATTCCGCCTTCCGTTAAAGATAAACAGAATGCGACAATGATCTGTACGGATTTTTTTGATTTTTTGAAAAAGATTTAATCCTTTTTGACGTATTTAGTAATGAAAGGAGCGATTTTATGAAAATTGCGAATGATAATCATTACATGTTAAATACGGATACAGAATTATTGTCCCAGCTGTTAATAAATTTAGAAGAAACTGGAATTAATAGCTTTCAAAAATTAGATCAGAAGTTGCATGAATTAGAAATCAGTAGTTTTAATGATTTGCTTAATTATGCTTCTGGTCCAAATTGTGACAGTCAAGTTGCAATTATGCTTGAAGAAATTGTTGATCGAATTCGTTTGGCGGATTCAGATCGTAATTCAATCTTTACTTCAAGTATGGAAGTAGGAATATATTTAGCAAATAAACTTGCCGGGCATAAGCAAGAAGAATTTTGGGCTCTATATTTGGATAATGGCAATCATATTATTGCTGAAAAGAAGATTTTTCAAGGAACGCTAGATCGATCAATTGCCCATCCACGTGAAATTTTTCGTTGGGCCGTGATTTATAGTTGTTCAGGAATTTTTATTGCTCATAACCATCCTAGTGGTAAGTTGTTACCTTCTAACAATGATTTTAAATTGACAAATGAACTGAAAAAAGCTGCTGATTTTATGAAAATCGACCTTTTGGATCATTTTATTGTTGGAAAAGGACATTATTTGAGTATGAAAGAGAATGAATTGTTTTAAATTCATTAAAATTCCGATGAAAATCTGATTTAAGTTGAGTTTATGCTATAATTATTCAAGATTTAGAGACTGCAACATTAAGGAGAGATTTTCGTGTTTGGATTAGGTACAAAAAATATTGGTATCGACTTAGGTACAGCCAATACACTTGTGTTTATGGAAGGTAAAGGAATCGTATTAAGAGAACCTTCTGTAGTTGCAAAAAATACACAAACTGGTGACGTTATTGCCGTTGGTTCTGAAGCTAAGGAAATGATTGGTAGAACTCCAGGAACTATTGTGGCTATTCGTCCTATGAAAGATGGAGTTATTGCCGATTACGATACAACAGCAGCAATGCTTAAGTACTTTATGGAAAAGACTGTTGGTAATTCAAAGCCTTCAGTTATGATTTGTGTTCCTTCAGGTGTTACTGAAGTTGAAAAGCGTGCGGTTATTGATGCTGCCCGTGTTGCCGGTGCTCGTGAAGCATTTGTAATTGAAGAACCATTTGCTGCAGCTATTGGTGCTGGTCTTCCTGTAATGGATCCAACTGGTTCAATGGTTGTTGATATCGGTGGTGGTACTACTGATGTAGCTACTATTTCACTTGGTGGTATTGTTTCATCAACTTCAATTCGTCAAGCTGGAGACAAGTTTAATACTGCAATTATTAATTACGTTCACTCTAACTTTAATTTGTTGATTGGTGAAAGAACTGCTGAAGATATTAAGATTCAAATCGGTTCTGCTTCTGTTGAAAAGGCTAAAGAAATTGAATCAATGAACATTCGTGGTCGTGATTTAGTTACTGGTCTTCCAAAATCAGTAGATGTTGAAGCAGAAGATGTAGCTCGTGCAATTCAAGATGTAGTTCAAGACATTATTGTCGCAATCAAGGAAACTTTAGAACAAACTTCTCCTGAAATTGCAGCCGATGTTATTGATCACGGTATTGTATTAACTGGTGGTGGTGCTCTTCTTAAGCATTTGCCAGAAGTTATTTCTGAAGCAACTAAAGTCCCAGTATTTATTGCTCAAGATCCACTTGATTGTGTAGCAATTGGTACTGGTGAATCACTTAAGAATATTGAAGTAATGCGTAGAAGTCGCAAATAATTAAAAAGCCGGCTGTAGCCGGTTTTTCTATTAGGATCATTTCTGTATGAAGAAATTTCTGGAAAATAAAAAATTATTATCAGCATTTGTAATTGTAATTGTGATATTGTCGATATTGGGTGGGAGCGTTAGTTTGCGTAATAAGCGCAACACTCCTTTACTAATCCAAAGTTTCGGCAATGATGTAGTAGGGGTAGGTGCTAGAATTGTAGATATTCCTCTGGGATGGGTCTCAGGCGGCCTTAACAATGTTCATAGCATTCTTACTACCCAAAGTGAAAACGATCATTTAAAGAGCCAGGTTACTAATTTAGGTCAAACTAAGGCAAGAAACTCTACTTTAGAAGCAGAAAATAAACAACTTAGATCCGCTTTAAAACTTAAAGATACTTTAAGTGGATATAGCATGGTAGATGCTTCAGTTATTTCACGTTCATCTGACACTTGGTCAGATTTATTAGTGATTAATAAAGGCTCTTCTGCCGGTATTCAAAAGAACATGGCTGTCATGTGTGGTGGAGGAGTTATCGGAAGAATTGTTGAAGTCAATGCTGCTTCATCTAAGGTAGAATTGATTACGACCACTGATAAATCCGCTAACCGCTTTTCAGTTCAAGCTACTGCTTCAAACGGTAAGAGCGTTCACGGAATTATTACTGTAGATTCTGATGGAAGTTTGGCCTTTACTCAAGTAGTTGATAGTCGCAAGTTGAAGCAAGGTACTAGAGTTTATACAAGTGGAATGGGCGGTAACTCCCCTAAAGGTTTACTTATTGGGACTGTTGCCACTACCACTCGTGATAGTTTTGGATTATCTGATTTGATTAAGATTAATCCTGCCGGTGAATTAAATGATCCTTCAGTTGTAACTGTAATTAGAAGAAAGGTGGCAAATTAATGCGCGTTTTTAGACAATGGATTTTGGCTATTGCGCTTTTTGTTGCCTTGGTCTTAGATGGATCAATTGCGTTTTATCTGCATCAATTTATGACTTGGGGCGATTATGGCGCTTCAAGTTGGTTAATGCCGATTGGTGTAATGTTAATTGGGCTATTTGATGATGTTAATCCAAAAGAAATCTGGCTAGCATTGGGCGCAGGAATTGTGGTAGATGTGTATTCTTTAGGAATTATTGGTGTCTATACTGTGTTTTTGCCTTTAGCATGTTGGTCTTGTCAAAAAGTAGCTCGCTTTTTGCCTGAAATGTTTTGGTCAAGATTGATAGTTGTATTAATCGGAGTAAGTGCATTAGACGTTTACAGTTGGCTTGTGTTATCGATGGTGGGATTGATCTCAGTTTCAGTTCATACTATGTTAATGAGCTTATTGCTCAATTTAGCTTGGTCAATTGTATTTACAGCTTTGACTTATGTAATCTGGGGTAATTTAGCCCAAGATTATCCATTTTTAGTAGATATGCAAGCATATCGTCAATAAAAAATGTCGCAGGGAAATTTCCTTGCGACATTTTTGTATTTAAAGCCATCCAGCTGAAACCATTGCTTCAACCGCTGAGGCAATAACAGCAGCTAAAGTAATTACAGCCATCAACCAGGCCATTACAATTGTTAATTTTTGAAAGCCGGATTTTTTCTTTTTCTTGCAAGCCATAAAATTCCTCCTAGTCTTGAAGAATATTTTATGCTTATTAGCGGTTTTTTTCAATTGAAGAAAAGGTTAAAATAGACTTCATGATGTAGATGGGGGATAAAAGTGTATGCTCTGGATTTTTTTATTACCAATAATTGGACTAGGATTAGCTTTTTTGATTAATTTGATTTTTCCGCGGGCACAGTTTAGAGGATATGATGTTTTACCATTTTTCTTTATTGCCGCTTGTAATTTGATTACGATTCAACGAAATATTCCATCGTTTTTGCCTTATGGATTTTTGATTTATTTTATTTTAGCAATTATTGTTTCAGTGAAATCAGCTATTAAAAACAAAAATATCTCATTAGGACGAACTTTTAGAAAATTATGGAACTATTTAGCTGCTAGTACCGCATTATGGTATTTAGGATTATTGGTTGTATTATTTCTAGTTTAGAAAAAGGCATATTAGTGATTGTCAACTAATATGCTTTTTCATTTTGTAAGAAATTAATAAAAATGTGCCTTTTTTTAAGGATTGTGTGGTAGGAAGTGGGGATTTGTGGTAAATTAGTCTGAGGAAGGGGGCTAGACCATGTTCATGGGTGAGTATCACCACAATCTAGACAGCAAAGGTCGCCTAATTATACCAGCGAAATTTCGCAGTCAAATTGGAGAAAAGATGATACTTACTAGAGGAATGGAAGGTTGTATTTTTGGCTATACTGTGTCAGCATGGCAAAAAATAGAATCTAAATTAGCGCACCTTCCGTTGACTAAGAGAAATGTACGTAAATTTATGCGTATGTTTTACTCTGGTGCGATGGAAAGCGGGTTCGACAAGCAAGGGCGTGTGAATCTGACCACGACATTAAAAGAGCATGCCGGGCTTATAAAAGAATGTGTCATCATTGGAGTTTCTGATCGAATCGAAATTTGGTCAAAGGAACGTTGGAATAGTTTTTCTGACGAAGCTATTGAAGACTATGATGACATCGCAGAAAATTTAGATGACATTGAACTATAATATATGGAATTTAAACACACCAGTGTACTCTTACACGAAACCATAGACAATTTAAAACCAAAAAACGATGGTCTTTATGTAGATGCAACTTTTGGCGGAGGCGGACACGCTAAATATTTGTTAAGTAAAATTGATTCCGGTACGTTGATCGGTTTTGATCAAGATGAATATGCAATAAAGTCGGCAGAGCAAAACTTTGCTGATTTATTGAAAGAAGATAGCAATCCAAGGTTAAAACTTGTACATGATAACTTCAGTCATTTGGAAAAGAACCTGGTAGATCTAGGCTACTCAGATGGAATTGATGGTATCTATTATGACTTAGGAGTATCTTCCCCTCAATTTGATCAAGCCGATCGCGGTTTTTCTTACCGTTTTAACGCCCGATTGGATATGAGAATGGATCAAAGTCAAGAGCTTGATGCATATCAATTAGTTAATACCCTTAGTCAAAAAGAATTAGCGAATATTTTTTATAAATATGGTGGTGAGAAATTTTCTCGCCAAATTGCACGCCAAATAGTTGAAAAACGGAGAAAAAAGCCAATTGAGACCACGTTTGAATTAGTAGACGTGATTAAAGAAGCAATTCCCGCATTTGCACGAAGGACTGGAGGACACCCAGCAAAGAAGAGTTTCCAAGCATTAAGGGTGGCCGTGAATCATGAACTTGATGTCTTAGAAGAATCCCTGAAAGAAGCCATCAAGATTCTTCGACCAGGCGGTCGAATTAGCGTTATCACTTTCCAGTCTGATGAAGATAAAATCGTAAAAAAGATTTTTAAGAAATATTCAGAAGTTGAAGTGCCAAGAGGGATGCCAATAGTCCCAGATGACTTAAAGCCAACACTTCGTTTGGTAAATCGCAAGCCAATCACTGCTTCTTCTTCTGAATTAGAAAACAACAACCGCTCACACAGTGCAAAACTACGGGTTGCAGAAAAGATATAAAGAGGAAAGTGCAATGGCTGATAGCTCAGCAAGAAGAGTAGAATTCGAAACAAATAGAAAAACAGAGACTGAAAAAGCACAACAGGTTGGACTTGATGGTCGTCAAGTTCGCTGGACCGGATTAGAGAAAACTTTACTTATTCTAGGAAGCATCGTGACTCTTACCATGATGATTTTCTTAGTTTCTTCTAGTATTTCTGCAACCTCGGCTCAACATGAATTGACAGCCAATCAGCAATCTGTTACCAGACAGGAAAATAAGATTACTGACTTACGCCAAGAAATTGGCGAGTTAACTTCTAGTTCACGGCTTAATAAAGTGGCTCGTGAAAAAGGGTTAACTTTGATAGAAAAAAACATTAGGACAATCCGCTAATGAAAAAGAAAATTAGTAATTTAAAATTACAGAAATCCAAAGCCCACGGCTACCGCTTTACGGTGGGGAGAATTCTCCAAATAGTCGTGGCTTTGGTTTTTCTTGTATTTGTAGGTAGATTTTTATATATAGGCATATCAAAAACCGTTAATGGGCAAAATTTATCACAACGTACCCAGCAATTGTATAAGCGAAATCAAGTGTTAAAAGCAACCCGAGGTACCATTTATGATAAAAATGGTCTCGCGATTGCAGAAGATTCGCATTTATATACAATTTATGCAATTTTAGATAAGTCATCTATTAACTATAAAAACAAACCTGAATATGTAGTTAATAAAAAGAAGACAGCAGAAAAGTTGGCTACAGTGTTACCAATGTCTGCTAAAACGATTTTAAAATATTTAAATCCAAAGCATAAAGCTTTCCAGGTACAATTTGGAGCGGGAGGAAGTGACTTAACTAAGAATCAACGCGACAAGATTGTTGCTATGAAGTTACCAGGAATCAAATTCCTTGAAACACCTTCTCGTCTTTATCCAAATGGAAACTTTGCTTCTCATATTGTTGGACTTGCACAGCCTGAATACAATAAAAAAGATGGCTCACAGAGTTTAGTCGGAACTATGGGACTTGAAGCTTGGTATGATAATATTTTAAAGGGTCGGGATGGTTACCGGATTTCTTCTGTAGATGCTTCTGAAAATCAAATGCCAAATGGCAGTCAAACCTATAAAGCAGCCAAAAATGGTGATGATTTATATTTGACGATTGATTCTCAACTTCAGACTTATCTTGAAGATAGATTGACATATGTTCAACAACAGTATGATCCAGTAAGCATGACAGCTGTCGTTGAAGATATGAAAACTGGGAAAATTTTAGCTGCTTCTCAAAGACCGACATTTAATCCTCAAACTAAGAAGGGATTATCTAAGTCTTACAGAAACATTTTGGTCCAAGATGCATATGAACCTGGATCAGTATTTAAAATTTTGACTTTAGCTGCTGCTGTAAATACTGGTACTTATCATCCGAATGAGTACTACAAGTCAGGGTCCGTCACGATTGGAAATGCGACCATTCACGACTGGAACAATAGCGGTTGGGGAACCATTCCTCTTTCTCAGGCCTTTCCACGTTCAAGTAACACTGGTTTTGTTCATATTGAACGAGATATGGGAAAGAAAAAATGGAAGAGTTATCTGAATAAATTCCATATTGGTCAAAAAACTGGGGTCACCTTACCAGGGGAACAAGCAGGATTTATATCTTTTGCTAGTCCAGTTGATCAAGCTGTAACTTCTTTTGGTCAGGGTGTAAATGTAAATGTTATGCAAATGATGCAAGCATTTAGTTCATTAGCTAATAATGGTCAAATGGTTAAGCCACAATTTGTTGATCGAGTTACTAACTCTGAAGGAGAGACCATCAAAGGCTATCAAATTCGAAAAGTAGGCACACCTATTTATTCTGCAACTACCCGAAAAGTTATTTTAGATAATATGAAGAAGGTACTTAATAAGCAAATTGGTACTGGGGCAGCTTATAAGATGCCGGGTGAAAGCATAGCTATTAAGACCGGTACTGCTCAAATTGCCAATCCTAAAGGGGGAGGATATTTAAAGGGTGATAGTAATTACATCTTTTCTGTAGTTGGGGTAACCCCGGCAAATAATCCACGGTACTGTGTATATTTGACGATGAAGCAACCCCGGAGAATGAGTAAGCCCGCAGAAAGAATCTTGGCTTCAATTTTTAAGCCAATCATGGGTCGAGTAATTACTTTATCAAAGAATGCTGATAATTCTTCAATAGCTGTTAAAACTCCTAACTTAAAAGACATGAGTTATGACGCAGCTGAAAAGAAGGCTCAAAGTCTAGGTTTGAATCTTGTTAAAATCGGATCAGGATCTAAGATTACTGATCAAGTTTTAACCAAGGGACAAAAACAGGAGTCTGGCAGTAAAGTCTTCGTCCTTACCTCTGGTAAAATTACATGTCCAGATATGAAAGGATGGGGGATTGAAGATCTTCATCAATTTGCCAGTTTATCTGGTGTAAAAATTAATATCGATGGAAACGGTCGTGTGCAATCTCAGAGTGTAAAACCGGGAACCACGTTAACGGCTGGTACAAAAATAAATATCAATTTAAAGGAGTAGCTGTATGCTTAGTAGCATTATTGCATTAATTAGTTCATTAGTATTAACTGCTATATTTTTACCATGGTTGATTATCTTTATGCATTCTCACCATGAAGGTCAAGAAATTCGTGACGAGGGTCCAAAATGGCACCAGAAAAAGTCAGGAACTCCTACTATGGGAGGAACCATCTTTGTTTTAGCTGCGGTTGTTTCAACTTTATGGGTAACTATTTGGCAACACGATTTAACTAAAACAGTTTGGATTTTGATCATTAGTTTACTTGGATATGGGATTATCGGTTTTCTTGATGATGGAATTAAATTGTATTACAAACGCAATTTAGGATTGCGTGCATGGCAAAAATTATTATTACAAATCATCATTGCCGTAGTTATTGTATTAATTGCGGCAAGTGATGGTTTCAAATTTGGCTTGTACATTCCATTTGTGGGTGTAGTTGATAGCGTTGTTTTGTTTACAATCTTCATCATCTTCTGGCTTGTCGGCTTCTCTAATGCCGTAAACTTGTCAGATGGTCTTGATGGATTGGCAACAGGACTTTCTATTGTTGCTTATGGTACTTATGCTTATCTTGCTTATAAGCAAAATAATTTGGCAATTCTTATCTTTTGTATGAGTGTAATTGGTGGTTTGATTACTTTCTTAATCTTTAACCATAAACCAGCTAAAATCTTTATGGGAGATGCTGGTTCACTTGCATTAGGTGGAGGACTTGCTGCTGTAAGTATTTTCCTTAACCGTCCATGGTCATTGCTTTTGATCGGAATTGTATTTGTTTGTGAAACTGCTAGTGTAATTTTACAAGTTATTTCTTTCCAAACTACTGGTAAGCGAATTTTCAAAATGACACCAATTCACCATCACTTTGAAATGTTAGGCTGGTCAGAATGGAAAGTTGATATTGTCTTTTGGCTAGTTGGTTTAGTTGGTAGTATTTTGTATATAGTAATCTGGGGTTAAAAATAAACGATGAAACAGATCGATACTTATAAAGATAAAAATGTTTTGGTATTAGGATTAGGAAAAAGTGGTTTCGCAGTCAGTGAACTTCTTTTGAAACTAGGAGCAAATTTAACTCTTAACGATAAAGCTGATTTAGATAATAATAAAAAGGCACAAGAATTGAAAGAAAAGGGTGTGCGCGTGATTGGCGGTCATCACCCTGTTGATTTATTAGAAAAAGAGAAGTTCGATTACTTTGTAAAAAATCCCGGAATTCCTTATGAAAATCCGATGGTTAAAAAGGCAATGGAATTAAACATTCCAATTATTACTGAACCTGAAATTGCGCTCAGTGTTAGTGATGCTCCATATGTTTGTGTGACAGGTTCAAATGGTAAGACTACTACTGTTATGCTGACGCAAAGAATTTTAGACCATCATTTAGCTAAAAATGGCCATCATGCTTATGCTGTAGGTAATATTGGCGTTCCTATTTCAGAAGTTGTTACTAAGGCTACTAAGGATGACATTTTGGTTGTCGAAATTTCCAGTTTCCAACTATTAGGCGTAACTGATATTGATCCTAAAGTTGCTGCTATTGTTGACATTTATAATAATGTTCACCTTGATTACCATAAAACTTTTGAAAACTATGTAAATGCTAAATTAAACGTTACTCGCTTCCAAAAATCAGATGATTTCTTTATTGCCAACTATGATCAAAAAGATATTTTAGAAAAAGAAGTGGATCTTACTAAAGCTCAAATTCAAACTTTTTCTGAAAGTGATGATACTGCTGATTACTTTATCAAAGATGGATATCTTCAAAGTCAAGCTGAAAAGATCATGAAAACCAGTGATATGAAGCTTCCAGGTATCCATAATCAACAAAATGCTTTAGTTGCCATTGCTATTTCTAAAATTATGGGTGCTGATGATGACGACATTCGTGAAGTCCTTGAGACTTTCACTGGTGCTAAGCATCGTTTACAATATGTAATGACTCTTGATGGTAGAAAAGTTTACAATGACTCTAAATCAACTAACATTGAAGCAGCTACTGTAGCTATTCCATCATTCAATGAGCCAGAGGTTTTAATTGCTGGTGGACTTGATCGTGGCTTCACTTTCGATTCACTTGTTCCATTATTTAAAAAGCATTTGAAGGCTATTGTTTTATATGGTGAAACAAGATACTTGCTTGCAGATGCAGCTAGAAAAGCAGGTATTAAAGATATTGTAATTGAAAATACTTTGCAAGAAGCTGTGCCAAAGGCATACGAGTTAACTGATGAAGGCGATGTTTTATTATTTTCACCAGCTTGTGCTTCATGGGATCAGTTTAGAACCTTTGAAGAACGTGGAGATTATTTTGTAAAATTTGTTAAGGAATTAAAGACTAAATAAAATGAGAGTAATTTTTACAGGTGGCGGTACCGGTGGCCACATCTATCCAATTATGGCAGTTATTGAACGTTTGAAAGAACGTGGAATTAGTACAAATGATGATATTCTTTTTGTAGGTACACAAAAAGGGTTAGAATCTAAAATTGTACCTGCAGCTGGTGTGAATTTTAAAACGATTAAAATTCAAGGCTTTAATCGTAAGCATCCCCTTAAGAACTTTGAAACTATTGAATTGTTCTTTAAAGCAACTAAGCGTGCTAAGGAAATCTTAAATGATTTCAAGCCTGATATTGTTGTTGGGACTGGTGGTTATGTAAGTGGAGCAATGGTTTATGAAGCTGCCAAGATGCATATACCAACCATGATCCATGAGTCTAACTCTGTTGTGGGATTAGCTAACAAATTCTTAGGTCATTATGTTGATAAGATTTGTTATACTTTTGATGATGCAGCTAAACAATTCCCAGAAAAGAAAAAACTAGTTAAAACAGGGAATCCTCGGTCTCAACAAGTTTTAGGACTTCATGAAAATGAAATCGATTTACAAACCAAATGGGGACTTAATCCTCAAATGCCAACTGTTTTAGTTTTTGGTGGATCTCGTGGAGCTTTAGCTATTAATCGGATTATGCTCAAGTCTGTAATGGAACTTAGTAAAAAGCCATATCAGATTATTTGGGCAACTGGAACATATTACTATGATGCCGTTGAGAAGAAATTAAAGGATATTGACTTAGGAGATAACATTAAGGTTTTACCATATATTAAGAATATGCCTGCTCTTCTTCCAGAAATGACTTGTGTAGTTTCACGTTCTGGGGCAACTAGTATTGCAGAATTTACTGCTTTAGGGGTACCTGCAATTTTAATTCCAAGTCCTAATGTTACTCATAACCATCAAATGAAGAACGCCTTGGATTTAGAAAAGGCAGGAGCTGCCCTAGTAATTCCAGAAGATGATTTGAATCCTAATAATTTTGTCTCTTCAATTGATCATATTTTACTTGATGAAAAGTATGCCACGGAAATGAGTAAAGCCTCAAAAGAATTAGGTGTTCCAGATGCTTCAGACCAAGTAATTAAAGTAATGGAAGAAATTTCTCGTTAAGGAAAGTAGGTGAGGCAGATGGCTAAAAGACGAGTGACAAAAATTGACCCACGAAAAGAATTGTCGCCTTACATAAATCATCAATCTACTAAAAATAAACGAAAAAAGAATACTAAAGTTTCTGCCTCACTTTCTAATTTGCACGCAGAAAGGCGACGTTCACTTTTTAGAAGGCTAGGGTCGATTGTTGTAATTTCTTTAATCGCGATTATAGGTTTGGGATACTACGTTTCTCCCTTAGCTAATATTGGAAGTGTCCGAGTGCAAGGTGCAGATGATCTGTCTAGCAAAGCAATTGTTGCTAGTTCAGGGATTAAAGCTAGCGATAAAGTTTTTGATTATTTATTTAATCAAAAAAGTGTAAATAATAAGCTAGTCAAGAAATATCCAGAAATTAAAAGTGTAAATATTAAATTATCCCATTTTAATCAATTAACCTTGCAAGTTAAAGAATATTCTACTTTAGGTTATCTTAAAGTAGGAAATAAATACCGCAAGATTTTAGCAAATGATAAATTAGGGACACGGGCTATTTCGTGGAGTAAAGCAGATCAAGATAAACCGATATTTATCGGTACTAATCATGAGTCTTCTTTAAAAGAGGACCTTAAACTATTCAATAGTTTCCCAGCTTCGTTCAAAAAAGAAGTTAAAGTACTTAGTGGAAACACACGTCGAAAATCACAAATTATTCTTGTCATGAAAGATGGAAATGTGGTTATTGGAAATATCACTACATTAAAAGATAAAATTAAATATTATAATGCAATCAAAGAAAAAGCTGGCAAAAATAGTTTAATTGATTTAGAAATTGGCGCATTTAGTAGACCGCTTACTTCTAGTGAAAAAAGAGCTTATGACATTACGTAGGCTGTAATAGATGATATTTTATGTTAAAATTTTTTCATGGCAGTTAATATGGGGGCTTAATTTTGGATAATTCAAATCTTTTAGTGGGACTAGATATTGGGACCACAAGTGTAAAAGCAGTAGTAGCTGATGCAGGTAAAGTTATTGGCGCAGTTACTACACCTAATACGGGAATGAGACACGGTAAAATTGTTGATATTGATCAAACTGCAAATGCGATTAGTCGTGCACTCAAAGAAATTGCAGAAAAGACGAATGCCAACATTTACCGAGTAGTGACCGGAATTCCAGTAGGGATGTTACAACTGGAAACAGCTACTGGATTGACTAATGTAGGAGAAAATGGCCAAGAAGTTGGTAATGCAGACGTTAAGCGTGTTTTACAAGCTGCAGTTAAATCTGCGGTAAAAGATGGTAGAGAACCTATTTCATTTTTGCCAAGTAGATTTATGATCGATGGTAAGACAGATGTCGATGATCCACGTAAAATGATCGCGCATTCTCTTGCAGTTCAAGGCATTTTATTGACTGCACCTTCAGGAGCACTTCATAATATTAAGAAAGCGATTGAACGTGCAGGTTATAGTAATAACTTCTTTGTTCCAACTCCACTTGCTATTGCAAGCGTAGCCTTGGATGAAGGGGAGAGAACTTTCGGATCAATCATTTTGGATTTGGGTGGTGGCATAACTACAGCTACTGTAATTCATGAAGGCCAAATCAAATATGCTAATATTGACTTGGAGGGTGGTAGTGATATCACCAATGATATTTCAGTGGTTTTAAGTACTTCTAAAAAAGATGCTGAACAAATCAAGTTAGATTATGGTTTTGCATTGCCAAGCTTAGCTTCAGAAAATGATAAATTTGCTGTTAAAAGTGTAGGAGCCGACGGCCAGAAGATGGTGGACGAGGTTTATCTCAGTGAAATTATTAATGCACGTTTAGTACAAACTATTACCCGAATTGGGAAAGGGTTAGCTAAACATGAAGCATTAAAGCTTCCCGGTGGAATTATTATTACTGGGGGAAGCAGTTTGCTTCAAGGAATTGATAATTTGGTTGCAAATGGGTTAAATGTGAAAGCGCGCATTTATCAACCTGATCAAATGGGAATGCGAACTCCAATTTATGCAGCAGCTTATGGCATTGTAAACTATGCTTACAAGATGTCAGATATTGACTACTTGGTAGCAAGTGCTATTTATGGTAATAATATTTTAGGGGAACTAGAAGAAGCAGAACAAGAAAATGTCAAGATTTCGAAAAGACCTGCTTCAACTAGTGAAACTGAACCAAAAGAAGCATATAATAGACATAAAATGCCTAGAAGTGAAAAAGCTTCTGAGGATAAAGAAGAAAATAATACTAAAAATAATAGTAAGGGCATCAAGAATTTCTTTAAGAAGTTCTTTGATTAAAGGTGGTTAATTCGATGGATTTTACGTTCGATTCAGATGACAATAAAAATGCTGTCATTAAGGTGATTGGTGTTGGTGGCGCCGGCGGCAATGCCGTCAATCGAATGATTGATGATGGCGTTCAAGGTGTTTCATTTATTGCAGCTAACACTGATGTACAAGCATTAAATAGCAATAAAGCAGAAAACAAGATTCAACTTGGACCAAAACTTACTAGAGGTTTAGGTGCAGGTTCACATCCTGAAGTAGGTCAAAAGGCCGCTGAAGAAAGTGAACAAACAATTGAAGATGCATTGAAAGGTGCAGATATGATCTTCATTACTGCTGGTATGGGAGGCGGTACTGGAACTGGTGCGGCTCCTGTAGTGGCTAAAATCGCCCGTGAAACAGGTGCATTAACTGTTGGGGTTGTTACACGTCCATTCAGTTTTGAAGGTCCTAAGCGTTCTAGAAATGCTGCAGAAGGCATTACTCAATTAAAGCAATATGTTGATACCCTTGTTATTATTGCTAATAATCGTTTACTTGAAATGGTTGATAAGAAGACACCGATGATGGATGCTTTCAAAGAAGCTGACAATGTTTTAAAGCAAGGTGTACAAGGTATTTCTGATTTGATCACTTCAACTGACTATGTCAACTTGGACTTTGCTGATGTTAAAACAGTAATGGAAAATCAAGGTGCAGCTTTAATGGGAATTGGTCGTGCAAGCGGTGAAAACAGAACTGTGGAAGCTACCAAATTGGCCATTTCTTCTCCACTTTTGGAAGTGTCAATTGATGGTGCCAAACAAGTTCTTCTTAACATTACTGGGGGTCCAGACTTAACTTTGTTTGAAGCTCAAGATGCATCAGAAATTGTTTCAAAAGCAGCTGGTGATGATGTTAACATTATCTTTGGTACTTCAATCAATCCTAACTTAGGGGATGAAGTAGTAGTTACTGTAATTGCTACTGGTATTGATTCTGCTGCTGAAGAAGCTGCATCAAAGCAACTTCCAGGTAGAAGTCACCAAATTAAAGCAGAAGCAAGAACTGATAACTCAACTTCAAGTGAAGCTAATTCTCAAGTTCAAACTGCTAAACCTCATTCTGAAGTTAAGCAACCAGTTCAACCACATCAAACTGTGGAACCAGATCAATCTGCTCAACAACATGAAACTATGGTTGATCCAACTAGTGTATGGGGCTTAGGTAATAGTGATCAAAGCCAAAGAAGAAATGTGCAACCTGAACCTCAAAAACAAGATAATAATTTTGATTCTATGAGTAGTGATGATCAAAAGAGCATTTCTCAAATCGAAACTAGTGCACAAAGTGATGATGATAATGATGATATTCCGTTTTTCAAACATCGTGGTGAAAACTAGGATATAGAGGAGGTAAGGCTACATGGCTTTTGATAAATTAGGTAGATTCTTCGGCATCTCTAACGATGAGGATGAGATGTATGATAATGAAGAATATACTGAACGTCGCGAGACTGAGGAAGATAATAGCATTCCTATGAATACTATCAATCGAGATAATATTCTTTCGATTAAATCCGGCATGAGTACTTCAGCTCAAAGCAAAATTGTTTTGTATGAACCTCGTGTTTTTTCCGATGCAAAAGATGTTGCACAAAATTTATTGAATAATAAGGCTGTTATTATTAACTTTAGTAGAATGGAAGATAGTTCCGCTAGAAGAATTGTTGATTTTATTACCGGGACAGTTTATGCTTTGAAAGGTGAAATTCAACGTATCGGAGATAAGATCTTTTTAGCCACTCCTCCTAAATTCTCAACTGATGGAAAAATTAGCGAATTAGTAGATAAGAAAGATAATTTAAGTTAATGGGAAGTATATTGTACAGTATATATACTGTTATTAGATGGATTTTTTGGCTCTACAGCATATTTATTGTAATTAATGCCATTCTTAGTTGGGTTCCAGCCCTCAGTAATTCTGTAGTTGGACAATGGATTGATAAAGTGGTGAATCCTTATCTAAATTTATTCAGACGGGGTCCACTTGCAAAATTAGCCTTTTCAACGGGGATTGATTTTTCACCAATTTTAGCTTTATTAGTTCTATACTTTGTTCAAGATTATGTTTTGGTTTGGATTTTTAGAATTTTATTTAGGTTAGTCGGCTAATGCAACGTAGACAAGCTAGTAGCTTTTACCCACATTTTGAAAAAGAAGAAAGACCAACAATCGACCGATTTGTTGGTCTTTTTAATCAGTTGATTTTTAAAAATGAAGCAATTTTAACTGACTTTTTGGATCCTGGGAAAAGAGATATTTTAAAAACAATTGTGGGGAATGAAGCTTTTATTCAAGAATTTGGTGGTTATAAAGATGCTGAAAAAAAGCGAGTTTATCTCAATTTGGAATGGGATAATTTAAGGCCAGACGATTATCAAATTATTCCATTTGAAATTGAGTATCCTGAAAAATTCTCACAATTGAATCATAGTTCTATTTTAGGAACTTTGGCTAATTCGGGATTAGAAACTGATACTTTTGGCGACATAATCACTGATGGAAAAGGTAGATGGCAATTTTTTGCTAAAAAAGAGTTAAGTGACTTTTTTATAGAGCAAATTGATAGAGTTGGAAATATTAAAGTCAAAATTAAGCCAATTTCTTTTAAAGATGTTTTAATACCTCAAGATGATTCTTTAGAAAAGAATATTATTATCAACTCTTTGAGAATTGATGCGTTTCTTGCTGGAATTAGCAAGGATAGTAGAGGCCAAATTCAAAAAGCAATTGATAGTAAACTGGTAAAATTAAATTGGCACGAAATTCAAGATTCTAATATAATGGTTAATGTAAACGATATTGTGAGTTTAAGACATTTTGGAAGAATTGTAATCTCGAATATCTCAGCAACCAAAAAAGGTAAATATAAGGTGGTGCTAAAACTTTGGCAGACGAAAAAACACAAGTAGATCAATTAACGCCAATGGATATTCATAATAAAGAATTTAAACGTCGTGGTCGAAATGGATATGATCGCTACGAAGTAGATAGTTTTTTAGATAAAATTGTCGATAATTACGGGGATGCATTGGATGAAGTGGTTGATTTAAAGAATGAAATCGTTTCCTTAAATACTAAAGTAGAACAATTGCAAGAAAAAGCAGACGCTTATGATGAAAAAAGAAAACAACTTCAAGATTCTTTGATATCAGCTCAAGAAGCAGCCGATATAATTAAAGAAAAGGCACATCAAGAAGCAGATGATATTGTCAATAATGCTAAAGAACAAGCAACTATTGATGCTAATTATGAAAAGCAACAAAAAGATGTCATTGCTGATGATTACAAACGCTTGAAACAAGAAATTGGCGAATTTCGGTCTCATATGCAGGCTATGCTTCAAAAGCAAATTGATAATTTAAATGATGATGAATGGCAACAGGCTTTAGACCAATATTTTAAGACTGATCGTTTTTATCCAGATGATGGATCAGAACCTATCCCGGTGGCTGATGATGAAGATGTCGAAGATGACGATGATGAAGTAATTGAGCAAGATGATGTTGACAAGCAGGCACCAGATGACGTAAACTCATACCAAGACCCTAGTGAAGGTGAAGAAGAACCTAAGCCGATGACAGGGGATAGTCCGGATACTGAACAAGTTGACGTTCCTAAACCAGCGCCAAAGAAGCGCTCAGGAACTACAATTGTTTTTCCGGATGATTATAAAGATAAATAATTAGACTGACAGTAAAACTTGCAGGCAATTGCAGCGAACTAACGATGGTGAGAGGTTAGTATAAGAGCCCAAGAGTTGATCAGCTGCCTAATTGGTCTAAGCGTTTTATTGCATGATACGCAATTATTTAAGTGGAGTTTTTATACTCAATTTAGGTGGTACCACGATTAACCTCGCCCTAATTTAGGGTGAGGTTTTTATTTTAGAAAGGAATAGTTGAATGAGAATTAAAGATACATTGAACTTAGGCAAGACTAAGTTTAAAATGCGTGGAAATCTTCCAGTTCGTGAAGCCGAATGGCAAAAGCAATGGGAAGACAATGATTTATATGAACAAAGATTAAAACTTAACGAAGGTAAACCTCGTTTTGACTTACATGATGGCCCTCCATTTGCTAATGGTAATATTCACATGGGTCATGCTTTGAACAAGATCTCTAAAGATATTATTGTTCGCTTCAAAAATATGGATGGCTACTATGCACCATACGTACCTGGTTGGGATACTCACGGCCTTCCAGTAGAACAACAATTGGCTAAAAAAGGCGTAGATCGTAAGACTATGGATCGCGCGAAGTATCGTGAATTATGTCGTCAATTTGCGGAAGAACAAATTCAAAAGCAAATGGCCGACTTTAAGCGTCTTGGCGTAATGGCTGATTGGAAGCATCCATATATTACCCTTCAACCTGAATTTGAAGCTGAAGAAATTCGCGTCTTTGGTGAAATGTTTAAGAAGGGTTACATTTACAAAGGTAAGAAGCCAGTTTACTGGTCATGGTCAAGTGAATCAACTTTAGCTGAAGCTGAAGTGGAATATCATGATATTAAATCTCCTCGAATTTATGTTGCTTTCCCAATTAAAGATGGTAAAGGAATTTTAGATAGTGATACTTCTTTGGTAATTTGGACTACTACTCCATGGACAATTCCAAGTAACGTCGGAATTACTGTAAATCCTAAGTTTGATTACTCAGTAGTAGAAGTAAACGGTAAAAAATACGTCATTGGAGCAGATCGCTTAGCAGCAGTTGCAGAAGATTTAGGTTGGAAAGACTACAAAGTTCTTAAGACCTTAAAAGGTACTGACTTTGATAGAATGACTTACCAACACCCACTTTATGATGTAACTGGTCTTGTGATGAATGATACTTATGTTACTGATGATGATGGTACTGGCTTGGTTCACAATGCTACTGGTTTTGGTGAAGATGACTACAATGTAGGTCGTCGTTATGGTTTGCCAGTTTTCAGTCCAATGGATGCTCAAGGTAGATTTACTGAAGAAGTTCCTGATCCAGATCTTGTTGGTATGTTTTATGACGATGCTAACAAAGTTGTGGCTGATAAGCTTGAAAAGGCAGGAGCACTCCTTAAGCTTAGCTTCTTTACACACTCCTACCCACATGATTGGCGTACTAAGAAGCCAGTTATTTACCGTGCAACTACTCAATGGTTTGCTTCAATCGATAAGTTTAGAGATCAAATCTTAGATCAAATTGAAAAATCAGAATTTATTCCTTCATGGGGTAAAACTCGTCTTTACAATATGATCAAAGATCGTGGTGATTGGGTAATTTCTCGTCAACGTGCATGGGGTGTACCACTTCCAATTTTCTATGCAGAAGACGATACTCCAATTGTTACTCCAGAAACTATCGAACATGTTGCTCAAATCTTTGAAAAAGAAGGTTCTAATGCTTGGTACACTTATACTGCAGAAGAACTACTTCCAGAAGGATTTAAGTCAGAACATTCACCAAATGGTAAATTTAGAAAAGAAACTGATATCTTAGATGTTTGGTTTGATTCTGGTTCTTCTTGGGCTGGTGTAATGAAATACAGAGATGGTCTCAATTTCCCAGCTGATCTTTACCTTGAAGGTAGTGACCAATACCGTGGTTGGTTTAACTCAAGTTTGATTACCTCAGTTGCAGTTACTGGTCTGGCTCCATATAAAGAAGTTTTGTCTCAAGGATTCGTACTTGATGATAAGGGTCACAAGATGTCTAAGTCACTTGGTAATGTAATTTCACCAAATGATGTCATCAAGAAGATGGGTGCTGAAATTATTCGTCTTTGGGTAGCTCAAGCTGATACCACTTCAGACGTTGCAGTTTCTTATGATATCTTGAAGCAAGCATCAGAAAGTTACCGTAAAATTAGAAATACTTTCCGTTATATGCTTGCTAACACTAGTGATTTTGATCCAAAGGAAAATCGTGTAGCTTATAATGAATTAAGATCAGTAGATCAATACATGGAAGTTAAGCTTAATAATTTGATTAAAGAAAGTTTGGATGCTTATAATAAGTTTGACTTCACTACTGTTTATAAGAAGATCTTCAAGTTCATTTCTAATGACTTATCTGCATTTTACTTAGACTTTGCCAAGGATGTTTTATACATCGAAGCAAAGAACAGTCATGCTCGTCGTTCAATGCAAACTGTAATTTATGATGCTGCAGTTAAGTTGGCTAAAATCTTAACTCCAATTTTGCCACATACTATGGAAGAAATTTGGGGCTTCCTCAAGGAAGATGAAGAATATGTTCAACTTGCTAATATGCCAGAGGTTGAAACCTACGAAAATAGTGACGAATTACTTGAAAACTGGTCTAAGTTTATGAGCTTGCGTGATGATGTTTTGAAGGCTCTTGAAGATGCAAGAAACCAAAAATTAATTGGTAAGTCATTTGAAGCTGCCGTAACTATTTACCCTGATAAAGAAACTAAAGCAATGCTCGATGAACTTAATGCTGACTTTAGACAGATTTTGATTGTCTCTGATCTTACAATTTCTGATGAAGAAGCACCAGAAGATGCTGAAAAATTGAAGAATGCTGCTATTGTTGTTAAGCACGCCGACGGAGAAGTTTGTCCACGTTGCCGTATGATTAGAACTGATATTGGAGTAGATCCTAAACTTCCAATGCTTTGTGGTCGTTGTGCTGAGATTGTTGAAGAGGACTACCCAGAAGCAGTTCAAGAAGGACTTGAGAAATAATGCGTTTGGGAACTGTAAAACAATTTGATAAAGGGAGTAGTTATGGTTTTATCGAAGATGATCAAAACCATAAATCCTATTTTGTATTTTATACTGCTATCAAAGAAGAAGGTTATAAACGCCTTGAAGTAGGCCAAAGAGTAGAATTTCAGTTAGCGCAAGGAAAGAATGGCTTACAATGCGTTAATGTCTACTTAGCCTAAAAGAGAGGGACGCTATGGATTTAAAAGAAACAGAGATTTCTTCGCAACATATCTTTAAAGGTAGGATAGTTGATTTATCAGTGAGAACAATTGAGTTGCCAAATGGTGAAACTTCTACTAGAGAAGTCATTAAGCATCGTCCAGCAGCTGGTGTGATTGCTATTAATAAAGATAAAAAAATGCTTTTAGTTGAGCAATGGCGTGAGCCAATAAAACAATTAACTTTAGAAATACCGGCTGGATTAATTGATTCTACTGATGCTACCCCTCTTGACGCTATGAAGCGTGAACTTAATGAAGAGGGCGGTTATCAAGCCGATTATTGGGAAGAAATTACTGAATTTTATTCTTCTCCAGGTTTTACAGATGAAAAGATGTATCTTTTCTACTGTGATACTTTAACTAAGTTAGAAGAAAAGCGTTCGTTAGACTCTGATGAATTTTTAACTACTCATTGGTATAGCTTAGAAGAATTGAAAAAGTTAGTTGCTGAAAAGAAAATAGTCGATGCAAAAACGCTTTATGCAATTGCTCTATGGGAAAATATGCTATTAACTGGAGCTCCTTCTAAGAAAGAAAATGACTGAAAAAAGATCTGAGTATCAAAAGAAGCAACGCAAATCATCTCAGAAATCTGTTTTTGATAAGGTGAGATCTGCTTTTGTTGATGATAATGAACCTAAAGATAATAATGTAGATGTTGTACCTGGATTTAAGCGAGATAAAACAGACGAAAAGTTAGAGCGTCGTTCACTTAAAGGTAATGGCGAACCAATTTTTAGCCCGAAAGAAGAAAAAAGAACGTTTAATGAAGAGAAAGGCCTGCGTTTGAAAAAGAGATTGAATAGTGCTATTTTGATAGTGTTCATTTTGATCATTTTAGTGTTATTAGCACTATTTCATTTGTAATTGAATCGAGGAAAATTATGAAAATTGCGATTATTGTCCCAATGGAAATTGAGGCAGCTTATTACCGCAATAATTTCAACTCGGAAGATAAGAAAATGTTCGGAACTACTGCTTTCGAACATTTTTCTGTTAATGGTAATGATATTTACCTTGGTCTGAGTGGAATTGGTAAAGTTCAAGCTGCAATGAATTTATCTAGTTTATTAAGTAATGAAGATATTGATTTGATCTTCATGACCGGATCTGCGGGCTCAATGGATGAGAGTGTCCATAAGGAAGATTTGATTTTACCCAATAGCTTTACTTATCATGATGCTCATAACACTGCTGCTGGGGACTATGTGGAAGGTCAAATTCCACAAGAGCCAGCACGCTTTGAATTAAATTCACCTCAAAGAGACAAGTTTGCTCAATATTTGAAGGATCAAAATATTGACTTTCGTGAAGGGTTAGTAGTTACTGGGGATTCTTTTATTGCTTCTAGTAAGCAAAAAGAAGAAATTAAGAAGAATTTCCCAGATGCCCTAGGCGTAGAAATGGAAGGGGCAGCTTTTGCACAAGTTGCTTACCATTTTAATAAGCCTTTGATTGCTATGCGTGCAATTTCTGATAATGGCGATGAAAATGCTGACGAAGACTTTGACAGTTTTGTAAAAAAAGTAGGAGCAAAAGCTGCCAAATTAATTTGTAATTATGTTGAAGAATTAAAATAATAACAATATATTCAATCCAAATATAAGTAGTTGCTTTTAAAAGGAAAGTAACTTATTATAAATAAGTGAGGAAAATTATGGCAAATACAGTTGTAATTAATGGTGACAATCGTAAATTTACATTAAGTCCAGATATCAAGCTTTATGCATTAATTGATGCAGGTTTTGTAAAAACTCCAAAGGGTAATTATAATTACGAACATCCCTTGTATAATGATTCCCCATATAATGCACCAACTAAATTGAAGATGACTGTCAATAAAGACTTATCACATTTAACGATGGTTATTACTGATCGCAATGGTTTGCAAAAAGTAAATATTTTTAAGAACAAGCAATTAGCGCCAACAGTTGAACTTTTAGATTATATTTTAAAAGATCTCGAAGAGCGCAATATTCTTGTTCCTGTAAAGGATTGATTGCATGGTAGACAATAGTAAGATTAGAGTTGTTGTTGGAATGAGTGGAGGGGTTGACTCTTCAGTTTCAGCACTTCTGTTAAAACAACAAGGCTATGATGTTGTTGGTGTCTTCATGAAAAATTGGGATGATACTGATGATTCTGGCGTTTGTACTGCAACCGAAGATTATGATGATGTAAAAAAGGTTGCTGATAAAATTGGTATTCCTTATTACTCAATTAACTTTGAAAAAGAATACTGGCATCGAGTTTTTGAATATTTCTTAGATGAATACAAAAAGGGCCGTACCCCTAATCCAGACGTAATGTGCAATAGTCAGATTAAGTTTAAGTCATTCTTAGAATTTGCTATGAGTCTTGATGCTGATTATATTGCCATGGGTCATTATGCTAAAACTGTCAAGGATGCAAATGGAGTAACTCATATGATGCGTCCAAAGGATGGTAACAAGGATCAGACTTATTTCTTGAGTCAGCTTAGTCAAGATCAAATTGATAGAGTTATTTTCCCACTTGCTAATTTAACTAAGCCACAAGTGCGCGAAATTGCTAAGGCAGCTGGTCTTGTTACTGCCACTAAGAAGGATTCTACTGGAATTTGCTTTATTGGTGAGCGTAATTTCAGAAAGTTCTTGAGTGAATTTTTACCTGCTAAGTCTGGTAAGATGGTAACCCCAGATGGTAAGGTTGTTGGTGAGCATGCTGGACTTATGTACTACACGATTGGTCAAAGACAAGGCCTTGGCCTTGGTTCAACTAAGGAATCAACTGATCCTTGGTTTGTAGTAGGTAAGGATCTGAAAAAGAATGAATTAATTGTTGAGCAAGGCTACGACAGTAAGCTTCTTTATGCTACTGAATTAAAGGCAAGCAACATGTCATTCTTCACTGGTCGTCCTGATCACGACGTAGAATTCCACTGCACTGCTAAGTTTCGTTACCGTCAAGCCGATGTTGGTGTAACTGTAAAGTATAATGCTGCTGAGAATACTGCCGATGTATTTTTCGATGAGCCAGCAAGAGCTGTTACTCCAGGTCAGGCTTTGGTATTATACAATGGCGAAGAGTGTATCGGTGGAGGTTACATTGATTGTGCATTCCAAGGTGCCAAGAAGTTGCAATTAGTATAATAATTGAATATTTAAAGAGCTAGGATTAATTTTAATCCCAGCTCTTTTTTTATTGTTTAAGTGATAAACTAAAAGCAAACTGTTAAGGAAATAGGTTAGATGAGTGACAAGTTCTTGAAGTAATTGATCAATTCGTTATAAATAATTAACCTATAAGTATAATTTTGCTAAAATATTCTTTAATGATTCGGGAATGGAGATTTTAAAATGCAGATTTATTTTGTCAGACATGGAAAAACTGAGTGGAATTTAGCAAGTCGTTTTCAAGGAGGACATGGGGACTCTCCGCTATTAGATCAAAGTTTAAAAGATATTAAAAAGTTAGGAGAACATTTAAAAGGTACGCAATTTCGGGGTATTTTTGCTAGTCCTTTAAATCGAGCTTTTAACACAGCACAGGGCATTGATGATGCTATGAATGCTAATTTACCTGTAGTAATTGATGAACGCTTACGTGAGTTTAATTTAGGAGATATGGAAGGAATGAAGTTTGACGAGGCTGCCAAAAAATTCCCTGAACAGATTGATAACTTTTGGAATCATCCAGATAAATATGATCCTACTGAACTTCACGGTGAAACTTATCAGCATGTAATCAAAAGAGGGACAGATTTTGCTCAAGAAATGGCACAACGTTTTCCTAATGAAGATGACAAAATTTTAGCCGTTAGTCACGGTGCTGCTCTATCAGCGATCATGGGAGGCCTTTTAGGATACCCTTTAAAAGACGTACGTAAACGTGGCGGATTGAGTAATACTAGTTTAACAATTTTGGAAACAAAAGATGGTAGAAAGTCATTTTTCCCCGTAATTTGGAATGAAACTAGCTATTTAGGTCGAAAATTATCAGAAACGGATTCACTATAATGGATAAAAAGATAGATAATTTATACAGAAATGATAAAACAGATGAAGCTATTCATCAGTTAATCGAAAAAATTGATGAACATCCCAAAAATGTTGATAATTACTTGCAATTGTCAACATATTTAATTGAACAAGGAAGTTTTGATCAAGCTCAAAAACTCTTGGAGCAAGCTCAACATTTAGTTGAAAAGCCTCAAGAGCTTTCTTATAACTTAGCCGTTGCTTATTATATGCAAGGTGAATTTGATAAGGCTTTAACTCTTCTTGATAAAATCCCTAATGATGACCTAACTTTGTATCAAAAAGCTTTAGTATATTTAAAATTAGGTCAATTACAAAAGGCTTTAGCATATGCTTTATCGATTAAAAATAAAGATAATCGAGTAAAAGAATTGCTTGGTGATATTTGGATGGGACTAGGTGATTTTAAGCAAGCTGAAGACAATTATCGTCAAATCCCAGAAGATGAGCGCAATGCTAAGATAAATTTTTTGTTGGGAATTGCACTGTTTGATCATAATAAAGAAGAGGCTGAAAAGTTTTTAGCTAAATCCAAAAAGATGGATAGAAAATACTATCAACAAGCTGAAAATCAATATGCAGCAATTATGAAGATGCTCAGTGATAAGGAAAAAGGTAAATGAGTGAATTTACGGGTAAAGTAGATGGCATTATTTTTGAAAATAACGAAAATCTATTTAAGATTTTAGATATTGAAATTATTGGTTCGTTAAAGGATTATTCTAAAGATACTATTCGTGTAACTGGTAATTTTGGTGATATTCAAATTTCTGGAACTTATAACTTTTCTGGAAACTTGGTAATGCATAATAAGTTTGGATTACAATTTCGTGTAGAAAGTTATCGACAAGTTATGCCTCATGAAGAAAGTAGTCTTACTAAATACTTAAGTTCAGATAAATTTCCAGGAATTGGACATAAAAGCGCAACTGTAATTATTGACGAATTAGGATTAAATGCTCTGGAAGTTTTAAAAGATAATCCAGCTAAAATTGATACATTATCTCTTTCAAAAAAGCAGAAAAACAGCTTGCTTCAAGGAATTCAAGCTATGGATTCTTATTCAGAAATTGTATTGAAGTTAGCTCAATATGGTTTAAATAAAAAAGTAGCAAATCAATTTTATAAGATTTATAAGGGTGATACTTTAGCTAAGCTTGAAGAAAATCCCTATGCTTTAGTGGCGAATGTATCAGGATATAATTTTAATTCTGCTGATAAACTAGGGAAGAGTTTAGAAATTCCTTTAGATGATCCACGACGAATTAGAGGAGCCGTTCTCCAAGTTTTGACGGAGAATCTTGTTGTTGAAGGTAATACTTATGTTGATCTTAAAGAGCTATTGGCTAAGGCTGCAGAGCTATTAGGAAGTAACGATTTTGATGCCATTGCTGCTGGTATTAATGATTTGCAACATAAAAATAAGATTGTAGTAGATGATGATACCGCAGCTTTACAAAATATTTTTGAAACAGAAAATGAAATTGCTAATTTGTTGAAACAATTAATTGATCGACACCAAGAAGAATCAAAATATTCTGAAAAAGAAGTTACTAAGGCAATCGAAAAGACTGAAAAAGAGTTGAATATTAGTTATGATGATACGCAAAAATTAGCAATTAGAAATGCTTTGACTAATCCAATTTCAATTTTAACTGGGGGACCTGGTACTGGTAAAACCACTATTGTTAATGGAATTTTGAAAGCCTTAAGAATACTAGCCGAAATCCCTAAGTCAGCTTTATTCAGTGAAGATCCACCATTTTTACTGGCTGCTCCAACTGGGAGAGCCGCAAAAAGGATGAGTGAGATCACGGGTATTGCAGCTAAAACAATTCATCGCTTATTAGGGATTGGAATTGATGGTAGTGGAGAAGAGGAATTAAATACTTTAAATGGAGAAATTTTAATCGTTGATGAAATGTCAATGGTTGATATGTTTTTGTTCAAAAAGTTGATTGCCAGCATCGATTCTACTACTCATGTGGTATTTGTAGGAGACAAGGATCAATTGCCTTCAGTAGGTGCAGGAAATGTGTTTAGTGATTTGATCGATTCAAATATTTTTCCTACTACGCAGTTGAAGCAGATTCACCGTCAAGGAGATGAATCGACTATCATTACCCTGGCTCATGATATTAATGAGGGAAAGAATCAAGATAATATTTTTAAGAAAACGAATAATTATTCCTTTATTTCTTGTCAGCCGAATTTAATGGGGGATGCAATTAGTCAGATTGTAAAGTTAGCTTTGAAGCGTGGGTTTGATAAAGACGATATTCAAATTTTGAGTCCTATGTATCATGGTAATGGAGGAGTAATTAAGTTAAATGATGTGGTTCAAGAAATAATGAATCCTCCTAAAGTTAACAGCAAAAAAATAGAAACCCATAATGAAATTTTTCGAATTGGTGATCGTATTTTACAATTGCAAAATAATCCTGAAAAGGATATCTATAATGGGCAAATTGGAAAAGTTATTAGTATTAATGAAAACAATCCTAAAGAATGTTTAGTGGCAAAATTTGATGATCGAGAAGTCACCTTTAGTAAAAATGACTTGCATGATTTAACACGGGCCTATGCGATCACTATTCATAAGTCTCAGGGATCAGAATTTCCTTTAGTAATTTTAACTTTAACCAAACAAAATTCTATTATGCTTAAGCGAAATTTACTATATACTGCCATAACTCGTGCGGAAAATAATCTAGTCTTATTAGGTGAGCCGGAAGCTTATGTTAAAGCTCTAAGTACTCCAGGCAATGATCGAAAAACTGACTTAACTAGAAAATTATGCAGGAAGTTGCAGGTTAAACCTTTAAATAAAGATAAGGAGCCAACAGAAACTAAACAAGAGGATTATATTTTAACTCAAGATCTTATCTATTCAGGAGAGATCGATCCAATGATTGGAATGGATAATATTCGTCTAGAAAAAAATTAATGAAATATTGAGTGCATTATCTACCCCGCTATATCAAATACATGTATATAGTAAACATGGAGTTTATTATTGACATATAGTGTATAAAATCTTTTTGAATATCTAAAATAGTCTATCTATTGTGCTATGATTTGTATATTTAAAGGTAAAAAGGCAGCACTGGGTATAGTGGATATTCGCATAACTAATACCAAAAATCGGATTCAGCAAGGCTTACTGAAATGTATGGCGGAAAAGCCTTTTCGCGAAATTTATAGTAGAGACGTTATTGCTAAAGCAGAAATTAGTTCTCGTACGTTTTATCATTATTATTCCAATAAAAATGAAGTCTTGGATGATACTGAAGATGAACTCATTCAAGGTTTAAAAAAGGCGATGGAAGCTGATCGAAAAGATATACGAAAGTTAGATCATTTAGCAACTAATGAAGAAATTATAGAAAATTTTGAAATAGCTTTTCGTGAAACTGTTGATTATTGGATTCTAAATAGAACAACATTTTTAACACTTTTATCTGAAAATGGAGATATTGGCTTTCTAAAAAAGATTTATGATGCGACTGAGAAGGAATTTTTAGTTCGAACACGCATAACTTATGGAAGCGATAAAAAAATAAAAGAAAATAAGAATTTCTCTTTTAAAGTCGCCATTAAGAACTATGTGAGTTCAATTATTTGGACAATTTCTTATTTATTACAATATGGAGATAAACTTTCTCCTTTGGAAATGCGTAAAATTATAGGAAAAATTCACGTAAATTCTCCAGTCAAATTAATTCAGGATCAATTCAAGTAAAAATAATAGGCTTATCTTAGCCTACTATTTTTTCTTTTATTTTTAACTGGAATAGGAGCCATACGTCTAGTTAATGTAGTGGCACTTGCTAAAACTCCTAAAGATAAAGTAATAATAGATATAATAAGTAGTTTCACGAAAATCTTCCTTCCATTTATTTATAAAATAATAATACTCTCTGAAATTGAAGTTTTAATTGAAAATTATTAATGGAATAATTAAGTTTTTCCTTTACTGAGTAAAAAAATGCTAATAATTACTAAAAGATGGTATTCTATATATAAGAAGTTTTTGCAATGGAGGTTTTCAAATATATGAATACAGAAAAGAAATTACTTATTCTAAAAATAATTGGTATATCTCTTGCAGGAATAAATATGCTTGTTTCAATATTGACTTTAGTTTATAAATATCAATTGAAACATTCAAAAAAATAAAAAGAAAATATAGAAAGGCTAAGAATATCTATGAAAGATGATCCTCATCCGAGGTCTTTAAAAATAAAGAAAGCAGAAACGGTTTTACAATATCCAAATTTAGATCGAGTAAGCAACTTAACGTATATTGCAGAGGACTTGCTTGAATTCTATGCTCATAATTTAGATATGACCTATGTTTTAAATGATGTCACACTAAATAAATTGAGTGAGGCACATGATGTTATTTTTGCATAGAATTTTCTATATGTTATTTTTATAAAAGGAAAATAAAGTTTTACCACTTTGTAAAAAGTATGGTATATTAAGAATGTCATTAAATTGACACATAAAGCTATAAAAACATATAGTGATTAGCATGAGGCAATCCTAACGCTGAAAGGGGATTGTCTTTTTTTATAATTTTTATTAGAGGAAGAAAAATGGATAATTTTATAAAAAATGGTATTGGAGAATGGGTAAGTACTCATACTCAAGTGGAACAAGTTGCGAATAATACTTGGTCAATTGCCACCACTCAAATTGATGCCTATGGTGATACAGTCTACTGTTTTGTTGAAAAAAATGGTAATCTTTACAAGATTGGTGATGATAGTCATATATTGTTTAAATTAGATCCTGGTGAAACTGATAGAGAACTTTATCAAACTGGGATGGAAGTAGCAATTGGTGCGGGATTTGATTTTGATGAGGATACTTGTGAAATTTCAGTGACTACAGATAAAGAAAATCTAGCACAAGCAATTATTCGATTGGCTCAATTACAGGTTGCAATTTCATATTTAGGCTAAAAAAACACCCTTATGATTAAAGATTCTTCATAAGGGTGTTTTTTATTCAGATTATTTCTTTTCAATGATCATTGGTAAAATCATTGGTCGTCTCTCTGTCTTTGAATACAAGAAATCAGAAAGATTTTCAATGATAGCTCTTTTAATCTCGCTATCTTTTGGTCGATCAGACTTAGCCATTTCATTTCTGAGAACGTGGTATACATGCTTTTGAGCTTGACTAATTAAATCAGTAGACTCGCGCATATATACAAATCCACGACTAAGAATGTCTGGGCCAGCTAATACACGTTTATGTTTATAGTCAACAGTAGCGACTGCAACTACTAGTCCTTCTTCAGAAAGAATTTGTCGATCATGAACTACTACATTTCCAACATCGGCAGTACCAGAAGTGTCTACATACACATCGCCAGCAGGTATATGGCCTGCAATTCGTGATCCTTCGGGACTGAAACATACAACTTCACCATTACTTAAGACAAAGGTATGATCAGCAGGAACTCCAGCTTGTTGTGCTAACTCAGTATGAACAACTTGCATTCTATATTCCCCGTGAACTGGGATCATGTATTTAGGTTTGACTAAACGAACCATCATCTTAAGTTCTTCTTGTCCACCGTGTCCAGAAGTGTGGACATTGTTAACACGACCGTGAATAACATTAGCTCCACCTTCCATTAATTTGTTAATTAAATGATTTACACTTAAGGTGTTTCCAGGAATTGGATTTGAAGAGAAGATGACAGTATCATTAGGTTGTAAACTGATTTGACGGTGAGTTCCATTTGCAATTCTAGATAAAGCTGCAAGGGGTTCACCTTGAGAACCCGTACATAGGATCATTGCTTTTTCAGGTGGAATATTGTTAATTTCATCTGCGTCTACAATTAGTCCTTCGGGTACGTCAAGGTATCCTAAATCAATACCATTTTGAACTCCATTTTCCATGCTTCGTCCAAAAATAGCAACTTTTCTTCCTGTATCAATCGCAGCTTGTAAAGCTGTAGAAACACGATATAGGTTAGAAGCAAAGGTAGCAAAAATAATTCGACCTTTAATTCCGGTTATCATATCATGAATAGATTGAGCTACAAACCGCTCTGATTTAGTAAATTGCGAAACTTCCGCATTAGTAGAATCAGATAAGAGGGCAAGAACACCTTCTTTACCTAATTGTGCCATTTTTTGGAAATCTGGAGCTGGTTGATTCATGACAGGAGTCAAATCAAATTTAAAGTCTCCCGTAAAGACAACTGCACCAAGTGGTGTATGAACAGCAATTCCTAAAGTATCTGGAATTGAGTGAGTAGTTCTGAAGAAGCTAACAGAAAGCTTTTTAAATTTCAAAACAGTATCTTCATGTTCTTCATGGAGTTCAGTAGTCTTTAAAATACCATGTTCTTCTAGCTTACCTTTGATTAAAGCAAGGGCTAGGGGAGTGGCGTATACTGGGATTTCAGGAATTTTTTCAAGTAAAAATGGAATCCCACCAATGTGATCTTCGTGACCGTGACTAACTACTAATGCTTTAATTTTCTTACGGTTTTTGATCAAGTAAGAATAGTCTGAAATAACATAGTTAATACCAAGTAAATCATCTTCTGGGAACTTAATTCCACAGTCCATAATTACAATTTCATCTTGATATTGTACACAGTACATATTTTTACCGATTTCATGCAATCCCCCAATTGCAAAAACGGCTACTTCATTATTTTTAACTCGCACTCTAAACTACTTCTTATCTCCGAACGTCGTTAATTTAAAATCAGCGTGTTCTTTTTCGTATTTTAAAGAATTACCAGTTAATTCTTGAATGAGTTCAATGTTGTAGGGGGTATTATCTTCAACTAACTCACGAGCTTGGACTAAGTTGTCAGCTTCCATGAAAAGAGTTTGTGTAGTTTCTCTACGTGGGTTAACAATCTTGTCCTTTTGATACAAAACTTTGTAGATCATATATTGTAGTCTCCTTAAATTATTTAATTTTTTAAACGTTCTCAAAAGGGGATATTAGAAAATATCCCACAGCTAATAAATATTTTATCATATTTGTAAAGATAAGTACATACACAAGTTCGGCCACATTTTTTGCAATAAAATTACAGATACCATTGACATAAAATAACAGAGGGACTAATATAAAAAGTGTAGTAAATGGCTTTTAAAACTCATTTGCTCAATATAAGAAGTCTCTTCAATCTTCTTAATTCCCAATGTAAAAAACCATCGGCTTAGTCACCCGATGGTTTTTATTGTTTATATTAATAACAAGAAAATAGTTAGAAAAATAACGCTATTAGGAAATTACTACAGTGTCATCTTTTAGGTCAAATGGATTTTGCTTGTTAATGCGGTCGTAGAATAAGTGACCATTTAAGTGGTCAATTTCGTGACTTGCTACAATAGCTGGATAATCCTTTAAACGGATTGTCTTCTCCTCACCGTCAACAGTAAAGTAGTGAATGGTTAACTTATCTGGACGAGGAACATAACCATTAATTACTTTGTCTACACTAAGGCAACCTTCACCTTCACTAAGACAAGCTTGGCGTACTGATTCAGAAATAATTTCTGGATTAACAAAAGTTTCTTTAAAGATGATTTCTCCTTTATCATTTGGAACTAAAAGAGAGGCCATCTGCACACTTTCACCAACTTGAGGAGCTGCTAAACCAACTCCAGCTCTTAATTGATGTTTCTCAGCGATCTTTGGATCTTGAGAATTGATCAAATATTCCATCATGTCGTCGGCTAATTTTTTGTAGTGATCACTTAGTGGAAAAGTAAGTGGTTCAGCAACTTTACGCAATACAGGATTACCATCGCGGGTAATGTCTTTCATTAAAATCAATATGAATTACTCCTTTAATAAAAATATCTACATTATTATTTTTACCATAACTTATAAATAGATGCTTGTTTTTTAAGTTAATTTCAAAGAAAACTTAAATTGAACCTAAAACGTTGACCCATGTGTAGTTAGGTGGTAAAATCAATGATCGAAACTAACAAATAGAAAACACTTCGATAAGCGGCTTACGCGCCACCGAAACTGTGACCGGGTCACAGTTTTTTTATTGAGGAGTGGGGAGGAAAATACTTTTGTCAGAAAAAAGAAGAGACGATATTAGAAATATTGCTATTATTGCCCACGTTGACCATGGTAAGACTACTTTAGTTAACCAATTGCTTAAGCAATCAGATACTTTGCCAGAGCACATGAACTTGGAAGATCGTGCAATGGACTCAAATGCCATTGAACGTGAACGTGGTATTACTATTTTATCTAAGAATACTGCGGTTAAGTACAAGGATACTACTATTAACATTTTGGATACGCCAGGACACGCCGACTTCGGTGGAGAAGTTGAACGTATCATGCACATGGTTGATGGTGCTTTGTTACTTGTTGATGCATATGAAGGTCCAATGCCACAGACTCGTTTCGTATTAAAGAAGGCTTTGGAAGCTGGTGTTAAGCCAATTGTTGTTTTAAACAAGATTGATAGACCAGGTGCTCGTCCTAAGGAAGTTTTAGATGAAGTTCTTGAACTTTTCATTGAACTTGGTGCCAGCGATGAACAACTTGATTTCCCAGTTGTTTATGCTTCAGCTTTGAATGGTACTTCATCATACGATTCAGATCCTGCAAAGCAAGAAGAAACCATGGATCCAATTTTTGATACTGTTATCAAGAATATTCCAGCTCCAATTGATAATGTTGATGAACCATTACAATTCCAAATCACTATGCTTGATTGGGACGATTATGTAGGTCGTATTGGGGTAGGTCGTATTTACCGTGGTCACGTTAAAGTTGGCGACAACATTACTGTTATGAAACGTGATGGCTCAACTCAAAACTTCCGTGTTACTAAGTTGTTTGGTTACTTCGGTTTGAAGCGTAACGAAATTCAAGAAGCTAAAGCTGGCGATATCATTGCTATTAGTGGTATTAATGATATTTATGTTGGTGAAACTATTGCTTCAGCTGAACATCCAGAAGCATTACCACTTCTTAAGATCGATCCACCTACTCTTCAAATGGACTTCGTTGCTAACGACTCACCATTTGCTGGTCGCGAAGGTGATCAAGTTACCCCTAAGAAACTTGAAGATCGTTTAATTCGTCAAACTCGTACTGATGTGTCTTTGAAGGTTGATCCAACTGATCAAATTAATGCTTGGACTGTTTCAGGTCGTGGTGAACTTCACCTTTCAATTTTAGTTGAAGAATTACGTCGTGAAGGCTTTGAATTACAACTTTCACGTCCTAAGGTTATTTATCGTGAAATTGACGGAACCATGTGTGAACCATTTGAAGCTGTTCAAATCGATACTCCAGATGAATACGTAGGTTCAGTTATTGACTCACTTTCACAAAGAAAAGGTACCATGCAAAACATGGAAGCCACTGGAAATGGTCAAACTCGTCTTGAATTCTTAGTTCCATCACGTGGCTTGATTGGTTACAACAACGAATTTATGTCTCAAACTGGTGGTTACGGAATTATGAACCATACTTTTGATTCATACAAGCCAGTAGTTAAGAATTGGGAACCAGGCCGTAGAAACGGTGCTTTGGTATCAATTAACCAAGGTCAATCAACTACTTACTCACTTCAATCAGTTGAACAACGTGGTGAATTATTCATTGGTGCTGGTGTTGAAGTTTACGAAGGTATGATTGTTGGTCAATCAAGTCGTGAACGTGATATTGCTGTTAACGTAACTAAGGGTAAGAACTTAACTAACACCCGTGCTGCTGGTAAGGACCATGCTGCTGCAATCAAGACTCCAAGAACAATGACTTTGGAAGAAGCTATTGAATTCTTGAATGACGATGAATACTGTGAAGTAACTCCAGAAAGTATCCGTCTTCGTAAGAAGATTTTGAATACTTCAGAACGTCAAAAAGCAGATAAGAGACGTAACCGTCAATAATTTTATCTTTTATTAAAAACTGTCACTTCATTCAAGTGACAGTTTTTTGTTTTCTAAAAAAGTTTTATAATGAAAAAGATATTATTTTACACAAAAAGGGGACGGCTCGAGTGCGTCAAAAAATTCATTACTTGGATTATCATATTTTGATACCATACCTGCTACTAGTGGTTTTTGGGATCATTATGGTATATTCATCTAGCTCAGATATTTTATTAGTAAATGGCTTCAAGCCGGCGACTTATGGGATACGTCAAGCGATTTATGCCCTAGTGGCGTTTTTTGGATTTGGCGTTCCAATTTTTGCTCTAAAGATTGATGTATTTAAAAGCAGAAAATTTGTGGTGTGGTTCTTTATGATCAGTTGTGCTTTATTGGCATTTTTGGTTGTAATGAAGATTTTTAAAGGATCAAGTGCTGCAGTTAATGGTGCAGTTGGTTGGATAAACTTAGGTTTTATCAATTTGCAGCCACTTGAAGTTGCTAAGTTTGCATTGGTTATTTATCTAGCCTATGTTTTGGATAGACGAGACGGAAAATTAGTAAAGGGACAAATTGTTCAAAATCTTTCCCATCCAGCGATATTATCAGCAGTTATGATGTGTTTAGTTATTGTTGAACCGGATTTTGGTGGTACTGCAATCTTATTCATGATTGTGTTGGTGATGTTTTCCGTATCAGGAGTACCTACTAGTATTGCGTTGCGATGGCTGTTAGGGATTATAGTGATTGTAGCTGCAGTAGTGGTCCTAATTATTATCTGGAATCCTAAATTTTTACAAGAAAGTTATCAGTTCCAACGTTTAATGTCTTTTCTTCATCCTTTTGAATTAGAGAAAAAAGGAGGAGCCCAACTTGTTAATTCCTATTATGCTATTCATAATGGTGGATTAGTTGGGGTTGGTCTGGGAAATAGTATGCAAAAACGGGGTTATTTACCTGAACCCTATACTGATTTTATTTTGTCTATTGCAGCTGAAGAAATTGGTACTTTAGGTGCAATTGCTATTTTAGGGCTACTATTTTATCTTATGTGGAGCATTATGGAAGTAGGACTTTATGCTACTTCTCAATTCAATGCTTTAGTATGTTTCGGAGTTACAACAATTCTGTTTACAGAAACTATTTTTAATGTAGGAGCTGTCCTAGGATTATTGCCAATTACGGGGGTTACGTTGCCCTTTATTTCCTATGGTGGATCTTCAATGATTGTATTAACTTCTTGTGTAGCATTGGTATTAAATATTTCTGCAAATGAAAAAATTAAGAAACACATGGAGGAAAGTGTGGCATGAGTATCAATAAAGATATAGAAGGTACTACTCTAGTTAAGCGAGTAGGCTTAATTATCTATTTGAGTTCGGCGAGTGACCAGTATAAACTGCGTCGGTACGGAGATATTGTTTATTTTTCTAAAAAAATGAAGTACTGCGTACTATATTTAGATAAAAAAGAAGCAAAAGCAAAAGTGCGTGAGATCGGAAGTTTAGATTTTGTAACGGAAGTTGAATATTCTCAAGATGAAAATATTGATTTAACTAGTGAACATATTGAAAGCCAAATTAATGATCTGGCACAAATAGCAGAGGCAAAACTGCTAGAGAAGAAAGAAAATGATGAGGCTATAAAATGAGAATTATTTCTGGTAAATACGCTAAACGGAATTTATTTACTTTAAAGAGTAATAAAACAAGACCGACAAGCGATAAAGTTAAAGAGTCCCTTTTTAATTCATTGGGACAATTTTTTGAAGGTGGCGCAGTATTAGATTTGTACGCAGGTAGTGGGGCTTTAGGGATTGAGGCTGTTTCTAGAGGTTATAGTGATGCAACCTTAGTTGATATAAATTAT
Organism: uncultured Lactobacillus sp.; assembly: GCA_947575965.1. Taxonomy (GTDB): domain Bacteria; phylum Bacillota; class Bacilli; order Lactobacillales; family Lactobacillaceae; genus Lactobacillus. Next base: position 16,035 of record CANPPJ010000004.1, on the reverse strand, counting down.
GCAGCCTGTGATATTATTCGAAAAAATGTTGCCCTCACGAAAGAAGAATCACGCTTTTCTGTTTATAAGATGTCCAGTAATGCTGCTTTGAAATTTTTGGCAGAAAAAGGTAAGAAATTTGATCTGATATTTTTAGATCCACCATATGCTAAGCAAAGGATTGCTAAGGACATGCAGAAGATGTGGCAACTTGATTTACTTAATGAAAATGCAATTGTAGTAGCTGAAACCGATGATGATACTGAATTAGGTGAAATTTTTGATTTTGAATTGATCAAAGAACATCATTTAGGGAAGACAATTGTTAGAATTTATCGAAAGGAAAACTGATGGTAACTGCACTTTTTCCAGGAAGTTATGATCCAATCACCAGAGGACATATTGATGTAGCTAAAAAAGCGGCTCAGATTTTTGATAAGGTATATGTGGTGGTGATGACCAACACTTCCAAGAATTATCTATTTACAGATGAGGAGAGAGCTGACTTTGCAAGGGATGCACTAAAGGATGTTGAGAACATTGAAGTGCTTTTGAAACCAGAACAGTTGACTGTAGAGGTAGCTCATGAGTTAGGAGCAAGCGCAATTGTCCGCGGAGTGAGGAACAGTGACGATTTTCGGTATGAACAGCAAATTGCAGGAATTAATGAAGAAATTGCTTCTGATGTTCATACTGTATTATTGTTTACAGATGCCAAGGACAGTTTTATTGCCTCAAGTATGATAAAGGAAGTAGCCAAATTTGGTGGCGATATAAGTCAGTTTTTACCTACAAAAGCTGCCCAGGCTCTAATAAAGAAAATGAGACAAAAAGATGAAAAGTAAAAGAAAATCGCGTCTTAGAAATTGGCTAATTGGAATTTTAGCTGTAATTGTTGTGGCTTTTATTGCATTTTGGCCAACTAATTATTTTATTGAAAGCCCAGGCGAAGCAGTTCCTGTAGGACAATTTATTAGTGCCAAGGGTAAGAAGCCTAATAATTTTTATTTGGTCACGGTGAGTGTAACAAGCCGCCCTGCAAGCATTTTGCAATATTTATGGAGCTATACTCAAAAGTTTTCAACGCGAGTTCCAGCCTCAGAACTTCTTGGAGATCAAACAAGTAGCCAATATGAAGAATTGCAAAATTGGTATATGGAAACAAGCCAACAAACAGCAATTTATTATGCAGCTAAGAAAGCTGGTTTGAAGCCTAAGCTGGAATATCGCGGTGTATATGTGATGAAAGTCCAAAACAACTCTAGTTTTAAAAACAAGCTTCAAATTGGAGATACCGTACTTGCAGCCAATGGCCAGCATTTTCGTTCTACCGAAGAAATGATGAATTATTTAAAAAAGCAAAAAATCGGATCTAAGGTAACAATTACTGTTTTACGAAATAAAGAAAAGAAAAACTTTACCGGTAAAATTGTTAGGGTGGCTGGGACTAATAAGCCGGGAATCGGGATTCAATTAGTAGAACATGTTAGTGTTGAAACTAAACCACGTTTGAGCATTGATGCAGGCGATATTGGCGGACCATCAGCGGGTTTGATGTTTACTCTAACCAGTTATGAAGTGTTTACTCATCAAAATCTTTCTAAGAATCATAAAATAGCGGGAACAGGAACTATTTCTCCAAACGGAAAAGTAGGAATTATCGGTGGCGTAGATAAAAAAGTCGTAGCTGCTGATGAAGCAGGCGCAGAAGTGTTCTTTGCTCCTACGGATTCAATCGGTGTTAAAAAATCCCAAACTAATTATGAGGTAGCTAAGCGTACAGCTAAACAAATTCATACAAAGATGAAAATTGTGCCAGTTAATAATTTTGATGATGCACTTAAATATCTAAAAACTCATTATTAATAAAAAAGTCCAGAAGAAATTCTGGGCTTTTTGCGTACTTAAATAATGAGGTGAAAATAATGGATTTTGAAAAAGTTAAAGAATTTATCTTGGAGAAGAAACAATATTTTATTATTGGCGTGGTTGTATTAGGACTAATATTTTTCTTTAAAAAAGAAGATACTAAGCAAAATGAGAATGCGAGTTTATTGCCAGAAAAAACAGAGCAAAGCTCAAGTAGTAGTTTTTCTACATCCAATCAATCATCATCTGCTCAGTCTGTATCTCAATCTAAAACAGTAACTTGTGATATTTCAGGAGCTGTGAAACACCAAGGAGTTTATACTTTGAAAAATGGAGCACGGATTCAAGAGCTAATTGAAGCAGCTGGTGGAGCAAAGCAAAACGCTCAGCTAAAGGCTGTAAATAGAGCAGTAATGTTAAAAGATCAGGACAAGATTCATATTCCTTACAAAGGAGAGAAAGTAGAAAATGCATCTAATTCTTCATCAACTGGAGCAGGAACTACGACTACCAATGAAAGCACAAGCAGTGAATCTGGTCAAAATAATGGAGAAAAAGTTAATTTGAATACAGCAAGTGCTGCAGATTTGCAAAAGTTAAATGGGATTGGCCAGAAGAAGGCAGAGCAAATTATTGCTTATCGAGAACAAAATGGCCAGTTTAAGAAAATTGAAGATTTAATGCAGGTTTCAGGAATTGGAGAAAAGACCTTTGCAGCACTCAAAGACCAATTGGCTCTCTAAAATTTGTCAGCCTGGATATTTACTAATTACCGCATTAATATTAGTAGATCTATCTTTTTTTATTTATCAATCACATCTTGGACAAAGATTAACGTCGGTTGCAATTGGGGTGTATTTGCTATTAATTGTTTTAGTCAAATATTCGAACTTAAAATGGCTAACACTTATGCTGATTTGTAGTGCAAGCGTAGGATTTTTGCATAATAAACAAAGTAGCTCTTTAGAATTAACCGATGAATTAACTGTACAAGTTTATCCAGATCAAGTTAATTTAAAAGATGGATGGATGTCAGCCCAAGTAAGCACGCCAAAAGGAAAAATATTAATAGCAGGCTCGATTAATAAGGAACAAGAGGCTTTAATTAAAACAGGGAGATCTTTATGGATTACTAAAATGTCTGGCGAAATCTCTAAAATAGAACCTGCGACTAATTTAGGAGAATTTGATTATCGAAGTTATTATCGATCTCAAAATATTAGTCAACGTATTAAATTTAAACATTGTGAGATTGTATTTGCGCCTAATAATTTGATGGCAAAATTGCACAAAATTAGATTTGATTTGCAGGAATATTTTAAACAATTTCCTCAATTAATTAGCTTTTTTGCTAGTGAATTGGTTTTGGCTGAAAATAATTCTGAAGATAATCAAGAAATTTTGAATAATTATCGAAATTTAGGCGTAATTCATTTGTTGAGTATCTCAGGACTGCATGTTGGAATTTATGTTTTGATAATTAGTACTCTTTGTTTTTGGTTTAGATTTACTGAAGAGGAAACTTTTATTTGTTGTATTGCGATTTTAATGATTGAAATTTTTTTAAGTGCTGGTCAAGCAGGTTTTATTCGAGCTAGTTTAACTTATATTTTAGGTAAGGTATTTAGTTTTAAAAAATGGCGTATTGCTGGAGCGGACCTTTTAGGCTTAACCTGTTTAGTGCATCTGATACTCGTTCCTAAATTATTTTTAGGAGTGGGGGCTCAATTGAGCTATATTCTGGTATTAGGCTTACAGTTAACAAATCGATTATCTCCATTTAAACAATCGATCGCACTTAATCTTTTCTTGACACCACTATTATTGTTTTACTTTTATCAGGTAAACGTTTTAACGGTGATTTTTAATCTTCTAATTGTGCCATATTTTAATTGGATAGTGATGCCTATAACTTTTACGAGTATTGCTTTATTTGAAATCTTTCCGCAAATTCCCCAGAGTCTGGAAACTGTCTTAAAATTTGGAGAGGGTATAATTAATCATCTTTCGCAGTTTCAGTTAGGAATGATTACATTTGGCAAAATCAACTGGTGGGAATGCTTACTGCTTCTGTTGCTTAGTGCAACTGTTTTAGTTTCTGTAAGCGAATTAAAATCAAAAGTAAGTTGGAAGTTAATTGGAATTTTAAGTGCCAGTTATGCGATTTTCTTCTGTTTAATCCATTTTCCACTAAAAGGTCAAGTAACGTTTATCGATGTGGGACAAGGGGATAGTATTTTAATTACTACTCCATTTCCACGAAAAGTTTATATGATTGATACTGGTGGAAAGTTGAACTTTTCTGGAAAGAAGCTTCCCCCGCAGGTGAATAAGATAACCATTCCTTTTTTAAAAGCTCAAGGAATTAATAAGATTGATGGTCTTTTTGTTTCTCATCAAGATGCTGACCATGTAGGTGATTTAGGACCTTTGATGTCAGAAATTCAAGTGGATAAATTATATATGGCCCAGGGACTTTTAACAAATCCATCATTTTGCAAAAGGATTGATGGAAAAATTGAGCATACTAAGTTGGTAGAGCTGTTGGCAGGGATGCAGGTTAAAGAGCCACAATTAACTTTCAATGTCGTCTATCCCTTTAAGCCAGGAGAAGGAAAAAACGAGGATTCTCTGTCCCTTATATTTAAATTAGGCGGTAAAAGTTGGTTGTTTACTGGAGATTTAGGACAAGAAGGAGAAAAAGAATTGATGAATCGCTTTAACTTTGCGGTTGATTATTTTAAATTGGGCCATCATGGCAGTAAAACATCATCAAATCCCGAATTTTTAGAAAAATTACATCCCCAAATGGTATTTATTTCTGCAGGAAGAAAAAATCGTTTTGGTCATCCTCATCCTGAAACTTTAGCCACTCTTAATAAATTACAAATTCCATGGGTATCTACTCAAGACTGTGGTATGATTAGCTGGTATTACGGTAAATGGACACAAAACCATTTTGAAAAATTTTTATTAAAGGGCGATAAACAGTGACTCTACTCTCATTATTTAACAATACTGCAGCCGATGTTCCCCAAACCTTGATTTGGGGAGAAGATGATTTTTTAAATGATTATATAGCTCGGTCTTATACTAGAGAAGATAAATTTAAGGACTTAGATCGAATTACAGTTGACTGTGAAAACGATGGGTTGGATGAATTAATAGCTAATTTAACCGAATCAAGCTTATTTAGTGCACAAAAAATAGTTATTGTAAAGAATCCGTTCTTTTTAACTTCTAAAGTAGCTAAGAAATTTAAGAAGCAGCTAGATCAATTGCAGGAGATTTTTTCTCATATTAATGAACTTGATGATGTTATTGTAATGGTTGCATCTTATGAGAAACTTGATAAACGCAAAAAGATCACAAAAACCGTGATGAATAATTTTAATGTGATCAATCCGAAAATTAAATCCTACGAAGTTAGTGCAATTGCTAAGTCAATAATCAAAGCAGAAGGATATATAATTACCCAATCTGCTTTGCAATTACTCGTAGAACGTAGCGATCAAGTAATGGATACAATTCTAAGTAATTACAGTAAACTTAAAATTGTAGCCCAAAATCAAAAAATCACCGAAAAAATGGTGGCTGAAAATATCGAACTTTCTTTGGCTCAAAATGTATTTGAAATTTTAGAAGCGGCTTTTAATGGAAACTATCAACAAGCTCTTACTCGACTCGAAAATCAATTACGAGAAGGAGTGAATCCTATTCAATTATTGGCAGTCTTTGAAAGTCAGATAGAGATTTTATTAGTAGTTAAAATTTTGGCTGAGCGAAGGCGAAGTGAAACCCAGATTGTTAAAGAATTGGGTATTCATCCTTACCGTGTGAAGTTAGCTTTGAAAAAAAGAATAGCTATTGAAAAATTAGAGCATATGCTTGAAAAAGCAATAGAATTAGATTTTAAATATAAAAATGGGACTTATCAATCCGATGAATTCTTAAAAATGTATATTCTGAATGCGTAAAAAAAGCCCGAGATATAAATATCTCGAGCTTTTTGATTTTCTAAGAGTAATTACTTAGCTAACTTAGCCAAACGACTCTTATCGCGACTAGCCTTGTTCTTGTGGATTAATCCTCTTGAAACGGCCTTATCCAAAGCACTTTCTGCTTCTAAACGCAACTTGGAGGCGTCTTTTTCACCAGCTGCAACAGCGGCTTTGAACTTCTTAACAGCAGTTCTGAGTTCGTTCATTTGTGCAGCCTTGTGCTTTCTAGTAGCGTCTTGAGTCTTAACACGTTTGATAGCTGATTTGATTTGTGGCATGAAATTCACCTCCATTAACTGGTAATTTTACTTAATTGATTATACTTAAGAATATTATTTCATGCAAGGTAATTTGTGCTTGCTTTTTAAAAAAATAGCATGTAGTATATTTATTGTTGTGAACCATTAACGCTGTTTGTTCGCTCACACCTGACGGCAGACGTTGTTAATGGCAATTGTTTATTGAAAGGTGAAGAAATAATTATGGCAATTTCAAAAGCTAAGAAAGACGAAATCATTAAGGAATACGCAACTCACGAAGGCGATACTGGTTCAGTTGAAGTTCAAGTTGCTGTTTTAACTGCTGATATTAACAACTTGACTGACCACATGAAGTCACACAAGCATGACCACCACTCATACGTTGGTTTGCTTAAGAAGATTGGTCACCGTCGTAACTTGCTTCGTTACTTACAAGAAAATGACATTAACCGTTACCGTGAATTAATCAAGAAGTTAGGTTTGCGTCGTTAATTCATTCATTTTGTTAAGAAAAGTCAGCTCAATTTGGAGCTGGCTTTTTTCGTTTTGTCATAATTACTGTCTTTATGCTAAAATTAATTAAGATTCTATTTACGTTTGGTTTTTAAACCCACAAAATAAAAAATTAAAATTAAGGATAGGAATTAATAATGACTGATCAAATTAAAATTATGATCTTGAGCGGTGTACGCGAACAAGGAAAAGATATGTTTGCCGTTCAAGTAAACGATGAAATTTTTGTCATGGATGCAGGTTTAAAGTATCCAGATAGTTCTTTGTTTGGAATTGATGTTGTGATTCCAGATCTTGACTTCTTTAAAGAATATGGTGATCGCGTAGCCGGGATTTTCCTTACCCATGGGCATGCAGACTCTATTGGTGCTTTGCCATATATTTTACGCCAATATGATATTCCAGTATTTGGTTCAGAATTAACAATTGAATTGGCTAAAATTGAAGTTAAAAGAGAGAATAAACATTGCGATAATAGTTTATTCCATGTAATTGATGCTGATACTGAAATCGATTTTAAGAATGCCAGTGTTTCCTTCTTCCATACTACTCACTCAATTCCGGGCTCTCTTGGAATTGATATTCATACTCCAGAAGGAGAAGTAGTATATACTGGTGACTTTAAGTTTGATCCTACAGCTGCTCCTGATTATCGTACTGATATGGATCGTTTGGCTGAAATCGAACAAAAGGGTGTACTTGCGCTTCTTAGTGATTCTTCAAATGCAGAGGCATCTTTCCCAAGTGCGTCCGAACAAGATATTGGTCAATACGTGACTGATGTATTTAGAAATGCTAAAGGAAGAATTATTGTTGCTGCTAAGGCATCTAATTTAAATCGTGTACAAGAAGTTTTGAATGCAGCTCATGCGACCGGAAAGCGAGTTCTGCTTACTGGGCGTGATGTTGCTAAAATTGTTCGTACGGCTATGAAATTAGGCTATTTGAAGGTACCTAAGGGTCTTTTAATGCGTGTAAAGGATTTGAAGACGACTCCTGACGATAAGACTGTTATTTTGGAAACTGGCCGCATGGGTGAACCACTGAATTCTCTCCAAAAAATGGCTAAAAAGCGCCATAGCATGATCAACATCCATAAAGGTGATCTTGTATTTATTGCAACTACTCCATCTCATGCTGTTGAAACCATGGTGGCTCAAACCAGTGATATGATTTATCGTGCAGGTGGTACAGTAATTGAGCTTGGAAGAAACAAGCACACTAGCGGCCATGCTACTGGACGAGATTTGCAAATTCTAATTGATACCTTGAAGCCTAAGTTTTTAATTCCAGTTATTGGTGAATACAGATTACTTGAGATTCATAAAAACTTGGCACTTAAAGCTGGTATGAATAAAGATGATGTGTATATTACTAAGAATGGCGATTGTTTAAAGTATGATTATACTAAGAAGCGCTTTTACTTAAGTGATCCGGTTCCAGGTGAAGACACTATGATTGACGGTTCTGGAGTTGGAGATGTAGGGAATATTGTCTTAAGAGATAGAGAAGTTCTATCAGATGATGGTATCTTTATTGCAGTGGTCACAATTGATCGCAAAAAGAAAAAGATTGTAGCTCAACCACAAGTCACTAGCCGCGGTTTTGTTTATATTAAAGCTAACCATCAACTTATGCGAGAATCAGTTGATGTAATAAAAAATGCAATTGATAACAATTTTGAGCATAAGAAGTTTGATTGGACTGAACTTAAGCAAGATATCCGTAATGATTTGGAAAAATTTTTGTATAAGAAAACTAATCGTAGACCTGTAGTTTTACCTGTAGTGATGGAGGTAAACCAAAACCGCCATCGTGCTTTACAAAAGAAAAATAATAAAAAAGATAGTGTAAATAAACGCGCTAAGAATAGTGAGAAGAAAGAGGCTAAGAGTAAAATTGACAACTCTAAGTCAAAAAAATCTAATTAAACTTGCGAAAAAAGATCAAGATCAAGGAAATATAGATTCCGCAATTCAAAATTTAGAAGAAGCCTTAAATGATGGTCATTCAACTGAAGTGGTTTTAAAATTGTGTGAACTTTATTTGCTAAATAAGCAGGAAGATCAGGCATATTTTTTAATAAAAGAAGAGCCTGATCTTTTTTCTAATAGTCATGTATTTGATGAATATTTAAAAATATTACAAGCAAATAATTTCTTTATTGAAGCAAAAGAGGTTGAAAATTTGCTCAATAAAAAGTTAGAGATAGAAATTATTCCAGTTGAAACTTCTAGGCAATTTAAGATCATGCAAGAGGTAAGAAATAGTATTTCTTTAAGCCAAATAGAATATTTGAAATTATTGAAACTTGATTTGAATAATTTTAAGAATTTTGCCCAAAGTATATTGTTGGATCCAAGTCAAAATTTTGCGTTAAGAATTGCTCTGTGTGCTGATTTGGTTCGTTTAGGGATTAAAGATCCTATGAAAGTGTTAATTCTCGGTCAAGAAGAGGAATTTATTCCTGCTAAAGCAAACCTTCTAGAAAAAGATCCACTCTTTAAAGAAGTAATTTCTAGCTTAGGAGATAGGTTTTACCATAGTCCAGCTCAGTTAGGAATGATGATTGGTGAAGCTAACTTGGTATTGGGTAATTTATATCCTCGGCTTGATAAATATGTTGATGAACCTGATAGTTTTGCAAAAGATTTAGCGTTGTATCTTCAAACTAATAATGGGGGCTCTCACCAGCAATTGTTAGAAAAAGTTTATGCAAATTTATTTAAATAATTGTGCAAAAAAGGTTTACTTTTTCAAAGTATTTAGTATAATTAGCAAAGGATATTTTCATTAGGCAAGGCACTAAGCATTAAAATACTAGGCATTTGCCGATGAAAGTAGTACAATATTCAACAGAGAATTATCCGTTAACTTATCTCAACGGACTTCTTGCAAATTTACAGGAGGGTCATTTTAATGGCAGAAAAAGAACATTACGTTAGAACAAAGCCACACGTAAACATTGGTACTATCGGTCACGTTGACCACGGTAAGACTACTTTAACTGCGGCTATTACTACTGTTTTGGCTGAAAAGGGATTAGCACAAGCTGAAGATTACTCACAAATCGATGCTGCCCCAGAAGAAAAGGAACGTGGTATTACTATTAATACCGCCCACGTAGAATACGAAACTGAAAATCGTCACTACGCTCACATGGACGCTCCAGGTCACGCTGACTACATCAAGAACATGATTACTGGTGCTGCTCAAATGGACGGTGCTATCTTAGTTGTAGCTGCAACTGATGGTCCTATGCCACAAACTCGTGAACACATTTTGCTTGCTCGTCAAGTTGGTGTTAACTACATCGTTGTATTCTTAAACAAGTGTGATTTAGTTGACGACCCAGAACTTATCGACTTAGTTGAAATGGAAGTTCGTGACTTGTTAACTGAATACGATTACCCAGGTGACGATATTCCTGTTGTTCGTGGTTCAGCTTTGAAGGCTTTACAAGGCGACAAGGAAGCTCAAGAACAAATCTTGAAGCTTATGGATATCGTTGACGAATACATCCCAACTCCAGAACGTCAAACTGACAAGCCATTCTTAATGCCAGTTGAAGACGTATTCACTATCACTGGTCGTGGTACTGTTGCTTCTGGTCGTATCGACCGTGGTACTGTTAAGGTCGGCGATGAAGTTGAAATCGTTGGTTTGGTAGAAGACGTTAAGAAGTCAGTTGTTACTGGTTTGGAAATGTTCCACAAGACTTTAGACTTGGGTGAAGCCGGAGACAACGTTGGTGTATTGCTTCGTGGTGTTGACCGTGATGAAGTTGTTCGTGGTCAAGTATTGGCTGCACCTGGTTCAATCCAAACTCACCGTAAGTTTAAGGGCCAAGTTTATGTATTGAAGAAGGAAGAAGGCGGCCGTCACACCCCATTCTTCTCAGACTACCGTCCACAATTCTACTTCCACACCACTGATATTACTGGTGAAATTGAATTGCCAGAAGGTACTGAAATGGTTATGCCTGGTGATAACACAGAATTTACTGTTACTTTGATCAAGCCAGCTGCCATCGAAAAGGGTACTAAGTTCACCATCCGTGAAGGTGGTCGTACCGTTGGTGCCGGTCAGGTTACTGAAATCCTTGACTAATTTCTAACGATATAGTTAAAAAGATGCACTTTCTTCATGGAAAGTGCATTTTTTTGCTTCTATATTTGTTTTTTGTTAAGGTTTAAGGTAAGATAACTTAGTATGCAAGAAGCAAACTCAAAATGACATTGGAGGTATTTAATTAATGTCTGTTAAATGGGAAAAGACCGGAAAGACTACCGGTGAACTTACTTTTGATATTTCACAAGATGAAATCAAAACTGGCTTAGATCAAGCCTTTAAGAGAGTAAAGAAGAATTTACGTGTTCCTGGTTTTAGAAAAGGCCACGTATCTCGTGTTATTTTTGATCAATACTACGGTGAAGAAGCATTATATGAAGATGCTTTAAACATGGTATTGCCTACTGTATATGCAGCAGCTGTTAAGGAAGCTGGCATTAAGGCTGTTGGTCAACCTAGAATTGAACCAGTTTCAATGGATAAAGGTAAAGACTGGACTATGAAGGCTACTGTTTCAGTTGAACCAGAAGTTGAATTAGGTGACTACAAGGGTATCGAAGTTCCAAAGCAAAACACTCGTGTTTACGCTAAGGATATTGATGCTGAACTTGACAAGCGTCGTGAACAAAATGCTGAACTTGTTCTTAAGAAGGGTAAGGCTGAAAAGGGCGACACTGTAACTATTGATTACAAGGGTACTATTGATGGCAAGCCATTTGATGGTGGTTCCGCAGATAACTACTCACTTGAATTAGGTTCAGGTACTTTCATTCCTGGTTTTGAAGATCAACTTATTGGTCACGAAGCAGGCGATGATGTTGACGTTGTAGTAACTTTCCCTGAAGATTACGGTGCAAAGGATTTAGCTGGTAAGGAAGCTCATTTTGCAACTAAGATTCATGAAGTTAAATCAAAGCAACTTCCAGAATTAGACGATGAATTTGCTAAGGACGTTGATGATTCAGTTGAAACTCTTGATGAATTAAAAGACAAGATCAAGAAAGACTTGAAGGAACAAAAGGAAGAAGCTGCTAAGGATGCTATCCAACAAGCTGCAATCGAAGGCGCTGTAGACAACGCTAAGATTGATGAAATTCCTGATGCAATGATCCAAGACGATGTTAATACTCAATTAAACCAATACTTGGGTAATATGCAACGTCAAGGTATCGATCCACAAACTTACTACAAGTTGACTAATACCAACGAACAACAATTACGCGCACAATTTGCTAAAGATGCAGCAGAACGTGTAAAGACTAACTTAGTTCTTGAAGCAATTGTTGCTGCAGAAGGTCTTGAAGCAACTAAAGAAGAAATGGATAAAGAAATTAAGGATCTTGCTAGTGAATACAACATGGACGAAAAGACTGTTCGTGCAACTTTGAGCGATGACATGTTGAGCCACGATATCACAGTACGTAAGGCAATGGATCTTATTACTGATGGTGCTAAGCAAGTTGCTAAGTCAAAGCTTAAGGATGACAAAGACGACAAGTCTGATAAGTAATCCATAAACTATTCTAATAAAAGAGGCAGCTGTTATTTGGCTGTCTTTTTTGCTATAATTGAGCAGATTTCTTTATTATTACCGTTTTTATGATAATCTTAAAATGGTAGATATTAGAGGGGGAATAATATGGCAACACAGTTTACAGATCAAGAAGAGATTAAATGCTCTTTTTGTGGTAAAACTCAAGATCAAGTCAAGAAAATGATTGCAGGTAATGGTGTATATATCTGTAATGAATGTGTTGATTTATCTAAAAAAATTATTGATGATGAATTGCGTGTCGATTCTCTTAAAAAAGCTCGTGACTTACCAAAACCAATGGAAATTAAGGAACAGCTTGATCAATATGTAATTGGTCAAGATCGCGCTAAACGAGTACTCTCAGTAGCCGTATATAATCACTATAAGCGGATTAGTCAAATGGATGTTGACTCTTCTACTGAGCTTCAAAAGTCAAATATTGCAATGATTGGACCTACGGGTTCTGGTAAAACTTATTTGGCTCAAACTTTAGCCCGTATTTTGAATGTTCCTTTTGCAATTGCTGATGCAACTACTTTAACTGAAGCAGGTTATGTTGGAGAAGACGTAGAAAATATTTTGCTTAAGCTCTTACAAAACGCTAATTATGATATTGAACGCGCTCAACGCGGTATCATTTACATTGATGAAATTGATAAGATTTCTAAGAAGTCAGAAAATGTTTCAATTACCCGAGATGTATCAGGGGAAGGCGTTCAACAATCCTTATTGAAGATTTTGGAAGGTACCATTGCGTCTGTTCCACCACAAGGGGGACGTAAGCATCCTCAACAAGAAATGATAAAGATGGATACTTCAAACATTCTCTTTATTGTGGGTGGGGCTTTTGACGGAATCGAACAAATTGTTAAAAACCGTTTAGGTAAGAAGACAATTGGATTTGGCGCTGAAAATCAATTGAATCAGATGGATGAAGATGACTGGACTCATCATTTAACTACTGGTGATTTGGTAAAATTTGGTATGATTCCTGAATTTATCGGGAGAATTCCAGTTATTACTACTTTGGATAAGCTTAATAGCAAGGATTTAGTAAGAGTACTTACTGAACCAAAGAATGCTTTGATTAAACAATATCAAAAGTTACTATCGCTTGATGGGGTAAATCTTAGATTTACTGATGGTGCTTTAAAGGCCATCGCTGATTTAGCTATTGAGCGTAATATGGGTGCACGTGGATTAAGAACTATCATTGAAAATTCAATGATGGACGTAATGTACAGGACTCCTAGTGAAGATGATATTGAAAAGGTTGAAATTACCAAGGATGTTATTACGCGTCATGCACAACCCAGAATTACGCGTAAAGATTCAGATAAGCAAACAACTAAGGTAACCGCAAATGATAATTAAAAATAGTGATTATGCAGTTAGTGCCGTAAGAGAAGATCAGTATCCAAAAGATAATTTGCCTGAGATTGCTTTAGCAGGTCGCTCAAACGTTGGAAAATCCAGCTTGATAAATACACTCCTAAGGAGAAAAAATCTTGCTAGAACGTCTTCTCAGCCCGGGAAAACGCAAACGCTAAATTTTTATATTGTTAATGAGGAATTTTATTTAGTAGATGTACCCGGATATGGTTATGCAAAAGTTTCTCAAAAACAACGAGAAGCTTTTGGTGAAATGATTCAGGATTATCTAGAAACGCGTCCTAACTTAAAAGGATTGATTATTTTAGTCGATGCTCGTCATGAGCCTACAAAAGATGATATTGCCATGTATGATTATGCGCAATATTTGAACTTGCCAATTTTGGTAGTGTGCACCAAAATGGATAAAATTAAAAAGAGCCAAGTAAATAAGGTGCTATCAAATTTAAAAAAGCATCTGGACTTGAGTTATGAGAATGTTTCTGTCCTTACATTTAGTTCTGTGTCAAAATTGCACGTTAAAGAACTTGGAGATTGGATTGAGAAGCATTTAGAAGATTAAAAAAGAGAGGAATTACATTCCTCTCTTTTTTAGTTTGCGCTGAGATTATTAAAATGGGGCAAGTTTTGAATGAAGTTTTGATAGTCACTTTCTTCTTCAGTAGAAGTTATATTTATGCTTGAAAAATCACAATTATGTAAGTCAGTTTCACTAATTTCAATTTGATCTGTAAAGGTAGCATTCCCAATTAATTCGATCCAATAAGTATGATTTTCGTGATGGACAATTGTTTGAACTTTTCCACCAGGATTGTAAACGTCAATTGATTGATTAAAGAATCCTTTCTCCGGATGAGTCAAACAAAATGCCAGAGATGTGGCCGACATTCCAGTTCCGCAGGCATTTGTAAAACCTACTCCGCGCTCATAGGTACGTACAAAGAGCTTGTTTTTACCGAGGATTTGGGCAAAGTTGACATTGACTCCATCTGGGAAGTAAGGATTATCACCGTTTAAATATTTTCCAACTTCTTTTAAAATATTACTTTCAATTTGATTTTGATCCATAAAACTAATCAAATGGGGATTGGGAACGGCAATTGAAGTAAAACGTAGACCGGGATAAATTTCTGGTAAATATTGGTCAATGATTCGATTGTAACCTAAATTTTGAAAGGGAAGGGAGCTTTTATTAAAAGATACCGGAGAAATCTCGACTGCGAAGGCTTTTACTCCTTTAGCTAAATTGTCATGCTTACGAATACGTAAATTAGCATTCATGGTGTCTACTAAAAAGTTGTCTTGATTATATTTTTCGGATAAATAGCGAGCGACAGTTCTTAGTCCATTCCCACACATTGAGGCCTCACTACCATCGGTATTGATAACTCGCATTTGCGCTAAAGCTTGTGGCCGGGTAGGAGAATTAATTGCTAAAACACCATCGGCTCCATTTAAAATTCCTGATGAGGGATTAGTGATTTTTTTAGTGAATTCAACTAATTCTGTATCTGTAAGAGGAGTGGAAAGTTCTGTTTGATCTAGAATAAAAAAATGGTTTTGAGAGCCGTGCACTTTATATAAAGTTGACATGTAAAGAATCCTTTCTAGAAAAATTGTTTGTAAATTGTTTTAACTACTTGATCAGCTTCTTCTTTCTTGGTTCCAATCATGATTGAAATTTGTGAAGCGCCTTGGTTGATCATTTGAGGTGAAATATCCTCTTTGTTTAGGGAGGCTAGGATTTGTGAACTAATTCCATGTTCATATTTCATCCCTTCGCCGACGATCATAATAATGGCATAATCATCAATCCATTCAAGTTGATCGGGATTAATTAAAGACTGAATTTCGTTACAAATTAAATCAATTAATTGATCATTTAAAAACTGGCGATTAAAGATAATTGTGATATCGTCGATCCCAGAAGGCATATGTTCGTAAGGAATATTATGCTTATAAAGAATTTGTAAGATACGTAAAGTAAAGCCGGCTTCTTTATTGAGCAAATATTTGTGCAAATAAAGAGCAGAGAAGTGTTTTTGACTAGCTACTCCTGTAATAGGATTAAGAGGCTTAAATCGCTTGTCAGGGACAATCATGGTACCAGGATTTTGAGGATCATGAGTATTTTTGACGTTAATTGGAACTTCCCCTTCAATGGCTGGAATTAAAGCTTCATCATGGAAAACAGAAAATCCCGCATATGACAATTCACGCATTTCACGGTAAGTCATGGTCTTTATAGATTGAGGATGATCAATGATAGCTGGATTAGCTGCGAAGATTCCATTGACATCGGTAAAGTTTTCATATAGGTCTGCATGCAATCCCTTAGCTAAAATTGCCCCGGTGATATCTGAACCTCCTCGAGAAAAAGTGGCGATATGGCCAGAAGGTGTAATACCAAAAAAGC
>CANPPJ010000003.1:0-104588 GCA_947575965.1 uncultured Lactobacillus sp. | reverse complement strand
ACGTCTGTGGGGAATACACGTCCTTATGGTCTAAAACGTACCACTGAACAGGATCACCCCCACATACGTGGGGAATACCCTAAGAAAAGCCCGTCATATCAATAATCCTTTCTTATTATACCCTCAAATTTATTTACTTTGTATTTAAATATCATGATTTTGCTCTTTCTCCCCACTAAAAAAGAAGTGAAATTTTTCACTCCTTAGTCTTATTCATCATCTTCAATTTTAGATACTTCATGCCAGGTATAATCCAAAAGGCTTTTACCATCTATACTAGGCAACGCTTCTAGATGTGACCACCATGCATCCGGATATTGAGTAGACAATTTCTGATAAGATTTAAAATCTCTCACATCTAGAGTGATAAAAAGTTGGCTAGTTTTTTTATCTAAATATATAATTGATTTTTCAATTCCTACTTCTTGCAGTTCAGATTAATTTATTTTTCTTCATCGCCATAACGTTCTTTAGTAATTTCATCAAGAGACTTCCCACGCGTTTTCGGAGTCCAAATAGTACCAATAATTAATGAAATTGCTAAGAATATAATCATTAAAGTTCCAGCAGCTTTGAAACCCATTGAAGTTAAAATAGTGGAGAAAACAATGGACCAAATTCCGGCACTTCCTCTTACTGCAAAAAATATAAATCCTTGTGCGCCCGCACGATATTTTGTGGGGAAGAGTTCAGTCGACCATAATGCGTACCATGCTTGGGCACCAATTCCTGCGGAAATCCCCCATAAAGTTACGAAAGTGATTAAAGCTGGCCATCCCATACCAACATAGGCTAAAATCACCCATGAAATTAAAGCCATCAATGCTCCTACAAAGAAGAAAATTCTGTGATTCCACTTATCTCCATGAAGAGCGAAACCAAAATATCCTGCTAAAGCAGTAAATGCCCATAAAACAGCTTGAAGAATATTAGCCTGAGTATTGCTTAAACCACCTGCTGTTTCATATACATATGGCATAAAGAATCCCATCGCACCGGCAACTAGGTTTCAAAACATGTACACACCAATTAAGAATAAAACCAATATTATCTCTAAGTTTCTTCTTGCTAACGATCAATATAGTCAATACCTCATTTATAGGGCTAAAAATACTGAAGGACAAGTTCAAACCATTACTAATCAAATTATTGAAGAGTATTACAATCCAGGTGAATTTTCTAATAAGTTATTGGATAATTACTTGAATGCACTGTTAATTTTGCTTTCTAGGAATACAGATCTTAACTCTAGTATCACCATAAAAAAGCAACTCTCAAATTTGGTATTATATATGCTTAAAGAGATTTCACAGAACTACCAATCTGTTTCTCTAGAGGCGCTCGCTAAAAAGACTAACTATAATCGTTCTTATTTAGGTACTTTATTTAAAAATGAAACTGGATCTCCTTTTTCCAAAGCATTAACTGATCAAAGATTGCTAAGCGCCTATGATTTACTAGGTTCGAGTAATCTCTCAATCAGTAGTATTATGATCCGCGTAGGTATCAGCAATCGAACCTTCTTCTACAATAAATTCAAAGAGAAATTTCATCTCACTCCAAATGAAGTTCGTCTTCAAATGACATAAAAAAGATGACCATCAGGTCATCTTTTAAAGTTAAACATCCTCAATATTTCTTTTGAGATTTCGTAGCAAATTTTCTACAACATTTGAAAAAGTTAAAAATGATAAATTGGACCTCTCTTTAAAGTTTAGAGCTATTCCAACTAACAAAATATTAGCCCCAAGCGTAGAAAGTAAATTATCAGGAAAATAGTTTTGAGATATCTCTGCTAGAGTCCGAATTACTTGTTTATTGTTTACACTTACTTCTTTTACCAAGCCTGGACATGATAAAAGAACATGATAAAAATACCAATAAGGTTCATGATTAGAAAATTGAACTTCTTCTGCCTTAACTTCAGTAGCTAATTTTTCTTCAAAATCATGATATGCTAGTTCTAAGACTGCTTTTTGCAGTCCTTTTTGTGATTTGAATGAATAAATATATTGGAGTAGTTGAACAATGACAAGCATGAGTAATGGTGTATACTTTCAAATTATCCAAACCATTTTTATTAAAGAGTTTGTAAGATTTCTTCAAAATCATTTGTGCACTATAGCGAACTGTTATTATTTCTCTCCCTTCTTTTCATAAGAAGAGACAAGAATGTATCCGGATAAGCCAACTAAAAAGATCCCAATAGAAGTTAAAGTAATTTCTTTTTGGTCGTCTTCTTTTAAAACAGGTAGTTCTTTATCTTTAAAGGAAACACTTTTAGATGGTAGAACTACTCTATAATTAAAACCAATATATGTAATTAAACTGAGAGTTGTAACACTTACAATCATAGATTTGATAAACTTCATATGTAATCCCTTTCTTTTTAATCCATTAAAAAGATTAGCAAATTTTTGTAGATCTTATAAGAGTTGAAAGGGATAATGGTCACTTTAGATAAAACATGCATAATGATCATTTTAATAATACAAAAGTTGTATTAACGGAGATAATGTCCATAATCTCAAATTGTTTTACAATAGTAAAAGTAATTTAGTAATAGAAGGAGTTTAACAAGACTACTATAATGGATATTCGAATTATTAATACTAAGCACAGAATTCAAGAAGGTCTGATCTCGGCGATTGACTCAACTCCCTTATACAAAGTCAAAGATAAAGATATTATTCAAAAAGCACAAGTTTCATCATCAAGTTACTATAAATATTACTCGGACAAAAGTGATGTTTTAAAGGACTTAGAAAAGGAGTTATTGGAAGAATTCAAAATTGCTTTAAATGCCGATGGCAAAAATTGGGCGTCTGTAACTCATGCCCCAAATAAAAAAGATATCAGTCGACTAATTGATCAAAATATTGATAAGCTTGTCAAATATTTTAATGATCATCAGGATATGCTAGCTCCCTTCATTTCTAAAAATGGTGATCCTAGCTTTAGTTATCAATTAATTGACTTAACTACAAATACAGTCAAAAAACTGATTATTTATTATTTTCACCTATATCATCAAGAGTACATTTTGAAAAAGGATACATTAAAATTAGCAATCGTTGCTAAAAGATATGCACTTTCTTTTTTAGGTCCATTATTCATGTGGGTAGAATATTCCGACGAATTCACCCTTAAAGAAACCAAAAAAATGATGAAGCTGATGGTGTTAAATTCGCCTTACGATATTTCTACTCATGGTTTTTGATTGTCAAAAAGGAGAAATCAATGAAAATTTTCAATATTATTGGTATTAGTATTTACTTAACTATAGCTATTATTTTAGCGATTCGACATTTTCGACTTAATCAAGCATTTCGGCAGAATAAAATTAAACCTGATCAATTTAACCAGTTAGCTAAAAGAAATATACTTGAATTAATAGCGGTGGTGATTTTTGCATTGCTCTTTGTTTATACCCCATTCAAGCTTTTTATTATCTAAACAAAAATAGCGCGAATTCTCATTATAAGAATTTCGCGCTTATTTTATGGGGAAAAGTATAAAAATTATAAAGTATTAGCGACTTTTACATATTGATTCTTACCAACTTGATAGTAAGTCTTATTCTTGAGCTTAAACTTTTCAGCTCCATTTAAGGCCGAAAGCACTGTGCCCTTCTTTAAAAGCTTACTCTTTTTAACTCGTTTGCCATTTTGATCATAAACAAAGGCATTATGAGTTAACTTAAGTTTCTTAGCTGGTTGAACGACGGTATTAGCAACTTTGATATATTGATGATCAGCAAGTTTATAGTAAGTTACACCATTTACTTTAAACTTGTCTGCATTATTTAAAGCTGAAACCCACTTATTTTTTGGTAAAAGTACACTCTTGCCATGCTTCTTAACCAGCTTTCCTTTTTCATCATAAACAAAGGCATTATGCTTTAATTGCAATCTCTTACCAGCTTGCAAAGTAGTGTTGGCGACCTTTACATACTGATTCTTACCAACTTGGTAGAATTTTACACCTTTAATTACATAAACATGTCCATTTTGAAGCGCACTGATTGTCTTGCCTCTCTTCAAAATTGATTTCTTCTGTGGATCACTAGTTAAAACAACTTCCCCATTTTCATCATATAAATATGCATCATGAAGAAGCGGGAATGATTTAGCCGTTAAAACTACATCATTAAGATTCTTATCTTTTGTGACACTAGTTTCACGTGAAACAGGAACTTGAACAGAGAGTTGATCTGTCGGATTATCCTTTGGAACTTGATTAGTTTGCTCACTATCTGAATGTTTGGTTTGATCAACAGCTGGAACTTCAGATGTGTTATCTGGAGTGGCAGGCTTATCTACATGGACCGGTTTATCGACATTTACTGCTGGATTTGTTTGCGGTTGTGCAGTCTGACCAGAATTTTGATCTTGATCCGTTTTTGGAGGTTCAGCCACATAGTTTGGATCATAATTAACAGCGATCTTCTTTTCTACTTTATTACCAACTTGGTCAACTACGTAAATCGTAAAGACATGAGTAGTTGGTTGATTGTTGTCATCATTTAAATTGAAACTTTCTTCAAAGTTATGCGGACTGTATGGGTTTACATCCGTCCCATCAGTATTTAAGCCTGCTAATTTATTGTAGCCAGAATTTAAGAATTCTCGATAAATATTATTGCCATTTACATAAAGTCTATAGCCATCTAAATTATCATTAACTACTCCTGAAAGTTTGAAAAGAGGATTGTTAGTTTTGACTTCAAGTTCATTACCATTTACTTGATCTACATTTAAGGTTGGCGCAACTGTATCTAAGACAACATTTAGGGTACCGCGAACTTTTTGACCATTTTGATCAGTATAAATATAAGCTACGGGACGTTGGCCTACATTTTCAGTAGTAAAAGTAAAACTAAACTTGCCATCTTTGCCCAACTTGACTTGATTTTGAGGAGCATTTTCATCAGAACTATCTCCTAAGACAGTAAGCGATTTAACTTCCGGATCGACATGTCCTGTAACAGTAAACTTTTTAGTTACGGGATCATAATATCCATCAGTCACTGCATTTTGTCCAAATCTAGTAGTGTCATTATCGTTTACATAATCAAAATGAATGGCTGGATTAGGATCAGTTCTTGTAGTCAAATTAGACAAAGCATGTCCTGGATAGGCAGTAGGACCAAATGAACTTAAGCCAGCCGCTTCATCACGTACATCTACACCTAAATCTTCCCGAGTAGCATAAACCTTGCGATCAACCTTATCAGTAGTATAGTAAACGCCCAAATGATTTGAACTAGCTACACCGGCTTTACTGGTAACTTGCTTATCATTATATGCAGGGCCATCTACTTCACTCCATCCAGTTAAGAGTGCACGTTTAAATACACCATCTTCGCCTTGATTAATAGAAGTATGTACATGGAAGGTCGCTACTCCATTTTCTACTTGGCCTTTATATACTTCACCAGTGAAATAGTCTTGAGCATAGGCTTTTACATTTTTACCTAGAGGAACCGCTGCTTGCACAACTGCATCATTTGGATCATTAGTCTTCACAGAATAGATATTTACTCCGAAGTTCCCATCAAAGCCATCAACATTTTGCCAATTAAAGAATGCCTTAGGGGTAAAAGTAGTGAAAGACTTTAAAACATTTTTACCTGCTTGATCAGTAGAAAATACCAAATCTTGGGTAGTCGTTTTTACGGGAACTTCGTATTTACCATCCCGCACTTGCACTAAGGCTCCATTTAAATAGAAATCTTGGGCCGCTGAACCATATAAAGTGTAAGTATCATTTTCTTTATTGTAGTCTTTAGAATTTTTATTAAATTCTACCCCTTCGGTTGCATTCCACACAGAAACTGCTGGTTGATCTTTAACAGCAGGAACATCAACAGTTTTAACTGTCGTGTTGTTAGCTACATCACTTAAAGTTACAGAAACTTTATTCAAACTACCACTTAAAGCAGCCAAAGCATCTGAACTTAAAGTAAAATTAAAATGACCTTTTGTTTTTTCACTGTTGTCAAAACCGGATTCGCCCTCATTCAACTTGTAACCAAAGACTTTATCATTTACTTGGACAGTAGCATAAGAGTAATCCGTAAAACCTGCATCCTTATCTTCATAGTTACCGGACAAAGTATGAGTAGCCGAATCATATTTAACGCTTAAACTAGGAGCTTGTGTATCTACTACAACTGGAAAATCTGCAGTCTGTTTTTGATTTGGTCCTTCATTCCAGAGAGTAGCAACAAAGCGATAAGTATATTGTCCATCGGGCGCCGTTACCATTTGACCAGTTTTAGTATCGTAAACTTTACCATCCCATTCAAAAGCATCGGGATTGTCTCTCATGGAGACTGAAAGACTAGCATCTTTAGTTACTCCACTTTCATCGTAAGACTTATCAACACCTTGAACATCAGATACTACGCGCACTACGTTACCCTTAGCGTCTAAAATTTCAACCTTTAAGTCTTTTACATTTTGCTTTAAATAAGCATATGGCTTGATAAGGTCACTTTGATGATCATCATTTGGTGAAAAAGCAACTTTTCCACTTTCGTAAAGTTTAGCAACTTCTTGCCAATTGTAATCACTGTCAACATTTACTAATTGTTTTAAAGATTCTTGATCAGTTACTCCAAGTGGATAATTGTTTTCATTAACGAAACGATTACCTTGAATATCTGGCTTTTCTTCATTTGCATTTTGATCGAAGACATTTTCACTAGTCAAATCATCATAATATGCTAAATATGGCACTACCACAGTCGATTTATCTTTATCATTAGTAAAATGAAGCCATCCTTCTACTGGCTGATTTTTATTTAATCCCTGTAAATCTAATGTATATTGAAGGTCTTTAACCTCTTTTGGTGCTAGAGTAAAATTGCCTACACCATTCACATGAGCTCCTGCTAATTGAACCTCATGAAAGACCCCACTATCGGGATCACGTTGTTCAGTATAACCTCCCCCCAAATCATTAAAGCTGTAGTTTTGTTCTTGATCTGTTAAATTATGAAAAGTAAGAGTAAAAGTAGTTTTTTCATCAACTTGACGTAAAGATAAGGAGCTCGTTCCATCAGCAGCAGTTACATAAACTGGATTGGCCGTAGCAGCTCCTACATCAATTTGACCTGCACCTTGTCTTCTTGGAGAAACAGGCGCGGTGTATCCATTTTGCGTTTGCACTTTAGCGCTATTCATCAATAATGCTTTAGTTGCAGCAACAAGTTCTGCTCCTTTTAACTCTGGATTAGTTTTCTTTAACCGTTGAATTACCAAAGCAGCACTACCAGCTGCAAATGGACCAGCCATTGAAGTTCCACTCATTGTTTGATATTGATTATCATTAACAGTTGAAACCACCTGATAACCAGGAGCCGAAAGATCTGGCTTTAAACTAAAATCAGATAATGGTCCCCATGATGAAAATGAAGCCATGTCACTATCTTTGCCAGTTCCAGAAGTTTCCGCAGCAACAGTTAAGGCATTCTTAGAAGCACCGGGGTTGGCGACCGTTCCAGAATTCAAAGGTTCATAATTTCCAGCTTCTGATCCTGACCCATAACCTTTTGCGGTAACTTTACTTGGATTATCTACTGAAGCAGAATTTCCATTATTAGAAGCAGAAATTGAAACAAATACACCATGGTCAATTGCATATTGAACTGCTTTTTGTTCAATGTTAGTTAATTGTTGATCTGCCACACCCTGTCCTAAGGACATCTGGACAACATCTGCCCCTAAATTAGTTGCATCATAGATAGCTCTTGCTACATCATCTGTTTTTTCATCAGAAAATTGCCCAAATACTCTAAGTTGCATAAGCTGAGCTTCTGGAGCAACTCCGACAACATATTGTTGATCACCCTCAGGGTGCCCATCTGCCGCAATAATTCCAGAAACATGTTGCCCATGAGGACTATCATTTTGATTATTATCATCCGATTTAATATAATCATTGTCCCTATCGGCATAATTATAAACATATGGAAATTTTTCATTAACATATTTTCCATATCCTTGCTGATCAATCTTACTTTGAACATCTTCTTGCTTAAGTTTTGGATTAGATGGCATTGTTTGGAAATCTTTATGACTGGTATCAGCCCCAGAATCAATTACGGCTACAACCGTATTTTCACCTTTATAACCCTGGTCCCATGCAGATTGAATATTTCCTTTTACATGATCGGCCTGATTAGCTGGTTCAGGAATTGATGAAGCATTATTTTCTTCTGTGTGAGCTTGAGTTACCTGAGATTGAGTAGTTTGTTGGTTTTGTAATTGAGTTTCAGTATGGTCATTTTGTACTTGTGACCCATTTTGATTAGCAGCTGCTGCTTGCGGAGTTTTTTGTTCAAAGTTCTGACTATTATTAAATTTTTGTGAATCACTTTCATTTTTAGCCACAGAAACTTTAACATTTTGGACAGAAGTCTCTCCTGTTGCTGCTTCAACAGAAGATGTCTGACTCAAAAAGACAGTCGAACCAGATGCTAAAGCAATAATAGCTGTAGCCACCCATTTCTTTCGCATATCTGAAACGCTCTTCGCACGTTTTTGTGTTTCAATCTTGTTTAAGCCTTCTCTTGTTTTGAAAACATAAGAATACTTATTGTGGCTCTTTGGCCAGCTATAATCACTCATACATTCATCCTCCTATCTTGTATGTCTAGTGTTATGAGTTAATTTTCATCTAAGATGAAATTGTTATAAGAATATCATTATATTTATAAAGTTTCAATAATTATTTTAAAAATATTTAATTTTTATTTTATAAAAAATAAAAAAAGCAATATACAGCTTAAATTCGTTTTAAACTATATATCGCTTATATTTGTTATATTGTTAAAATTAATAATATGTCATATTTATTTAATATTCGAAATAATATATATTATCTATGAAGCATATACCACGTTACCTTCTATTCTTTGTAGTTTTGCATGAAAAGCTTCTGCATTATGTTTAACTTGAATATAATCATCCTTAAGTCCAGGACCTCCTAAGCTTCCTCCTACAACAACATATGCTCCATTTTTAAACCATTTATTTATATTTTCTAGAGAAACACCTCCACTAGGCATAACATTAACATATGGAAATGGACCATGAATTTCTGAAATAATTTTTTGTCCCACAATAGAGCTCGGAAAAATTTTTATTACATCTGCTCCATAAGTTAAAGCTTGCTGAACTTCGGTTGGACTAAAGCATCCTGGAATATATGGAATATCATATAAATTACATGTTTTAGCAGTTTCTTTATTAAAGGATGGACTAACAATAAATTGTGCACCAGCTATAATTGCTATTCGTGCTGTAGCACTATCCAAGACAGTACCAGCTCCAATAACTACATTAGTATTTTCATATTCCTTACTTAATTGTTTAATTGTTATATCTGTATTGGGAGAAGTAAAAGCTAATTCAATGGCTGTCACCCCTCCTGCAATACAAGCTTTAGCGGTCTTATAAGAGTTTTCCTGGCTATAACCTCTAATGACGGCTACTACACCAGCTCTTTCAACTTTCTGTAAAGATCTAAACTTTGACAACATCATTTTGAATTACTCCATATTCTTTATAAAAATCTATTAATTGATTATATGTCGGATAGCCATCATTATCGCCATGCGTCTGTACTTGCATAGCTCCAATTGCATTACCTCGCTTAGCTGCCTGCACGTAATTTTTTCCTTCCATTAAAGCCGTAATAATACCCACTGCGAATCCATCTCCCGCACCAACAGTATCCACCACTTTTTTTACATTAAATCCTGGAACGAAAGCCGCATTACCCATTTTAGTTTTGAAATATACTCCTTTAGCTCCTGTTTTTACAAAAACTATTTTTGTTTGTCCATTATTTAAATAAAAATCTGCTATTTTTTCAGGATCATCACTACCGACCAAAATTTTCCCCTCATTTTGGCCGGGTAATACAATATCTGCATATTTGGCTAAATAATTAATTGTTGTTATCATTTTTTCCTTATCTGGCCACATAGCAGGTCTTAAGTTAGGATCAAACGTTAAGATAATATTGGCTTCATTTATTCTCCGAGCAAAGGTTTCACTGGCTTTTTTTGCTTTTTCAGAAGTTGCAGCTAAAATTCCTGTTAAATGAGCAAACTTCACTCCTTTTAAATCGATAGAGGAGACATCTTTTGGAGTTAAATGTGAAGCCGCAGAATTTTTTCTAAAATTAAAAACATAAGGATCTCCGTTAGTAACTAATTGTTTCATTTGATAACCAGTGAAATACTTTTTAGACTGCTTTAAATTATTTACATCAATGTGACTAGCTTTTATTCTTTTTTGAATGAATTCTCCTTGAGGATCGGCACCAACCTGACTTACATATTCTGAGGAATGACCTAATCTTTGTACACCAATGGCAACATTTAATTCTGCACCACCTATTACTTTATTAAAATTAGTTGCATCTTCAATAGAACAATCCGCTTGGGTTGAGCAAAATACGACAAGAGGTTCGTCCAGAGTAATAAATTCTGTCATTTTTATTCACCTCGTTAACCGGAAAATCCTCGAAGATTTCACCTCAAGGATTTCACTCCATTACAAACCTTTCTTAATTTCTTTCTTGTTCCAAATCATTAAAGAAACTACAATTATGGTTAAAATAATCGCACCAATAAATAGGAAGATTTATTAAAGGAACTTACTCAGATCAAACAACAAGGATATGCAGTTGATAATATTGAGAATCAAGATGGAATTTATTGCATTGGCTTCCCTCTTATAAAAAATGATCATATTTTTGGTGCATTTAGCATCAGTGCCCCAGTCTTTAGAGTTGATAATGATAAAGTCAAGAAATGGATTGAGTTAGGTATGGAAACACAAAAGAAAATTTTAGCGCATTTTTAAAATAAAAAGTCTACAGCCATTTGTGTAAACTAGCTGTAGACTTTTTATATATGAAATATATTCTATTTAATTAATATTGTACAAATTATAGATATTAATAATATCATTCAAAATATGCATGGGTATAATCTACTTCTCCCACCGGATGCCATAACACACCTTTGAGGTTTGATTTAACCAAGTGACTTTCTGTCATGTTATAAAGAGGTAAGACCGCATTATCTTTACTCAATTGACCTTGAGCACTGCGCATATTCTTCCAATAATTTTGTTGACTGGCGGCATCCTGACTTTTGGCATGAGCAACATAGCTATCGTAAGCTTTACTACTATATTTTCCATAGTTTTGAGAGTTATTGGTTTGCATAACATCAAAATCACTCATTGGATCTGCATAATCGGCTAACCATAATGCATAATGCATATCAAAGTTTCCTTTGGCAACATTACTTTGAGCATTTTTATCAGGAACTGAATGAACTTCAACATTAGCTCCTTTGAGTTTGCTTTCTAATTGAGATTGGACAAACTGTCCCACATTTTTATTGATAGTTTGATCATCAGTATAATATGTTAGATTGACGGATTTTTTGCCAGTTTCTTTCAAACCTTTTGCCCATAATTCTTGGGCTTTTTTAATGTTATAAGTTTCTTGGGGCTTCATTTCAGTGGCGAAATCTTTA
Source organism: uncultured Lactobacillus sp. (assembly GCA_947575965.1). Taxonomy (GTDB): domain Bacteria; phylum Bacillota; class Bacilli; order Lactobacillales; family Lactobacillaceae; genus Lactobacillus. The sequence goes on along the minus strand of CANPPJ010000003.1, from coordinate 93,022 downwards.
CCAGTAGTCGGATCTTTAGCTAATTTAGGAGCGACAAAAGTATGTGCGGCCTTAGATCCATTTGATAAAACTTTCTCAGCCAAATGATCTTTGTCCAAAACTAATGAAACAGCTTTTCGTAAGTTAGAATTAGATAGTGGATGTCCTTTAGCTTGATTAAGTTGTAAGTAATACACGCCAGCACGATCTAAATGCATTAAGTTTTTATTCTTTTGTAAACCTTGAGCAGTAGTCCCCGTGATAGTCGCATCGTCTAAGTCACCTTGCTGGAATAATTGATGAGCAGTATTAGCATCTTTAACCACTTGCATCGTCATCTTTTTAAGTTTTACATTTTTACTATCAAAGTAATCATCATTCTTTTCTAAACTCCATGATAAATTACTTCCCGTCCATCCTTTTACCTTAAAGGCACCATCATAGTACATTTTATCGGAGGAAGTACCATATTTATTACCAAATTTTTTAAGAGCAGCTTGACTTTGGGGGAAGAAGGCAGGCATAACCATCATCCGAGTAAAATATGGCATCGGATATTCTAAATCTACTTGTAAGATATGTTTATTTAAAGCTTTAACTCCTAATTTATTAACTGGAAGCTTACCTTCATTTACTTTGGTAGCATTCTTCACACCTGTAAAAATATATGAATACCCTGACTGCGCACTAGGACTCGTTTGTCTTCTCCAAGATGCAACAAAATCTTGAGCTGTAACAGGATCGCCATTTGACCATTTAGCATCCTTTCTTAAATTAAATGTATAGCGTTTGCCATGATTAGTGGGTTTGACAACTTCGGTAGCTAAAGCTGGTGCAGGATTTCCAGCTTTATTAGCACGATAAAGTCCTTCCATAGAATTTTCGAGTACATTCCATTGACTAATATTAGCTTGATTGGCAGTATCTAGCGACATAATTTCACCAGTTTGCATCAAATGTAAAGTTTGATTTTCTTTAGACGCGGAAGAACTATTCTTTCCACACGCACTGAGAGTAAATGTAGCTAATACCGCACTTGCCGACAACAATAAATTTCTTACTTTCATAATTCTTCTCCTCTTAAATCCCCTTAGCTTTAGGTAAGAAAAAAGCGCCCCACTAGATCGAATTGATCTAATAGGGCGCTTTTGCGCTGTACCACCTATTTTTCGCTGAAAAAAGTTCAGCCTCATGCACGTGCGGCCCACAAAGTGAGCGATACGTCGCCGCTATAAAGGGCGGACCCTGAACTTACTAAATATCGTAAATTCTGCTCAAAGGTGATTTTCAGCAAAACCATCATTATCCCTTTTCACCACCCAGGAACTCTCTGAAAATTTAGGCTTAACTTACTTTTCCTTATCAAAGCTATTGATTAATTCTTGTTGCTCAATATACTACGCTCTTAAATTTAAAAGTCAACAATTTTTTAAAAAATATTTTTGGCTAGTGGAGAACCATTGATAAATCAAGCTTTTGATACATATTTAATTCATATTAAATATCAATAGTATATCGTATGTTTTAAATATCTATAAAATATGTAATATAAAGTAAAAAACCGAGTCTACTGAAAACCCAGGTTTTTAAATGATATTAGAAATATTTATTATATTGCATAGATTAGAGATATCATTCTATTGCTTTCACATTAATTACTGCTTTAGTTGAAATCATTTCTAACTTACCTGTTTCACAATTTTTAACATGAAGAAAATGATTCGTCCACTTTTGTGCCGCCGTTGATTCAATATAGTGACTTGCTTCAGACATATTCTTAAATTCAGTATTTACATATCTAGCATCAAAGGTTTCAACTTGAATAGAAATAGTATCTGCTTTATTTTCAATGACTGCTGGTACATTCTGAAGTTTTTTAGCTTCAGGAGCAGCTGCTTTTTCTTTTCTTTGAGCTTTAGTCTTAATAGAAACAGGAACTCCTTGTGTCTCTTGCTTAGGAACTATTTGTGGTACTGGTAAGTTAGGTGAAACTGGCTTGGTTTCAGGTTTAGAAGTAAGCTCTGGAGCAAACTTCTTAACATAATTTTCATCACGTGGGATTTCCTTCTGAATCTTTATTCTTTGTCGTGGAGGAACTAAATTTTTAGCTACAATCCGAGATTTAAACATCTTATAAACGTTTGGCCCATACAGATTAATCTTATAATGCCATCCATTTAAAGGATCATAGTTACTTTTACGAATTTTATCACGCACTTCATCCAATGGTCTATCAACTAAATGAGCAATATCATCCGTACTATAAAGAGTATATTTTTCCTTAACAGCTTCTACAGAACGTAGATCTTGGGCAGACAACAAATCTATAAAAGTTTGCCAAGCATTAGCATCATACATCCTAACTCCATTAGATTCATAGGTCTTCACAACACCTTGTTGAACAGCATTTTTAATTCTAGCAGTTGAAATTCCTAATTTTTCAGCAAGTTCCGATTCTGTAATCGGCCGCACCGGCGCTAAACTAGCTAGTTGATTCTTTATTTTATCAACATGAATTCCATGAGAAATTGCCCAAGTTTGATAATTCAAAACTAATTCAGGAATACGATTTTCATCAGGGTGAATCCACATAATATATCCCAAAAAAGTATTTGGATTTTCGGGTAATTCAATATAGGAATGCTTAGGAGGTTTAGTTACAACTCGGAAGTTATTCATATAACCAAAACTATTAGGCATCACATCATTGGCTTTACTTTGGAAAACCACAATATCTTCAGGCTCTACTTCTCCCATTTTTTTAGCTTCATCGATATAAGGCAAATCGACAATTGGCATAATTAAGCGCCCATGAGGATTAGTAATTCGTTTCAATTGAAGTTTAGGTTGATTGCGTGGCTGATTAATTTTATTGTTATGAGAAATATAAACTTTCTCTACTTCTGCATGATATTCCGTTTCCTTTTCATTAATTAGAGGCAAAACCTCTTCAGAAGTTTCTCGTTCAGTTTCTTGTAAACGATCGCGATATTTCTTATAGCGGCTCGGTTGATATCTTACTTCCACATGACCTGGTTCTTTTTCAAGATCTGTCTTATCTTGGCTTTCTTGATAATTTTCCCATGCACGCATACTAGAAGTGGAATTTTCAATTTCAATTACCCAATCATCTTGACGATCATAATTGCTTACCAAGATATCTGGCTTGTCCACTCCCTTAAAAATCCCAGCTTTTTCAATAACAGTAGTATCAAGACCGTATTTATTGCCATTATAGCGTTTAATCTTACTAAATCCTTGAACAATATCGCCAATACCTAGTTTTTGATTTTGAGATTTGATGTACTTAACATTTTTCAAATTAAGCCATACATGATAATCTAAAAGTTCTTTATTATCTCCTGTGGTTAATTTATCTAATAAAAGTTCCCCATTTAAATTGTTGGTAGTATTGGGCAGGGTTAAGTCACTTAGCACTCCAAGCCAATGTAGCCAAATTCCAGAATCATAGTAAGGCTTTAAACGAATGTGCTGAGAATCGGGATGATTATATTTATTGAGAACATTTTTCGTATTCTCCCTTCTAATCTTATTAAAACTAGTCGTCATCCCATCTGACTTTATTTGATTAATACTTACATAATTTAGTTGCAGTCGGTCATCAACTTCATAATCTGTTTTTTCTTCATATTGAAGTCCTTTACGAGTGTGCAATAATTTTTTTAGTTTTTTCTTTTGCATAGGAATACCTCCTTTTTTCATGCAAAACATTATTTTTTATTTATAAAAACTTACCCTATTATATCAAAGTTCCATCAAATTTTAATATATGGTTCATATATAGGGTATATCTAGAATATAAAAAATAGAAGACATATCGTCTTCTATTCATTACATATTTAAAATATATCAAATATATATAATGTTTTTAATATGATAAATATTTTATACATTCCATTTGGATTTGTTAGATTTTTCTAAGAATTTCAATACATTCTGAAATTCTTCTTTTCGATCGGTTTTCTTAATTAGATCTAGAATAGCTTTATTAACTACTTCATTAATACTATCGCCATAGTACGCAGCCATAATTCTTAAGTCACTATCAATTTGTTTGGTAACTGATAGAACACGCTTTTCTGAACGTAATTCTTCAGTAGGCTTTTTCCGATGATCGATTTCAGAACTTCTTGATTTTCTTTCAGATCTACCACGACTAATAGTATCAACTAAAGCATCTGCAGGATTCATTTCTTGTGCCGCACGTTGAACTGATTTTGGTTGTTTAATATTAATATTTTTACTCATTTTCTAGCTCTCCTAATAACTCATCAACAAAATTGCTAATATCATGGGTAACTTTACTCTTTGGATCATATTCAAAAATAGACTGAAAAGCATTCTGTGATTCTTTTACAGAAATTGCTTCTCGAATTTTAGTTTCAAAGACATGAGTTTGAAGCGATTGAGCTGCTTCCGTAAGTGCAGTGGTCATTGCTTTACTGAAGATGGTTCGTGAATTGTAGCGTCCTATTAAAATACCAGCAATTGTTAATTTTGGATTACTTCTCCGTTTAATGGCTGCCACAGTGGAACCCAAATCACCTAATCCTTTTAATGAAAACAAATCAGCTTGAGTTGGCACTACTACTGTATCTGAAGCAGTTAAAGCATTCATTACAGCCATACTTAAAGCTGGTGGAGTATCAATAATGACATAATCATAATTGTTTTTGTAGTCCTCTAACTTATCTGACAAAATAAATTGAGCATCTAACATATGGTCTTGGGTTAATGTTACATCAAGTTTGGCCATTTGATTGCCAGCAGGTGCTAAATCAAGTTGATCATTAACATGTACTAAAATATCGTCAAGATTTAAATCTTGTGTTAACAATTCGTAAGTTGTTTGACTAGGATCATATTCTACACCTGTCCCATAACTGGCATCTGCTTGTTGATCAAGATCGATCAATAGTACTTTTTTTCCTTTTTCAATTAGAGCATCTTTTAGAAAAAGAGACGTGGTAGTCTTACCAGTCCCACCCTTTTGATTAGTTACAGTAATGACTTTCATAAGCATTCCTCGTTATATAATATTAATAATTTCTACTATAATAATGATATCATTAATTTCTATTAAATATAAGATACTAAAAATACTTTATATGTTTTGTATTTACTAAATATATGTAATATCTAATACATAATAAAAACTATTAATATGTTAAATGTATCTAATTATGTATTTCAACAAGAGTATATATTTTCCTAAAAATAATTCTCCCAAGAAAAATTGGCACAGAAAAATAAATATTAAAATTGTGTTTAGTAATAAATAAAACATTTTAACTAAGTCGATTTTAAAATTTCACTATTAATTTTCAATTTTTACGCGTAAGCGTCTTAGTTTTTTTATTTTTTTAAAGTCCTTTATACCCTTTATATATACCCTTTATATATACCCTTTATATTACCCTTTAGCGAATCTCTAAGCCCAGTAGTGATGGGCGATTCCGCGTTTGAAAAACGACGCGACGTGGAGCATAAATTAAACCGAAATGTGCTTTTATTACAGTTGTATCAAGGGCTGAGGAGGATTTTTTAAATAAAAAAATAAGGGTGACGTAGCGTGGAGCTTAAAAATGAGTGAAAATACGCTTTCTCCTAGTAATACCAAGGTTTGAAGTTAGTTTTAATAAGGGTGACGTGATGTGGAATTATTAAACGACGCCACGTGGAGTTATAAACGACGCGACGTGGAGTGGAAAAGTACCCTCAAAAAATAAGGGTGACGCTTTATGGAGAAAAGTTATCCACAGACTTTGTGAAATTATTTTTGGACAAATTATCGTGGAACTAAATATAAAAATTATAAAAGTATAATAAATTCGCTTTCATTGTTGAAATATTTAGATTTATTTAAGTTTGATTAATAAGAGTGACATTTTATGGAACCACTACATATAGTGGCTTGATATTGCATTTATTATTAATAAGCCCTATATTTTGCGAGGTGACTTTAGTAGAAATAATAAGAGTGACATCTGGTGGAGTTAATAAGAGTGACACATCATGGAGGATATTTTGAAATTTTTATATAAAAAATTAAATATTTTCACTGATTTATTGTGAAACATATATTTTTTGAATAAATAAGGGTGTCAGCTCATGGAGCGTAAAAGTCATTCTTTTGAATAAGGGTGTCATGTTATGGAGATAAATAGACTAATTTTGAATAAGAGTGTCATTTCGTGGAGCTTATTAAATAAGAGTGACATCTTCGGGAGAGGTGGTGTAATGGGATTTAATAATAAGGGTGTCAGGCCATGGAATAAATTTTAAATAAGGGTGTCACATCATGGAGAAAATTTACCAAAAGCCCTTGAAGCATGGTCTTAATTGATTTATAGTGTTTTTAATCAAAACAACGACGTGACACATTCTTTGTGTCGTTATAAAAAAGGGCGGTAAAAGATGCCAGCTAAAAAGAGACCTATTCAGAAAATAATTAAGATTGACAATCGTTTTAACGATGATCCCATATTTGAACCTATCGATAGTTTGCCAGAAATTAATAGCAATATTTTTTGGCTTATTGCTGCCCAAGTGAAAGATCAGGGCAATAATTTAATTACTCTGTCACCAGAGCAAATAAAGCGAGAAGTGGGCTACAATAGTCATATTTCTAATAAACAAATTGCAAAAAACGTTGACGATACTTTTAGTAAATTGCTGACTATTCAGCTATCCAAAGAGGATATCGATAAAAAAACTGGCCATATCACTAAAACTAGAGAAAATATTTTTCAAAAATCGATTGTAGACACTGATACCCTTGAAACTAGTGTAGAAGTAAGCAATAGTTTCTTGTATTTATTTAATCATTTAGAACATTGGACTCGATTTTCGATTACACAATATGTACGCTTGCATTCCAACTATTCAAGAAAGCTTTTTAGATTATTGAAACAGTGGCGTACAACAGGGAAAAAAGAATACACCATCGATGAATTTCGTAAACGTCTGCAAATTCCTAAATCTTATCGTCCCACGGACATCGATCGGCGCGTTTTGACGATCTGTAAAGAGGAATTGAGTGCTAATTTTCAAAATTTTAAAATCACTAAGAATTATCGTAAAGGAGTTCGTGGTCGAAAGTTAGAATCGTATATATTTACTTGGGTTCCTGAACAAAAAAATCAACAAGATATTTATTATGATTCTAGTATTGAGGATACAAATTCAGTCTATTACATTAAGTCAAATCCATTTTTAACCGAGAAAGAGAAATTTAGGGCCCTAGACAGGTTTTTCGGCTTTACCCTAGGTACATCACTAAAAGAGTATAAAGACGGTCATATGCGCTCATATTTCCTTCCTAATAAACTTCATAATCGAAAAAAGCGAACAGTTTTCCACAGAACTGATTTAAAATCACTTAGTCAATACAAACATGTCCAGTTTGGTCAGTTAATTGATGTGTATAAACAAGTTGGAGAAAAAGGTTTTTTAACTCAAGAGGATAAAGAAGATTTAGCTTTGCTAGAGATGGGATTTGCCAAAACTGAAAAAGATCGTGAAAAGGATCAAGAAGAGGCTAAAGAACGTTTGAAGCGTTTGGAAAGTCAAACTAAAGATTTACAAGCAAGGGCCGATAGTAATGTTACACTTGATTTTGGTCAATCCGGTGTTGAAACTGTGTCATTTTTTGATGATGAAAGCAATGAATAATATAAAAAGCATAGCTAATATTGGCTATGCTTTTTATATACTTAATATTGTATATTTTATAGATATTACATAAATTAAATATATTAATTATATTTTAAAAATCAAAAAGCTTATAAATTGCTTTCTTAAGCCAAATGATCTATTTTTAAAAGGGAAAATCTAATTATTAGGGAGGTAATAATTATGGACAATAAAGAAAAATTTTTAAGTGATGAAAAAGCTATTTTTAATTTTGCAACAGATTTATATTATAAAAACAAATCTATGGAAGATTTAGTCGAAGTCCAAGAACAAAAAGATCTTTTGAGCTTGAATCATAAAGCTGCACAAGAATTTAATGAAATTAACACAGCTCTTGCATCATATTGTCAGCCTCAAGTAAAGGCAATTTTGCAAGTTAGCAGCAATGCTGAAGATATTAGTCCTGATTTTAACATGATGAAGGTTCAAGTAGATCAACTGATTCAAAACTATGATAATTTGAAAAAATTGATTCAATTGCAAGAAAGAATATTAGCTAAAAAAGATAAAACTTTGTCTAAATCTTGGCAAGATATGAAAACGCAAATTGATCAAATGGATATTAACAAGATGAAAGCAATCCAGAAAGATTTGGAAAAATAAGCAGTTTTAAAAATCGATAGAAAAATCTCGAAAACCTTATACATAGGGATTCGAGATTTTTTATATAAATATATAACTATAAATAATATGTAGATTTCTTTATATAAGTGTTGTTATAATAGCAATTGCGTCTTATACTAAGACTATAATAATTATAAAAACAAAGAATATAGAACTTTATTTTTTATAATTATAAGTGTAAGCCTAAAGAAGTAAAAATTGAAGCTTAATCTTTCAAAATGAGTAGTATTATAAAAAAATATATTTAATATTGAACAAATGATTAATATATATCATATTTATAATATCACGTTTATTTAATAGAGAAAACAATCAGTAGTTTAAGGAGAAAAACATAATAGATGAATGTAAAGAATGGGACGGAGAAATGTCTTGATTGGATTTTTAAAAACAATAAGGATAGAAAGTCTTTTTTAGCAACTATCACTCAAAGTACAGGAACTGGAAAAACTTATGCAATTGAAAATACTGTATGTAAACAAATTAACGCAAATGGCAATGAGATATTCTTTGTTGTAACTAATAATAAAGAAAATCGAAATGAAATATATAATGAACTATGTGCCCGAGATCCTCTCAATAAAGATAAGATTCTACTTTTAGAAAGTGATCATGATGCAATCAGTCATTACTTTGATTCTTTCTTGAACAATGACTTTAATAATATATTTCAAAGCAAATTTGAGGTACTGAATAAATGGAAAGAAGGTTTAAATCCTCAGTTAACGTCAACCATAGAAGTTTTAGAGAGTTTAATTCCAAAATATGTATTTAATACGAAGTCGTCAAATGATTTTTTTAAATTAAAGTATGCTCTAAGAAAAGACTTAAATCAGATCGCAAGTAAACAAGATAAAAATTTAAGTACTCTTCAAGATAAATTAGACTTTCGAAGAAAAATTGCTCCTTGGAGTTTTAAAATGTTTCCTGACTCAAATATTCATCAATATCAGGTTATTGTTTTAACTATGCATAAATTTATTAGAAAATACAATCCGATTTTAGGAAATAGAATGTATTTTTGGAATATTAATTTTGATAATAAAAAAGTAACCACTTTCATTGATGAGTCTGATGAAGAAAAGAAAATAATGCTAGATATATTAGTAGATCAAGATGAATCTTCTAGTCGTAGAGAAGATGTTATAACTTTATTCAAGCGTGTATATATGAATTTAACACCTTCAATCAATCAGCCTTCTAACTTCGTCCAAAATATGGTAGATGAAAGAGGACGTAAAAATCAAGATCGTTTTAAAAATATGTATAAAAAATTTAAAGAAGTGTATGATCAATATCATCTTGAAAGTGGCTTACGAATTTCTAGTGAAGTAAAGGAAAACGAAATTAATCGTTTTATTTTTAATTGCGGTCAACAAAATTATCTTTTTAATGGAAACAAGCAATATTTAGTGTGGGAGTATGATAAAAAGGCAAATTTAAATGTACTTAAAAATAATAGGGCTCAGTATTTAGAAAAGAAAGAATATCGCTTGACTACTATAGTTCAAAAATTAGAAAGATTATTGAAGTTCTTTACTAGGAATATGTATTCCATTACTAAAGTTGTATACAAGGCAACTAGTATTCATACAGATGATTTTGAACCAGAATTAGTTCGTCAATTAAATAATGTTCTTCTTCCAACGCAAAATGAATTTTTAGCCGACTATTTTATTGAAAACTTTCTAGATGATATACCAAATAGAACAATTCCAAATATTAGAAACAATTTTGCTAAAGATACTACTTTGTACGCAGAAGGAATTAATATTTTCAATATTATATCTAATGAAAAAGATGAAAATGTGCATGTCTATCTTTATTTACAAAATAATTTTCCAGAAAAAGTATTAGTTCAAATTGCTAATCATACTAGGACCATTCTTTTATCAGCTACGGGAGATAATCCTTCACCGATTTCCAACTTTGATTTAAATTGGGTAAAAAATAATGTTAAACATAATGTAAGCTTGTCTTCTAAGCTCGAAGCTGTATTAGATAATGAAAATAAAATACGAAATAAGAAGTTAGAAGAAAAGGCAAACTGGAATATTAATGAAATAGGGAAATCGTTGATAACAGCTCATGGAACTTTAGCTCAAGTTATGATTAATACTTTAAAACAAGAGCTTAATCTGGAATTATCTTTAGAAGCAGCGAGAGAATTATTAATGGAATTTCCCACTTCTCATATTTCTGACTATGAGCGTATTGGCATCAATCCCGATATGAATTTTATAAATGCTGCAGATAAAAGTGATGATGATCTCGCTCAAAACGTTTCTTTTAATTTTACTCGGCAACTAAAGTGGCTATTAACAACAATAGCTTTTTATCAAAATTATCAAAAACATCCTTATTGTAATTCTTACGTTATCTTTACTAACGTACAATTAACTGATGAAAATAATGATCCTGATATGAATGACAAAAAGTGGTTATTGGCAGCTTTAACTCGATTAGGATTTTCTACTAAGAGTTCAGATTTTGAGTTTATAAATGCTCAAAATAAAGAGAATATAAAAAACATAAAGGAAGAATGGGGAGCCGGACAGTTTAAAATTTTGTTTACTAATAGAGAGGCTTTCAGTAGAGGAATAAATTTAAGTTACAAGTTAAGTGATAAGTTAGAAGAAAAATATGGTAGGTATTATCAAAAAAATGATGAACATAGTGATACGTCTCAAGTAGATGTGACTGGAATCTATGAAGAACAACCATCTCATTTAGCTGTAGTTTCTCAAAATAATACGCAAAATTCTGTAGATGATGACATTAAATTTATATATGAACAATATATGTTACACTATTCAAATTTAACTGATTTAAATCAAGATGATATTAAAAAGCGAATTCGGACATTTTTTAATCATAAAGGAGTACCTTTTTGGAATTTAATTCCTATGAAAATAGCTTCTACTGTTAATGTTGAACAAGCAATGGGACGTTTATGTAGAAATGGTCGAAAAGCGGATCAAGTTCTCATTAATTTAGATTATTCAATGACGGAACGTTTAGATTATAAGTATTTAGCTTCAAAGAGAACCAATGTCATTATGGAGAAAATCCCAAATAAGCATCTTCCTTTGTTAGAAGATGCTTATCAACAATTATTTACTTCACCCGAAGAACAAGCAATGATAGATTTAATTAATAAAAAAGGGATATTTCTTCAAGATTTGGCAAATAATTTACGTACATTGGGTATTGGAAAACAATGTGAATGGATATTGTTGAGAGAATTTATAGGAAAACATCCAATAATTCAAGATTCTAGTCAAATTCCTTCTAATTTAGATAATACGCTGTATGGTTTTTATTATCAAAACGAGCATCAAATCAAAAATTACTTTTATTGTTTTAAAGATCAAGAATATCAACTTGCCTTTATTGCTTCAACTGAAGAAGAAGCTAATCAAAAATTGAAAAGTTATAAAGCTCATTATGAAGATAATCCCTTACTTAAATATCATGAATTTAATTTTAAAAAAGAATTATCATATTTGAATAAGATTTTTGACAAAAATCCCTGGATTAAAAAAGAGCTTCAACGCGAAGGATATGATTTGGATTTTTCTAAAAAAGGGAAATTGCTTTTAACTCCATTAGCTTTCAATAATTTATATAAGGCTGCTATTAGTGAAAAGATTTTTGAAATTGTAGCGCGCCACTATTCTTGGCATTTCCATTCTATGAAAGATTTGGCTAAGTTAGAATTTGAATTATATGATGGCTTTCTCAATATACAAAATTCTATTTTATATGTAGATGTGAAAAACTATAATTCGAATAAATATAGTATGAGTACGAAAAATCTTAATCAACAAGTTATAAAAAAAGAAAAAGAACGTTTAGGTGTATCTGAAGGAGAAGCAGTAGTAATTGTAAATTTGTATCAATTTGAAAGTGATATGGAATATAAACCAGTTCGAATTTTAGATAAAATCAAATCCAACGCAGTTTATATCTATCCAGCTTTGTTTGATAATGATGGAACTCTAAATGATGATTTGATTCAGGATTTGGGAGAATTAACTTATGGAAATAACAATTAATCAGATCGAAAAACCAATTATTAATTATAAAAAATTGAATAAAGATTATATTTTATTTCAGTTAAATTGTACGATGAAATTTATACCTAAAAGTTTACTCAATCGATTGGCACAGGAAAATCCTCAGATTTTGGCCGTCAGTTATAAAAAATCAAAAGAAGGAATTTGGATATATCTTTTAACTGATGTAAATAATTCTATTGATATATATGAATTGAGAGCCAAGCTAGAGAAAATGGGCGCACAGTTTTCTCAATTACAAAAGGTAGATTTTAATATTTTAGAGACAGATACTATTTTAAATATTTTACTTTGCTTATTGAGCAGCTTTAATATTGTAAAAGGTAGCAATATTCTTGGTAGACTTTATATTAATTCATCGTTAACAGCCCAAAAACAACTTACTCTTAATGAAGTAGAATTTAGTAAAGAACTTAATTTACAAGTACATTCTCGGCAATTTACTAAAATTGCTTTATTTAAAACAGATAAATATAGAAGGGGTGACTTGTCTAAATTTTCTAAAGGAGGATTAGGGAAGAGTGCACGTTACAAAATTGACGTTAAACACAACTCTATTAGCCAAATTTCGGGGTGTTATCAAAAAGGAGAAAATGATGATTTATATTTGCAACATCCTTTAGTAAAAAATAGCAAAGGTAGTCTGACTAAATTCTGGAGATTCAATACCACTATTTCAAAGTTGGAATCGAGTATCGTTGGTATAGAGTATTTGATTTTAAATAAAATGAATGAAAAGTTTTCTGAATATCTTTCTAAGTTAGCTTTTAAAACAATTGCAGTAGAAACTTTGAAGGATCCTATGGGACAACCTGCTCATAGGAAAGAACTTGAAGCATCTATTTGAGATGTTTTTAAAGATAAGACAATCTATATTAAAAATATGACTGAAGATGATAAAAAAGTAGAAGAATTGCTGAAAATATTTAGTGATACTACCCAAATATTGCCAGCAATTAAAGCGGGGAGGCCTTTAAAAGTAAAGCCTTTTTCAAACAAAATGCAGAATCAAAGTGTTCCTACTTTAGTATTAATTCATGATATTGATTGGTACGATCGCAATAAAAAAGAAGATCAGTATTTAAAATATAAAGGTGATATAGTACAGCATTTAGCCGTAGAAAATTTAAAGGGTAAGGAAGTTCCAGTTTTACTTTTAAATGCTGTAAAAGAATTAGTGATAAAAGAAATGCTAAATACTCATTCAACTTTAGGATGGGAAAAGATGGTGGATTTATCAAACTTTTCTTTTTATAAATATTATCCTGATCAGGAAGCAACTCTTCAATATATTTCCCACAGAGATACTTTTGAAATAAGAGAACTACATCCTTTTAAAGATATAGATCCTTATAGAAAATTTGGTTTAGTTTCCGGCAATATAAACGCTGTTGAATGTATTATTAAAGATCATAAAAATGGAACATTTTTTGAAGTAAAGGCTACGGGCTTACGGACTATCCCTAACAAGAATTATTATGAAGCGCTAAAAGAAGGAAAAAAGGTTGGAAGAGGGGAAGCTGATTTAGAAAAGTATTTGAGTGGAATGGTGAATATAAATTATTATATAAAAAATCAAAGTATTTATTACAATGTAGGTGAAATAGGTAAAGGTATGAATAAAACTTTACCACGTGCATCTGTAGTTAGGGAGATACACCCCATCAATTCAATCCAAGCAACTAATACTTTTACCAATATTGAACCACTTCTAAAGTCAATGAGTATGACCTGGGTTAGATTCAAGCAATATACGGTTTTGCCATATCCGATCAAATTGCTTAACGAATATTATTTATCTAATATTAGGTAGATCAGTTATATCATTAATACCTAAGATATATATAATATAAATAATATATTATTTTATATAATCTATTATTTTTTAATTGACTTATAAAAATTGTGAGATACTTAGTAAGTGTTACAAGATAAATAGAATTATCAAGGTGAATTATTTCAAAAATGGATTACAGTAAATACTTTGATTTGGATTTAGATGACGCTAAACAATATGTAGTTGATCATACGGACTTCTTTGGGGACAAAAAGGCTAGTGAGTTAAACATCAAAGAAGTTAGCGATGGAAATATTAATCATGTTTATCGAGTGGATGATGGTAAAAAGTCGCTTATTTTAAAACAAACTGGTAAAACTATCAGAACGTCGGGCAATCCTCTAGACCAACATCGTGGTCATATTGAAGATCGCACTTTAGAAATCCAAAGAAAGCTAAGTGGAGGTCAAGTTCCTGAAGTTTATGATTATAATGAAACCATGCATGTCATTTTGATGGAAAATGTAGCAGATTTCAAGAATTTACGTTATGAACTGAAGAAAGAGAAGATTTTTCCTAAATTTGCTGATCAAATTTCAAGTTTTATGACAAATGTTTTGTTGCCAACAACTGATTTAGTAATGGATCGAATCGAAAAGAAAAAGATGGTTAAAGACTTCGTGAATGTGGGTCTATGTGACATTACTGAAAAATTGGTTTTGACTGAACCTTACTATAATTACTTAGGGAGAAACGTTTTTGATGATAAGATCTTGCCATTTATTAAACAAAATCTTTATAAAAATTCTTCACTTAAGGTTGAAGTAGGCAAACTACGGAATAACTTTATGAATAATGCGCAAGCCCTTTTGCATGGTGATTTACATAGTGGCTCGATTTTTATCAATCAATCAGATATTCGCGTGTTTGATAGTGAGTTTGCATTTTACGGACCAATGGGATATGACATCGGAAATGTAATCGGAAACTTGATTTTCCCATATGTGGTTCAAAAAGCATATTTAAATAAGGAAGGAAAAGGTAATAAAGAATTTATTGTTTGGCTTCAAAAGACTATTGCTCAAGTTTTTGATATGACATTTAATAAAATGGCTAAAAAGTATGATGAGATCGTGAAGTTTCCATTCTATAAAGAACGGGGCTTCAAGAATAGTTACCTGCGCAATGTAGAAAATGATACTTTAGGCTATGCGGGGACTGAGATTATTAGAAGAACAGTAGGTGACTCTAAAGTTCTTGAAATTACTGATATTGAAGATCAGAATTTACAAAACTTAGTAATGGAAATCTTTGTTAAAATTGGGAGTAATTTGATTATGAATCGCTCGGTTTACAATAATGGTGAAGAAATTGTTGCTGATATTGATCAAATTTTCGATGAAATGATTGCTAAATAGGAGGGCATGAAATGAAGCGTGAAGATGAAGGAATGCCTTTTCTTCTAAGGTATGAGAATGTAGCTTGGTATGAAGATGGAAAAGTAAGAATTTTAGATCGGCGTGTTTTTCCGTGTGAAAAAAGATTTGTGATCTGTACGGATTACCATGAGATAATTAAAGCTATTCAAGATATGGTGACCCAAAGTGCAGGTCCTTTTACTGCAGTTGGAATGGGGATGGCACTTGCAGCTTATCAATGTAAAAATATGCCAGAAGAAGAGCAAGTTGAGTTTTTGACTAAAGCTGCTGATGAATTGGGGAATGCGCGTCCTACTACCGCCAACCGTTATTCTGCTATCACGCATCGGGCTTTAGATAAACAATTAAAAGCTCTTCAAGCAGGGAAATCAGCAGTTGAAGCTGCTTTCAATGATACGATTGATTCATTAAACAGAAGATATGCAACCGAACAAAAAATTGGCGACAACTTTGTAAGTTTGCTTTCTAACAGCTCAAGTATTCTTACTCACTGTTACGCCGAAACAGTTATTGGTTGTATTATTCGAGCTGCCAAGAAACAAAATAAGACTTTGAAAGCTTATGACACAGCTACTGAACCATTCTTCCAAGGGGCAAAATTGACAGCCAGTTGTTTTCAAGAAGGTGGTTTTGAAACTACTATGGTACCCGACAATATGGTTAACTTTGTACTTGAACGTGGGGATATTGATGTCTTTACGACAGCTGCAGATTCAGTGACGATGGATGGCTATTTAGTAAATAAGGTTGGAACTAAACAAAATGCCATTCTTTGCAATCGCGTCGGAGTTCCGTATTTCCCTACCGAAATTCCTGATCAAGATAAGAAGAGTCATGAAGACATTAAAATTGAAATGCGGGACCCAGAAGATAGTTTGAAGTTTGAAGGAAAGAAATACACGATGGACGGCGTAAAGTCGATTTATCCGGCCTTTGACATTACTCCTCCATATTTGATCAATGCTTTGGTAACTGATCGCGGAGTATTTTCACCATATGATTTGGCATCATATGCTAAGCTTGGTGGCGAAGATTTTTATTAAATAGGATGGAAAAATAATGGATTATATTGAAGAACGTAAAAAGATTGTAGAATATGGTAAGCAAATGATTACCAATAATCTAACCACTGGAACTGGCGGTAATCTCAGCATTTATATTCCTGAAAAGAAAGTTATGTTAATTAGTCCTTCGGGAATTGATTATTTTAAGACCAAGCTGGAAGATGTAGTGGTCATGGACCTAGATGGAAATGTATTAGAAGGCGATAAAAAACCATCTAGTGAGTATGAATTGCATAGCATTTTTTATCGTCATAATCCAGAAGTACGTGCAGTTGTCCATGCTCATGCTGATTATGCAACTGCTTGTGCTTGCTTAAGAATTAATATTCCGCCATTGCACTACATTATGGCTGATATTGGGGATGAGCTTCGTTGCACTGACTATAAAATTTATGGGTCTTCTGAAATTGCCCAAGAAGCTTATCGCGTAATGGGTAAGAATAAAGGAATTCTTCTAGCAAATCATGGTTTGCTGGCAATTGGAAAAGATATTGATTCTGCCATGGGAATTGCGCGCAATATTGAAATGATGTGTAAGTTATATATTCGTGCTTCAAGTATTGGCAATCCAGTTATTTTATCTAAAGAAGAAATGGCTGCAGTAAAGAAGAAATTTGAAACTTACGGGCAGGTAAAAGATAAGAAGTAAACTTCTATTTTTCGATTAAATATACCCAATGGCTACGTGGGAATTCACGTTTGAAAGCGGCGTTCACTATATGTTTATCTTCTAGATTGTCGAATTTTAATTCTTTGACTTGATTATAGTATCCTTTTTCTGTTAAAAAGTAAGAATCGGCTGCAGTTTCAAGAGCTAAAGAACGATCTTTCTTTTTAGTTAAGAATGTAATTTTTCGTGGCTTGTTGGTTTTAATAGATTTTTTTAAAAGTTTTTCAGCTTGTTTAAGTGAAATGAGTTTCAATTTAATTCCCTCCTCTAGATAAACTCATTATACCGTGAAAATAACAAAATTATTTTATTTATTCGTTATCTTTTTTAACCTCAAAAGTGTCTTAGAACCCCATGATATCGGGCTTTAGGACACTTTTTATTTCTTTATAAAAATACTTGCATTTAATAACGAATGTTATATAATATAGTTGTCAAGAGGAAATGAAGAGTTTTAGAATCGAAGGTATTTAAAATGAAGAAGTTAGTTAAAGTTGTTTCAAGTTTAGTTCTTGCTGTTAGTTTTTTAGGTGTTGGTTCAACTGTTAGTGCTGCCACTTTCAATGCTCCAAAGTTGGGTGTTGCCGAAGTTGCTCCAACTGATCCAGCCATTAAGAAGGGCGAAAAGATTTTCGTAACTGTTAAAGACACTAAGAAGCAAACTGTTGCAGTTTACAACAAGGATGCTAAGAAGACTTCAAAGACTGTCAAGATGGGTTCAACTTTTACTGCAAAAGATGTTAAGAAAGTTAACGGCAAGAAGATCGTTAAGATTTCATCAAACAAGTGGTTGAACACTAAAGATGTTGTAAAAGACTAATTGTTTTAAATACTTTTGATTCAAAAGAAAACGGAAGGCATTAACTTAATGTCTTCCGTTTTTGCTATACTAAGAAAATAAGCTTGTAAGACTATTGTTTCTACCAGGAGTGTTCACACTATGGAGATTAAAATGCAAAAATATACCCGATTAGCTACAAATGATGATTTAATCTCAATTATGAAAATTATTGATAATGCCAAGGAATTTTTGAAAAAATCTGGCAGTACTCAATGGCAAAACGGTTATCCAAATGAAGAAAGCATTCTTGAGGATATTAAAAATAAAAGCGGATATGTTTTTATAGTTGGAAATAAAGTAGCTGCTTATGCTGCAGTGATTGTGGGAATTGAGCCTACATATCAAGAAATAGATGGAGCTTGGAAGAATGAGCTCGAAGATTATGCAACGATTCACCGAATTTGCTTTAGTAAAGATTTTCAAGGTGATGGATTGGGGAAGATGTTCTTATCCAATATTATTAGTTTAAAATATGCTCAAGGTATTTCAAATTTCCGTGTCGATACTCATAAATTGAATGCTCCCATGCAGGCATTAGCCACTCACAATGGTTTTGAATATCGTGGAATTGTTCAATGTAATGAAGATGAAGATCCAGACCGTTTAGCATATGAGTTGAATTTGTAGTAAATTTAATATTTTTGAATTATTAAAATCCTGATAGAAGTTAAATAAATTTGAAGGTATAATAAAAATAAAATGCTGGAAGGACGGTATTTTATTAGTATTCCTCACGTATGTGGGGATGATCCTGTAAATTGTAATTATAGGATTTTTACAAAATCGTATTCCCTACATACGTGGGGGCAAAACTTATGCATAAAACTTATAGTAATTAATGCATTATAAATCTTGGATATTAAATAGGGCTAACTTTATAATGAGGCTAATGAGAAAGGAATGGTTTTATGTCTATTTTTGATGAAACTTTAACAATGAATAATGGTTTAAAAATTCCTAAGATGGCCCTTGGTGTATGGGAAATTCCTGATTCTGAAACACCTAAAGCTGTTGAAGAAGCAATTAAAATTGGTTATCGTCATATTGATACTGCTCAAGCTTATGGTAATGAACATGGAGTAGGTGAAGGAGTAAGAAATTCTGGAATTGCTCGTGATCAGATTTTTATTAATTCAAAAGTTGCTGCAGAAATAAAAAATTATAAAGAAGCTAAGGATTCAATTGATGAAACTTTAGAAAAAATGGACTTAGATTACCTTGATATGATGATTATTCATAATCCTCAACCTTGGAATGAAGTAAATCAATCAAGTGATCGTCACTTGGAAGGTAACCTTGAAACTTGGCGTGCTATGGAAGATGCAGTTAAAGAAGGAAAACTGCGCACAATTGGTGTTTCTAGTTTTGAAAAGGACGATTTAGATAATTTGATTAAGAACAGTTCTACTAAACCTGCTGTTAATCAAATTTTGATTCATATTGGTGAAACTCCAATGGATTTAATTGATTATAGTCAAGATAATGATATTGTAGTTGAAGCATTTTCACCGATCGCTCATGGAGCTGCTTTAAATAATCCAGAAATTAAGAAAATGGCTGATAAATATGGTGTAAGTGTGCCCCAACTATGTATTCGTTATGATTGGCAACTTAATTGCGTTGTTTTGCCAAAGTCTGCTAATCCGGCTCACATGAAGAGTAATGCAGAAATTGATTTTGTAATTAGCGATGAGGATATGGAAAAGCTTAAGAAATTTACACCTGTCGACTATGGTAAAGCAGGAATTTTCCCAGTCTTTGGCGGAAAAATGTAATCAAAATAAAGTTTCTATGATGAGAGCTAATAAGAGGCTCTCATTTTTTGTTTAAAGAAGAAGTTAGTTTCGAAATTTTTAAGCATTTTTATTAACATTGTAGTTAGGAAGTGATAGGTTTAAGGTATCAAGAATAATATTGAGGAGGTTTTTTCATGGAAAAGCGTAAAGTAGTTATTATCGGTGGATCACACGGCGGCCATGAAGCAGCTTTTGAAATCTTAAATCGCTATGATAATGTTGATGTAACTTTGCTAGAAAAATCAGATTATGTTTCGTTTATGTCATGTGGAATGAAATTATATCTGGAAGGAAAGACTACAGGTATTAACGATGTAAGAAACTTCAGACCTGAAGATTTGAAGGGGAGAGGTGGCCATATGTATAACAATACAGAAGCCACTGAAATTAACACCTATACAAATACAGTGACTGCTAAGGACGTAAACACTGGTGAAACTAAAGATTTTAAATATGATAAGTTAATTATTTCATCAGGAGTTGAACCAGCAAGTTTGCACGTTCCCGGTGCGGATTTAGACAATATTTATTTAATGCGCGGTTACGATTGGGCAAAAAAGATTGATGCAGCTCAAAAGGATGATAGCATCAAAAATGTTGCTGTCATTGGGGCTGGTAACGGAATTGCTGCTGCCGAAGTAATGGCGAAGGCCGGTAAGAATGTAACTTTGATTGATTCAGGTAAAAAACCTCTAGAAAATTATCTTAATGATACTTACACTGATATTTTTGACGAAGTTCTAACTAAAAATGGCGTTAACTTAGCCATGAATAATAAGGTCACTGGCTTTTCTGGTGAGGGAAAAGTTGAAGCTGTTGAAACGGACCATGGTAAAATTAAGACTGATTTAGTAATTATTGCTGTAGGAGTTACTCCTAATACTGAATGGCTTAAAGGAACTATTGAACTTTATGATAATGGGTATATTAAGACTGATGATTACTTCAGAACCAGTGTTGTAGATATCTATGCAATTGGAGATGCTGTATTTCCATTTGATATTCCTGCAAATCGTCGTGTACCAATTCCTTCCGCAATTGCAGCGCGTCATGAAGCTCAATATATAGTACAACACTTGTTTGAAACTACTCCATCTCGTCCATTTAAAGGAATTGTAGGTGCGCAAGTTTTGGAGGCATTTGATACTCATGCCGTAGTGACTGGTTTAAGCCTTAAAAATGCTAAAAAGGTAGGCATTAATGCAGTTGAAGTAGTCTTTAAAGATCGAATTAGACCAGATTATATTCCAGATGAAGACAATCCTGAAGCTTATATTTCAATTGTATATAATGAAGATAGCCATCAAGTTTTAGGTGGGTCAACTCTTTCAACCTATGATATTACGGGCCAAGCAAATGTTTTAAGCTTAGCTATTAGATATAAATTAACTTTGGAAGATTTGGCAGAAGCTGACTTCTTCTTCTCACCAAGTTTCGATCGTCAATGGAATTTAATTAATTTAGCTGCTCAAAAAGCTCTTGGTTATTATAAGATTGTTTAGCTTAAAGCTGAAACTAAAAAAGGCCTCACGTAAAGTGACGCCTTTTTATTGTCCTCCGTTTAGTCAAAAGGATATTTCATTCCCCACGAAGTTCGAACACTAGTCAATATATGAGCGATATCATGTGACATTTGAAGTTGACCATCATCATGTCCCTGTTCAATATATCTTTGCATATCTTGAACTTCATATTTAAGTGCATCATCACTATTGCCAGCAGTCATTGTTTCATGAGTTTCTTCATGAGCACTAGCAGTATAAGTGATTTTAGCTGTTGTAGCACGAGGATATTGATTGATTTCAACGTAGCCTTTCGTTCCAGAAACTACCCCACGTTTTGGCTGTTTAGCACGCATTGAAAGTGCCATAACTACCATTTGATCTTGGGTATTCTTTAAAATAATACCTGATTGTTCATCTACTCCAGTTTCAAAGAGTTTCACAGTAGTAAGAATACTTTCGGGAGCTTCATCTAGAAATGTTCGAGCAAAAGCAGTTGCATAACCTCCAATATCTAAAAGAGCACCGCCTGCTAAATCTTTATTAAAGAAACGATTTTTAGGATCATAATCTTTCAAACTACCGAAGTTTACTTGAATCATCTTAATTTTTCCAAGTTTACCACTTTTAATCAAATTAAGTACTTTTTGATAAATTGGCATATGATAAAGGGTAAATCCTTCAGTTAAAATCAGGCCTTTTTCTTTGGCAAGTTTTTCTACTTCATCAAATTGGCGAGCGTTTACGGTCATTGCTTTTTCTGCAAAGACATGTTTGTTTGCATTCAAAGCCTTTTTGATATATTCATAATGAAAAGTGTGTGGAGTAGCAATATAAATAATATCAATATTTGGATCAGCAATCATTTCATCTGGATTGGTAAAGGTATGTGTAATATGCTTTTCTTTAGCGAATTTTTCGAGCATTTCTTCATTTACGTCTGCAACTGCATAAACCTCACCATTAACTGCGTTCAATGCATCCGCCATTTCATGAGCAATCCATCCAGTACCGATCATACCCCAATTATATTTTTTCATTTTAAATCACCTTTCTTAATTTCAATTGCGTTATCTTTGACATCAGTTGTAATTAAACTTGTTACTAAATTATGAAAGTAGGAAGTGCTAACCACGCCATTTTGTTTACTTAGTTGCGTATTAATGCTCAAAATATCCTTCCAGTTTTTTGCATAAGCGTCAATTAGTAAGTTACCTAAAGAAGTGTAAGCTAAGGATGCTATCGTTTTATCCTCTCTCACTTGGGCCTGTAAGTTTAGATTTTTACAAGTTTGCAGAATTTGGCTTAAACAAGGAGGAGCGACTTCTATACAAAGTTGAACTTTATTTGTAAGTTCTTTGGTAATTCGCTTACGTGGGACAAGCAAAACATATTTATCACTAATTTGACTGGCTAATTTTTCGTATAAGTGAATGCCACCATTACTTTTTAAAGCATTAAAATTATAATCAACGCTATCGCAGCCATCAAAAGCAAGATCAATATGAGATATTTGATTTAGATTAACTACTTTCAATCCTAATTTTTGACAATTAAGGCGCGTTATTTCTGAAGGTGAGCATAGAATTAGATCTATTTCATTATGATGTGCAATTTCTTGAGCTAAGTTAAATACGTTATGACCACCACCAAGACTTACTGTCATATGTGGCTTAATTTTTGAAAAAGCTAAAGAGCTAATAGTTTGAATACTAATCACCGTCCAATCATGTAATTAATTTACATAAAATATATTAGCTTGAAAACAATTTACAGTCAATAGTTATTTAAAATTATTTTTATAAATACAAATTTTATGAAATTTATTTACAAATGATATAATAGAAGAACTAATATATTTGAGGTGAAAGTATGACAAATATTGTCGATAAAATTTATAGCAAGTTACCAGTTATGTCTCAAAGTGATCAAAAAATTGCTCGTGTAATTTTGGAAGATCCTGCTCACATTGTAAACATGACGATTTCTGCTTTAGCTAAAAAAGCAAATGTTAGTGATGCATCAGTTACTCGTTTTTGTCATAATCTTAGTTTAACGGGATTTCATGATTTAAAAATTCAATTAGCTCAAGCCGATGGCAATAAAAAAAGCCATTCTTTACAAGATATCGGAAAAGATAACTTACAAAGCGGCTTAAAGCAAATTGAAGATAATAAAATAGCCGAAATTGAGGCGACTTTAGGAAATGTTTCAAGTTCTGTGTTTGAAGATGTGCTAAATTTATTAACTCACAGTCGGGTAATTCAAATTAGCGCAGAAGGGGATACCTATCCTGTAGCGGCGGATGCCGTATATAAATTTAATCAAATTGGTCTTTTTGCCATGTCCTCGGGTGGAAGTGTAGAAACTGCGATTGCTCAAACGATGAATTTAACCGCTCAAGATTGCTTATTGATAATTTCAAATTCTGGCGAATCTGCAGCTTTATTGAAACAAATTAGAGTTGCCAAAGAAAATGGTATGAAAATTATTGCTTTAACTAATAGATCCGATTCTCCGATTGCTCTGGAGGCAGATTATCATTTGCAGACGTCAGCACGGCAAACGGTTCTTCAGACTCAGTATTACTTTTCTCGGGTATCTGCTTTTACAATGATCGAAGCCATATATTTAATTCTCATCTCTAAAAATGATCAAAGAATTGAGAATATTAAAAAACATGAAGCTATTATTTCTAATCAAAAGATTTAAGGATGAAAATGAATTACGAAGAATTAAAGAAAAAGTTTGAAGAAAATCAAGATCCTAAAAGAGCAACTCAAATGAAGCGTTATATGCGAAATAAGTTTGATTTTTATGGGTATCAAAGCCTCGCACGAAAGGCAGTTTATCATCAAGACTTGCTATTGGAAAAACAGCAACACACAATTGATTGGCAATTGCTTAAACAAGCTTGGCAAGATTCTCATCGCGAAATGCAATATTTTGCTTGTGACTATTTGATTGCATTAGAAAAGTATTTACAGTTTGAAGATTTGGATAAAATTCGTCAATTTGTAGAAGAAAAATCTTGGTGGGATACGATTGATAGTTTAATTAAACCTATTGGGAAATTAGGTTTACGAGATTCACGAGTTGATAAAGTGATGCTTGAGTGGTCAAGAGATTCGAATTTTTGGTTAAGACGGGTAGCTATTGAACATCAATTACTTCGTAAAAAGAATATGGATGTAAAATTGCTTAATACTATCCTTGAAAATAATCTGGGTCAAGAGGAGTTCTTTATCAATAAGGCGATTGGTTGGGCACTTCGTGATTATTCAAAAACAGATCCAACTTGGGTACAAGACTTTATTCAAATTCATCAAGATAATATGGCTCCACTTTCTATTAAAGAAGGAAGCAAATATCTTTAATTGCTTAGCGCCTTTTTTAGCATAATCATATCAACTAATTGATGTCCCTCTTCAAAAATAGGGTGATCATAATTGTTTGTAAAGAAATCCTTCTTTCGATCAAAAATTTCAAACCCCAGCTTTTGATAAAAAGGTAAAGTTAATGGGCTTTCACCAGTTCCTACGATAAGTGTAGAGTAAGTAGCTCGATAGTTGTCTTCAATAAAACTTACTAATTTTTTTGCATATCCTTGTTTTTGAAAGTGAGGATCTGTAGCTAAATTCATAATTTCGAGTTCATTATCATGCGCTAAGACAACACATTCTGCAACTGGTATATCTTTTTCAAATAAGACATACATTTTACCCTTAGCTAAGTATTCATCTATCATGTTTTCCTGTTCATCAGCTAGCAGCAATAAAGAAAGATAGGACTTTTTATTTTGGGTGATTTCTTTGATTTCCATTAATAGGCTTCCTCACGTTTTTTATGAATAATAAAAAAGCAGTCTGCAATTGCAAGCTGCTTTTAATTTTATAGAAATTATTCGTAAATTTCTTCAATATCGATGTCAACTACGTAAGCATTTGGTGCGCCGCCTTCAGCTGCGATCTTCTTTTGATAGTCATCATCTTCATGAATATGAGCAGTACCAATGATACGTACATTGGTGTGAGTAGGAACATCAGCAACTACAACTGCTGCCTTTGAACCATTCTTTAAGTTTTCATAAGCATGTGCCTTGGTCTTTTCAAGGTATTGTAAATGATTATCATCAAGAACTTTCATTGAAGCTTTAGGTCCAATTTGAGGATTACCATTTGCATCTACAGTTGAAAGGTATGCTAAATGATCCTTGAAGAAGTCTTTTTGGTGTTGGTTTAAAGTGTTTGAATCTAATTTTTTCATGAGTGAATTTTCCTTTCTTTCATCTTTGTTAAGTTAATTATACTAGCTATTTTTGCCAAAATAATTGACTTAGATCAAGAAAATAAACTTTTCTACAAATATTATATATGCTATTGAATAGAAATAGCTAATAATATGCTTTATAGATTTAACTAAAGGATGCAGCAAGAAAGAAAGGGTGTAGAATAGAAAACTGGAGTAAAGAAAAAACAGGAGGATAAAAATGAAGAAAAAAGCGATTTGGAGTATTGTTTTAGCTTTAGTTGTAGTCGGAGTATGTTTGGGAATCTTTTTCAATAAAAGACAGCAAGCTTTGCCTGTTAAACAGGATAAACAAAATGCAGTTGGTTTAAGTATTAAAAAGAATGAACATAATAATCAAAATGATAATCCAGAAAGTGAGCAGTCAAGTTCAAGTGATGAATATTCGACTGATGAATGGATGTTGATGGGATACATGGCTTATGCTCATGATAATTATGTTCAAAGTCGTCATATTAAAAATAATGCAGAGTTAGTGGACGATGTTCAAGAAAATTTAAGTGACGGGGATTTAACTGCCGACAAAAAATCTGATACTACTTACACTCTAACTAATAAATTCGGAAGTGTTAATGTGGAAGTAGAAGATGATGATGTCAAAGTTACCGGTGACGGGACGACTGTCAATTCAAAGTCT
Organism: uncultured Lactobacillus sp.; assembly: GCA_947575965.1. Lineage (GTDB taxonomy): Bacteria > Bacillota > Bacilli > Lactobacillales > Lactobacillaceae > Lactobacillus. The sequence continues at coordinate 66,590 of CANPPJ010000003.1, read as the reverse complement.
GAATTAAAGGAAAAATTTGCTTCTTATTCTGATGAAATTAAAGGGATGACTAAGAGTATCAATAATGGTGGAAATGATAATAGCACTAAAGATTCCAAGAGGGGATCTAATAGTGAAAAGAAAGACTCTGCTTCAACCTCATCAAATGAATCTATTCCTAATTTTTCAGTTAAACAATTAGCTGTGCTCGCTGGATTTTACCGTGGTGGGGATGAAAGTTGGGTGACCGATTGTATAAACAAAACTGCAAAAACAAAAGATTTTACTGTTCTTACTGGAACCATGTGTTATGGTTATAATAAAAAAACCGGTGACTATTTTATTGATGGACATGGAGACGATACTACAATTGTAGATTTTAAGCGTGAAGGAGATATTTTAATAACTAAACATAATGATCTGACTGGAAGTAGTGTGGCTTCATCCCCAATGGTGATTAAAAAAGTACCTTTATCTAAGTTAGTAGCTAAATATTATTCAACTCCTCAACAAAAGGCAAAAGTTGATGATTTGGCCAACAAGTTATTAGATCAACAACAGTATCATGCAAAGGTAAATGCTACCAGTAAAGGAGAAAATTAATGACCAAATTTTGTCCTAACTGTGGTAAAAAATTAGATGCGGCTGCAAAATTTTGCCCTTATTGTGGTCAAAATTTGACTCATAAAAAAGAGACGTCTCAATCATCCATTTCATTGCCCACCAGGTCTTCCAAGTCTCGAACACATAACTCAAAAAAATGGTGGATTCTATTAGTTTCAGTAATTATTTTAGTTGTTGGTGGGATATTTACATATAAGTTGTATGAAAACAAGCAGCAAATTACAGCTGTAAATAAAATGCCCAAGAAAAAATTGGCAGATTTGACAATTGTATATACACATCAGCATTATAATAATCCCTCATGGAATAAAGTATATCACCAAGCTCTTCATGGAAATTTGATGGTGCAACGACATACTCATTACAACTTAAACGGTGTAAATATCGCGGCTCAAAAAGATCATTACATTTATGTAATCAACAATAAAGTAGTGTTCTCTACCAATAAAAATAAAGCAAATAGTGATTCCACACTTACTATATCTGATGGTAAAAAGGTGTTGGGAACGGTTAACCCTGTAACTGCCTATAAAGAAGTAAAAAAGAAAAATTGGAATGAATTTCAAAAAGTTGATAATAGTAAGAGCTTTAATTCTAATTTTTCTATTAGGCAACTGGCTATTTTTGCAGCATTGAGTCATTCTGCAGATATTGAACAAGACGTTAATTTTAATTATGAGAACCATACTCAAGATCTGAAGTACAAGAATGGATATTATATTTTACAACTTGGTGGCGATGGTGTGAGTCAAACTCAATTTAAGCTAAATGGCGATGAACTTATTATTAAGTATCTTGATCCAATAGGAGCAAAAGATAATGCAGATGCTCCTCAGAAAACAATCTATGTTACTATTTCAGATTTAGCTGAAAAGTATTATCAAACAAGTGAGCAAAAAGCTTATGTAGATAAGTTGGCTAAAAAACTGGTTACGCAAGGAATTTAATTAGCAAAAAAGCCTCCATTTGGAGACTTTTTGTTTACTTCAAAATACCTAGTTTTTCTTTAAGTAAGAAAATCCTTCTCACAGAATGATCTATTTGGCTAGTGCTAATTTGTCCAGTTTGAATAGCTTTTTTAATGGCAGGGATGCCAGTTTGATAATTTCCGCCTAAAAGCATATCATTGCCCGCTTTTAAAGCAAGAACATCAGCATTTGTATTATGCTTCTTAGCATATTGGGTGATGGCTCCCATTTGTAAATCGTCAGTGAGAATTAGCCCTTGATAGTTTAACTTCTTTCGTAGCAATTTATGAACTACAGGAGAAAGAGAGGCTGGAAGGTTAGGATCGAGACCTTTAATTACAATATGAGAAACCATAATACTGTCTACACCTGCTTCAATTCCGGCCTTAAAGGGAAGAAGATCCTCTTGTTCGTATTTTGTGAGAGGTTTATTGATTTGAGCAAAGCCGGTATGAGTATCAGCTGCATCTCCATAACCCGGAAAGTGCTTTAAACAACTTGCAACTCCTTGACTTTGGATAGCATCAACTGCAATCGGGATATATTTTGCGGTTACCTCATAATTTTGCCCAAGTGTTCGATCATAAATAAAACTTTCCCTATCTCGGGCTACATCTGCCACTGGAGCAAAGTTCATATTAATACCATTTTCTCGTAAAATTCTAGCGACTTTACTATCTTCTTGCTTGATTCCATTTAATCCTTTAATTTGATAAATTTCTTGAGGACTGGGATATTTTCTGGTTGAAATTTTTGAATTAGTATCAATCCGTGAAACAGTTCCTCCTTCTTGATCGGTCGCAATCAGGAGTCCGTATGAACTATTACTTTGATATGTTTGCATTTCTTGCTTGAATTGAGTCTGGGAACGATCTTTAAAGTCGGGACCAAAAAGAGTAGTTCCTCCTAAGTGATATTTAGAAATATCCGCTTTCATTTGATTAAAGTTACCCGTACTATGAGCAAAATAGAGCTGACCAATTTTTTCATCAATAGTCATTTTATTCATCATTTGAGTAATTCTATCAGGTTTAGAAACTTTCTTCTTAGAAGATTGACTAGTCTTGGTTGATGGTCGAGATGCTTTTTTTATTTGCCGACTACAGCCAGCGAGAGCTAATCCAGCAGCTATTAATGTAATAAGTAATATCTTTTTCTTCATTAATTTATCCTCATGTATTCTGTTACTAGTGTACCGCAACAGAGTTTTGATAAAAAGACTCTTAATTATAAAAAATGCGATAAAAGGAGAGTATTATAATATTTAAATTGAAAAACTATACTAAAAATGTTTAAACAAAAGTTAAATAATATTTTATTTGGTTTTTGGGAGTAAGTGGAAAATGGAGGATATAGTATAAATGAATTTCTGTCCTAATTGCGGATCCTAATTCTCCAGGAGCAAAATACTTAATTAATCATCCAAATGCTTTTTTAGATGCTTATGATTATAAAGAGACTGCTGCATCTAAACAATTAGAAGATTATGCTGAACATGATAGCGCATTGCGAAAAGTTTTTTCAGATATTGTTACTAATTACATGGAAAAGACACATCCTAAGCTGGTATCCACAGCTGAAGATCTAAAAAATGGTGATAAGGTAAAAATTATTCTTCCTTCTAACAATATTTCTAAAAAGTATGGAATTAATACCACTCCTCGAATTGTAACAATTGAAGGAATGAAAGAATCTGAGGATTAGCATTGAATTTGATTATTTGAATAAATTTAAAAAGTTCTCTATCTAATTACATCGATTTTGAGGTGATTAGAAGGAAATTTTTATCAAAAATAGTAATATTTGCACAAAAGTCCAGCTTCTTGGTGAAAAATTAATTATTTTTATATAAAATTTAAATTTAGTGTTTTTTTATCTGGATCTATAGCTTAAAATGGTGTGGAGACATATATATGGAGGAGAATGAAATGAAAGCATGTCCAAATTGTGGTTCTAAAATGGACCAAGATGTAAATTTTTGTACTAATTGTGGTACTGATTTAAGAAATGTACCATTAGATTCTGAAGTGGAAAAGGCGCAATCGGTTTCTACTCAAGATGCACCTCAACAAAATGATCAACAAACTGTTTCCACTGATGGAAATGTTGGGCATAATCAATCTAGTTCCACCAATGATACAGGTATTAATCCTAATACTCAGAATACTCAAAATACTCAAAAAAGTGCTGGTTCTAATTCAAATAGCAATCAACAACCTCTTGGTGCTCAAATGAGACAACATATTACTCAAAACGTTCAAAATTTTGATGCTCATAATATGTGGCAATGGTTTGTAAATTCTTGGAAACATCCTTTTGCGGATCAGCAAGGTGAAAGATGGTATGGTTGGGTCACCTTATTGGTAGAAGATATTTTAATTGGTCTAGGGATGTTTATTGGGGAGCAAAGAGTAGCTGGTGCCGCTGATTCTATGCTTGGTGGTACAAACTTTATGAGTTCATCAGCCAATTTTACTTTTGGTACAGCTATCGAAGTTATTTTCTTTATTGCATTAGCTGAAGCTATTGTTATTTTGGCTGCTCATTTATCTTATAAAGTTATTTATGGTAAAAGTAAAGACTTTATGGAATTTACTAATCATATTGTGCATACCAGCAATTTAGCTGCAATCTTTATAGTGGTTTATTTCCTCTTTATGTTAATTATGGGACCTGCAGGTATTGCCGTATCTGTTTTGATGCTATGGTTAGCTGTAAGTGTGTTTGAACTTGCTTTAATGGTAGTAGTTCTCGGTGATCCTAATCCTGTACATGATAAGTTTTATGGATTTTTGTTATTCATGGTATTACAAGCTGTTGCGGGCTTAATCTTTGTTTCTATTATTGGCGCTACACTTATTTCTCAAATTGGATCTTCGATTCCAGGACTATAAAGAGGGGGAGAGATCGTGGAAAAAGCGAAAAAATTTTGCCCAAACTGTGGTGCCGAATTAAAATCTGATGCTGACTTTTGTCCAAATTGTGGCTTTAAACTTAGTAAGAAAACTGATAAACAAAGTCAAGTTCCAAAAACTGAAAAGAAAGATGCACCTATATCGGCTAGTGAAAAGAAACAAGAAATTCCAGAATCTCCTAGGAGTTCGAAAGCGCAAGTGTTTTGCCCAAATTGTGGTCACCCTTTAAAACCAGGTGCAGAATTTTGTCCAAACTGTGGTTATAACGTGAGGACAAAGCAAACTCCACAAAAAGAAAATTCTACTCAGCCTACTCCATCGAGAAGTACACAACCGCGACCACATAAGCCACTTTCCAAGAAAACTAAAATTATTATTTCAACTGTAAGTGCACTATTCGTGGTATTTATCATCTTCTATGCTTGAGGAACTCACCATTACAGTAAAAATAACCAGATTGATAAAATTACTGAAACCTTACGAAATCCTAAAGAAGATATGTCCAAGTATGTAGTTGCGGATACTCCTGCAATGAAAGTGACGGCTGAGACAGTTAAGCCACTTCAGAACTATTATCAAGAACACCAAACTTCAGTTACTAAAATGAATCAAAATTTGAAGGATGGAATTGATCCAAATTCGGATATCTCTTTAGTTAAAAATGGACACTACTTGTTGTTTTTCCCTAAATATCAATTACAAGTTAAGACTTATCAACCTCAAGTAGAAACGAATCACGGTGATTCATCAGTTACCATGAATGGCAAGAGCATTGGAAAACTAAGTGGAGACAATGGTAAGTACTATAAAAAATTAAGTCTCGTATTTCCAGGTAAGTATCATTTTGCGGTTAACTCCAAGGTTGAGGGGAGATCTTTATCAGCAACTTCAACTAGCAATATTTGGGCAAATAAGACCTTAAATATGGATATTGAAACTCAAACTTTTAGTGTGAAGAGTGTTCCAAATGGTGAAGTATATATTAATGATAAAAAAGTTGGTACGCTGGATAACGATGGAGAGATAACGTTTAAATCTTATCCAATTACTCGTAATATGGCACTTTATGTTCTTTATAATGGTACCAAGTCTGAACTTGTAACTGATATGTCTGATTCATTTGGTGATTTCACCAGCGAAGGTGACGAGGATGACGATTACACTGATGATGCAAGTAATGAAAACAGTGCCGATGTTACTAAACAAGACGGTTCTTATGTGGTTACTCCTAAATGGAAGGGCCTAATTTCAAAAGATGATGCCAATGATTTGTTGAGTGATGCTTATGAAGATCCAAATGATGATAAATTTGTGAATGGTTCTGACAATAAGTGGTACGGTCAAATCAAACAACAAAATGATCGTTGGGATAAATCAGATGAGATTAACAGTTATGATACAGATGTTTCTATTGAATTTATCTATCCTGCTAAAGGTAATCAAAGCAAGGTTAACTATAAGGTTACCTATACTTTGAATTATGATGATTACACTAAGAAACAAATTGTTGAATATACGGGAGGAATCTTACAAAAAGATGGGGACGATTATCTTATTAAAACTATAGGTGATGGTAAGTTAATCAGTTCTCATAATGAAGATTCTGACGATTAATATCTATAAAACTACTGCTAGGTCAACGAGGTTAGCAGTAGTTTTTTCTTGGATAAATAGATAAGAAGGGGAGGAAAAATGGATAAGAATCATAAAACCGATCCACAATTTAAAGATACAATTATTGTGATGACTGAAAATGGTGCACCAGCTTATTTGTATAATGCACAAGGTCAACAACAGAATAAGACTGAAAAAAACGGTACAAAGTTAACAGTTTTTGAAGTCAAAAAAATTAATGGGAGGACCTTTTATCGAGTGGGAGATCAAAGTTCTTGGATTTTAAAATCGGATACTAATTACGGCCACATTGATGAAAGAATAGCACCTAAAAATAAACAAATAATTCAGCCAACTTCAGCAAATAAATCTCAATCCATGAAAATGAGTGTTGGAATGAAAATTTTGATAGCTTGTTTTGCTGTAGTGGGAATTATTATTTTGACAGGAATTGGCTATGAAGTGATTAAAATGGTAAATGCGCCAACTAATTCCACCGTTCAAATATCAAATTCTTCTTTAAAAGAGCGAGCAGCAAAGTTGACTATTAAACAACTTTTAGCGCTTAGTTTAATTTATGCAAATCGCAACGATGATTCTAAGTTAGATAGCAATTGGCAGAGTGTTTATGACGATGTAAGTAATAACAATTATAATATTGGACGTTTTCCACGTTATACTTTTGGGAATGCGACAGTTACCGCAAAAGGTAAGAATTATATTTATGTTTTTGAAAAAGGCATCGGCATTGGTTATCAAGATAAAAAAGGGCAAAGATTGGTTTCGTTTTTTGACAAGGATATGAGTGATCCAGTTCGCGTCTATGATTATCAAATGTTAGAGGATGTAAATAACATGTCTAAAGTTAAGAAATTAGCTAATAAAATAACTTTCACGGATGAATCTGAAAATTAATATTCCCTAGGTCAATTAACCCCATTTATTGGGGCTTTTTTATTGTTATTAAGATGTCTTTTCGTAGTAGAATAGACCTTGAAAGTGTAGAAATAATAGATCTGGAGTAAGAATGAATACTAAAAAACAAAAAACATTATTAACAAGTTTAATCGTTGTTGTATTAATTTTATTGGTGATATTTTTGGGACTTTTTTATTTTAATCATCAAGATCATAAACTGGTTGTAACTCATAAAAACTCATTAAGTAAAATGTCATCTAAAAATAATCCTGTGGCAGATTTAACTATTTAAGGAAGCTACGGGGTTAGCCATTGAATACGCTCACTTGAAATATAGTAATAATCAAAATTGGAATGAAATTTATCAAAATTCACTAGTAGGAACTCTTGAAGTTGATCGCTACCAAGAATATAAATTTGAGAATTATACTGTTCAGCCTGAAAATTCTCAATCTCTATACATTATAAATAAAGAAGGGGCTTTGACGTTTAGTAATGATAAGCGTCCAGGCCAAGGAAGTGTAACATTTGGCGATACTCAACAAGAATTGGGGCATGTTAATTTGCAGGCAGTTTATACTACTGTTAAAAAGCAAGGAAAACTGTCAATTGCAAAAAAGATTAGTGAAAATATGAATCTTGAGACTCAAATGGCTACCCAAAGTGAAAAGCAGAGTAGTTCTCAAGCACAGCAATCTTTGCAATCTCATGCTTCAAGAGAACAGAGCAAACCAAACAATGAGAACGGAAATCTTCAACCTATTTCTATTTCATCGAAATTACAAGGAACTTGGTATGCGGCTGGATTATTTGCTTCAAAACTAGGTGATAGAGTTCAAATTACCAATAATGCTGTTGATGGAAAGACTATTTATAAAGTTAAAAAGATGCCTAATAGTGAAAAAGGATTAAACGAATTTCGCAAAAAGTATTATGGTAAGTTAATTGGCGAAAGTACCCCGGATGGGGTGAGTTATATTCCTGCACAAAATTATGGAATTGATACTCAAAATTACAGTGTAGATACTATTGATGGAGTTCAATACTTAATGAGTGGATCTACAGGACCCGCAGGAATTTTCTTTAAAAATCCAACCGATGCGGCGCGCTTCACTAATAAATATAAAAACCACAACGATGAACTAATGAAGAAGTTAGGAATGTAAAAAATAATGAAGTATTGTCCAAAATGCGGAACTAAAGTAGGTCAAAATGATAAATATTGTGATCATTGTGGAGCTAATTTAAAAAATAGTTCAATTAGAAAATTAGCTTCTAATAACCATGAAACAAATAAGAATAGGAAAACTCGGCGAAATTGTTTAATCATTGCGGCAGGAACAATTTTGTTAGCAGCAGGTGGAGTGGTATTTTTTACTCTCCAAACGCAAAGTAGCAATCAGGCTAGTTCATCGGCCCTGATTAGTAATAAAAATAGAGCTAAAACAACTGAAAATGTTAGGTATGCTCATCATAGAAATATATCCTCTAAAGAAGCGGCAGCTTTTACAATTGCATATGCTCATATAAAATTTTCTGATGATCCAGCATGGAACAATGTATTTAATAATGCAGAAAATGAAGGTTTAACCATTGCATCCTATCCTCAATATGATTTTGGAAATTACGAAGTCAAAGCGCCTAGCGCTGGAACAGTTTATGTCCTAAGTCCTGCTGTAGGATATGTGGTATCGGATAAGACCAACCCTGGAAATGCCAGAATAACTTTTATTAATAGTAGAAAAGGGGCTAGCCAAGCAATTGAATTTCAAGATTTAGCTAAAAAAGTTGTTCATAGTGCTTATAAAAGAGATGCTCAAAAAATTAGTAAAAAGATAAACTTATAAAAAACAACTTTTGGTATAAATATTATCTGCGAAAGAATTTTAATGCTAGAATAGTGAGTGATGTATTGAGAATAGAGGGTTTTAAAAATTGAAGATAAATAAATTACTTACTAAATTCACAGTGGCTACTCTAGCAAGTGGGCTACTTTTATCAGCTCCTTTAGCTAGTTCTACGCCTACTTATGCAGCTAGTAAAAAAGTAAAAAAGACATCTAATAAAAAGAAGACTACGTTGCGGCAATATGCAAAGAATACCATGGCAAAATACCATTTGCGTGGAAGTATGATTGTAGTTAAAGATGGGAAAGCTCAGCAAGTAAGCTATGGTTATGGATATTATCGACGCCGAATTGGAGCTGGCAGTAGCAAATTAGTATATCCATTAGGATCTTTACAAAAATCAATAACAGCTGCCATGATTACTCAACTAATTTATAAAGGAAAATTTAGTCAAAATACTAAAATTTCTCGTTGGTACCCTAATTTAAAGAATGCATCCCGTATTAGCGTAGGAAACTTAATGACCCATACTTCAGGCATCACAGTGGTAGGAACTGAAGTGAATAATGGAATTAACTTTTCTGAAAATGGAGCTTTAAATTGGATTATTAATAAGATAAATTCTCAATCGGAGCAACGTCCTGGTAAATTTAATTATAATAATGCTAATTATATTTTGTTGGCTGGCATTATTAGAAAGACCACGGGAAAGTCATATGCTTCTAATTTAAAGAGTAGAATAATTAAACCTCTTAATTTGAAGCAAACTTACATGTATAATCAAATCCCTAAAGGTAAGATGGATGCTATTTCGTATACTTATCGTTATGGAAAAAATTATCAAGATCCACAATATGCACCTCAGGGCCTTACAACTCAATTATTAGGAGCGGGTGATGTATTTTCAAGCCCGAAAGATTACTATAAGATTTTACTTGGGATGCAAAATGGTAAGATCCTGACTAAGAAGCAATTTAAGTACATGACCCATTTAAAGGCTAAAGCAAAAGATACCACTTATTCTGGTGGGCTTTATATGAGACGTGGAGGTAAACTTGAAATGGCGTATGGTAATTTTGGAGATACTCATTTTGCCAATTGGATTCAACTTACCTCTGATAATCAAAATGGAATAGTTATGTTCTTGAATCAAACTCAAGATAAGGATAAAAATAAAGATGCAGGTTATCGAATTCTGAAGAAAATTAAGTCTAATACTTTTGTAAATAGATAATTTTTTACGCCGAAGCAGAAACTTTTTCAAGTATTGATGCTTCGGTATTTCTTTTGTAATTTTTTTGTAAAACTGGAATGCTAAAATGATTTTGTATCAAGTAAAGATAGAGGAATTTATAAGGTAATGAGTTCTAAACAAAATCATAAAATCATAAAAATTGCAATTACTGCACTTGCTTTAGGAGTGGGTGCGCCTGTGGTTGCTAATCAAATAAGTAATCAAGTTTTCGCTGCAAGTGCACCTTATGATACAAATGAGATGCGCAGTTTTGTCAGAAACACTTTAGCTCAAAATAAGGTGCGAGGGACTGTAGTAGTAATTAAAGATGACCATGCTCAACAAATTAGTTATGGATATGGCTATTATGGACGCCGATTAGGCGCAGGTAATACTAAAGTAGTCTATCCTGTGTGTTCTCTTCAAAAGGTAATTACTGGGGCGATTATTACTCAACTTATTTCTGAGGGGAAATTTAATCAAGACACCAAGATTTCTCGTTGGTATCCAAATTTAAAGAATGCAGATAAAATTACGGTTGGTAATTTGCTTACTCATACTTCAGGGCTGTTAGCTACAGGAACTGAAGTGAATCGAGGGATTAATTATTCTGAAGGGGATGCAATTAATTGGGTAGTTAACCGTATAAATCAACTTCAAGAAGGAAATCCTGGTAACTTTTATTACAACAATACTAACTATATTTTACTAGCTGGTATTATTCGTCAAGTAACTAATCAATCTTATGAAGCTAATGTGAAGAGCCGAATTATTAATAAATTAGGATTGAAGAGAACTTTCTTTTATCCTGACATTCCAAAAAATAAAACTGATGCGATTTCTTATACTTGGAGAAATAAGAATTATCAAAATGCTCAATATGTGAAGCGTTCCCTTGCTTCTCAACTCCCGGGTGCAGGTAACTTGTTCTCTACGCCAATGGATTATTACCGCATTCAAGTTGCCTTAACTGATGGTAGAATCCTAACGAAGGATCAATTTAACTATTTAACCCATCTTCAATCACGAGTAACTTCCTATTCAGGTGGAGTCTACTTGAAGAATAATGATAATTTGAAGATGGCTTATGGCAACTTATATGGAACTCATTTTGGAAATTGGTTCCAAATGACAACTGATAATCAAAATGGCTTGATTATGTTTTTAAACCAAACTCAAAATAATGAAGATCAAAATAAGGCTATTGGTTACCAAATTTTGAATCATATTAAGGCTAATACCTTTACAGAAAAATAAAAATGATAAATAAAAAAGACGAGTATAGAACTCGTCTTTTTGTATAGATAAATTTACTTGGCTTTAATATAGTTAATACCATCAGCTGCAGGTGCAACCGATTTTCCTAAGAAAGCTACAAGCACAATGATAGTAATTACATATGGAGCAATTTGCATATACACACCTGGAATTTTAGAAATGACAGGCAATTGATTGCCGATAATGCTTAGACTTTGAGCAAAGCCAAAGAATAATGAAGAAAGCATAGCGCCAATTGGATTCCATTTACCAAAAATTACTGCAGCTAAAGCCATAAATCCTTGGCCAACAATGGTTGAAACAGAAAAGTTGCCTGAGATTGCTTCAGCGAAGACGGCGCCTCCGATCCCTCCTAAGAATCCTGAAATTAATACTCCAGCATAGCGCATTTTATAAACATTTACGCCCATAGTATCGGCTGCCTGAGGATTTTCACCAGCTGAACGTAAGCGTAGCCCAAAGCGCGTTTTATAAAGGATGAAAGATAAAAGAATAGCTAAGACAATCGCAACATATGCTGGAAGAGATGTGTTTTTAAAAAATATGTTACCAATAACAGGAATATTAGCCAATCCAGGGAAAGAAAAGTAACCAAAGTTGGCAGTAATATTTTCAGTTTGACCTTTTTCGTAGATAGCTTTTACCAAAAATACAGCTAAAGGAGGAGCCATTAAATTCAATACAGTCCCACTGATAATATGGTCTGCATGAAAATTAATAGTTGCTACGGCATGTAAAAGTGAGAATACTAGGCCAACAATTCCACCAACTAAAGCGCCTAGCCACGGAGTTGCTTTTCCGAAAGTGGAAGCGAAAGTTAAATTAAATACGATTGCGCTAAAAGCCCCCATCGTCATGATACCTTCCAGCCCAATATTAACAATTCCTGAATTTTCGCTATAAACTCCACCCAAAGATGTAAAAATTAAAGGAGCTGAATAGACGAGAGTTGATGAAATAATTAAAGCTAAAATTGTAGTTAAATCCATTAATTTTCTACCTCACTTCTAGGAATCTTAATGTCAGGACCATCGACAGCATTGTTAGGACCGATTTCTTCACCTTTTTTAAGAGGATGACTTTCAGAACTTTTCTTTACTTTAAATAAAAGTCCCACAACATAATTAATTGCGACAAAGAAGATAATAGCGGCAATTACAATTGAAACGATTTCGTAAGGAATTCCAGCAGCTGTTTGCATTCCAAGACCACCGATTTTCAAAATGGAAAAAAGAAGGGCGGCAATTAAAATTCCCCACGCAGTTCCGCTTCCAAGTAAAGATACTGATAAGCCATCCCAACCAATATCTACACTAGTAGTTTGAGTAAAGTAATTTTGATAAGTCCCTAGACCTTGAACAACACCGCCCATTCCAGCAAATGCACCAGATAATAGCATAGAAGTAATAATATTTTTCTTAGTGGACATTCCAGCATAACGACTTGCAAACGGATTAAGGCCAACGGCTTTAATTTCAAATCCTAAAGTGGTTTTTTTCATTAAAAACCAGAAACCGACTAAAGCAATTAAGGCCAAGAAGATACCGCCATTAATTCTAGAACTTCCGAAAAGCTCACTGAGCCAATTAATATGTAATCTTCCGTTTTCGGAAATAGTTTTAGTAGTATCTGTATCAATTCGAAAACTTTGAGGCATGATTTGTTGCATTAAATATTGGCATGAGTAAAGCACAATATAGTTAAGCATAATGGTAGTAATTACTTCATTAGTACCAAAATAAGCTCTTAAATATCCAGCAATTCCAGCAATAATCGCACCAGCAAATGCACCAGCAATAATTGCTAAAGGAAGGAGGATTATTTTCGGCATGTGAGGATTTGCTAGCACTATCCAGATGGAAGTCAGCCAGCCAGCTTGAGCTTGTCCTGGCAATCCAATGTTAAAGAAGCCAGCAGTTGAAGCAATTGAAAAACCAATCGCAGTAAAAATTAACGGAGTGGCTTCTCTGATAGTTTCACCAATTCCATTCATATTTCCCAAAGCACTTTCAAACATGGAGCTATAAGCTTGAATAGGATTATAACTCCAGATCATCATAATGATCGCACCGACCAAAAAACCGGCAATAACTGAAGTGATCGGTACTAAAATTTTTTTAGTTTTTTCACTTACACGAATCATTTTTTACGCCCTTTCTTTTTTAACGCCAGTCATGAGCAAGCCAAGTTCAGTTTCATTAGTAGTTTCAGGTTTAACTTTTCCAGCTAATTGTCCATCGTGTAGAACTAAAATTCTGTCTGAGAGTTGCATAATTTCGTCTAATTCATAAGAAACTAAGAGAATGGCTTTACCATTGTCACGTTCATGGAGAAGTTGTTTGTGAATATATTCAATCGCACCCACGTCTAGTCCTCGTGTAGGCTGAAAAGCAATAATTAGATCACTGTTAAGATTTAGCTCTCGAGCAATGATTACTTTTTGTTGATTACCGCCCGAAAGTTCACCTGCTGCTAAATTTTCATTAGTGGTACGAATATCAAACTGTTTGATTAATTTTTTAGCATGTTGATGAATCTTATCAAAGTTAATAATTCCATGCTTAGAAAATGGTGAATGGTAGTAATTCTTTAGAACCAAATTTTCAGCGATAGGCAATTGGAGAATGAGGCCATATTTTTGACGATCGGCAGGAATACTAGATACACCGAGTTGGGTGATTTTGCGAGGTGATTGATTAGTCATGTCCTTACTTTTGATTTTTACTTGACCACTTTCTACATGGCGCAAGCCGGTTAAAGCTTCAACTAGTTCGTCTTGACCATTCCCATCGATTCCTGCAATTCCTACAATTTCTCCACCGTGAATATCAAAGGATAATCCTTTGACGGCCAAATTCCCACGATTTTCTTTAACTTTTAGATCTTTAACTTGTAATATTTCAGGTCCCAGCTGAATAGGTTGTTTATGAAGGGTCATTTCAACATGGCGTCCCACCATTAATTCAGCTAGTTTTTCATCGCTGACATTCGCAACTTTAAAGTAGCCTACACTTTTTCCAGCGCGAATAACAATTACTCTGTCAGCAACAGCTTTGATTTCTTCTAGTTTATGTGTAATTAAAATAATAGATTTTCCTTCTTTGGCGAGGCCTTTAAGGATTTGAATAAATTCTGTAATTTCTTGAGGAGTTAAAACGGCAGTGGGCTCGTCAAAAATTAAAATATTAGCACCACGATAAAGGACTTTTAAGATTTCTACTTTTTGTTGTTGAGCAATAGTGATATCGGAAATTTTGGCATCTGGATTAACGCTTAAACCATACTTTTTAGAAAGAGCCAGTACTTCTTCGCGTGCTTTTTTAAAATTAAGCAGGGGTCCTTTTGTTGTTTCATGACCAAGGATGATATTTTCTAGGACCGTAAAAGAGTGGGCAAGCATAAAATGTTGGTGAACCATTCCAATTCCTAAATTCTTCGCGACAGTTGGATTTTTGATGTTTACTCTTTTACCTCTAACCAAAATTTCTCCGCTTGTTGGCTCGAGAAGGCCAGATAAAATACTCATTAAGGTGGATTTTCCAGCACCATTTTCTCCTAAAAGTGCTAGAATTTCACCTTTTTTAAGTTCAAGATTAATACCATTGTTAGCTTTAAAACCATTAAAGTCCTTAACAATATTAGCCATTTCGATGACATTTTGTTGTTCGTCCATAGTTCAACCTTTCTATGTTTATAAAAAAACTCTCCGACTCAAAGCGAAGAGTTTTTCTTGTTAAAATTACTTACTTTGAAGGTGAGGTAGCAACCTTGATCTTGCCATTAATAATTTGAGTACGAGCTTTTTGAATTGCTGTCCAAGCTTTGGCATCTAAGTTACCTTTAGTGATTGAAACACCATTTCCTTTTAAGCTGTAAACTAAGTGTTTACCACCTGGGAATTTGCCTTTGTGAGCATCATTAGCAATACTCTTAGTAGCAACGTTTAAGCCTTTTAATACAGAGGTTAAAGTGAAGTTGGATTTTTGACCACCTTTAGCAGTATACTTACCCAGATTTGATTGATCTACATCAACCCCAATTACCCAAACCTTATCCTTTACAGGACGAGTTTGATTATAGTCCTTAGCTTCTTGGAAGACACCATTTCCAGCATTACCGGCTGCTTGATAAATTACGTCAGCTTTATCAGCATACATTGATTGAGCAATTGATTTTGCTTTATCAGTTGAAGTGAAGTTACCGATGTATTGGGTTTGAACTGTGATCTTTTTGTGGAGAGCTTTAGCGCCCGCAGCTACACCTTGCTTAAAACCAGCTTCAAATAAATCGATGATTTGAGATTTGGCACCTCCAATGAACCCTACTTTATTTGTTTTTGTAGTGTAGGCTGCAGCTAATCCACCAAGATAGGAAGCTTGATTACTTTCAAAAGTTGCGGATGCCACATTCTTTTGACCATTTACAACACTATCGATAATTACAAAGTTTTTCTTAGGGTTCTTTTTAGCTGCTGCTTTAACAGGATCAGCCAGCATATATCCAACCCCAAAAATGGTTTGGTAACCAGCGCTCGCAGCTTGATTAAAGTTAGGGGTATAATCAGCAGCACCACTGGATTGGAAGTATTGATAACCACCTTTTCCTTGCTTGAGATCGTGTTCTTTACCATAAGCTTTAAAACCTTCCCAAGCAGCTTGATTGAATGAATGATCATCAACACCGTTAGAGTCGGTAATTAAGGCAATGCTATGTTTACTACTTTTACTACCGGCAGTATCTTGTTTTTTACCTGAACAAGCTGAAAGAGCAATTCCAACAGATGCTAAGATTGCACCGAATGACAAAATCTTTTTGAACTTTGTGTTCATCGTTTTTCCTCCATCAAATAATACGAACGATTCTTGTACTATAATATCAATATGTACGTATTTAGTCAAACAAAAATACAATATTTATCTAAAATTAGTAAAAATAGCAGTAAAAGGCATACTATTTAACTGAAACAAAAGACTAATGTTCACTATTTTGAATGCAAAAAAACACGACCTTCATAGTGAAAGTCGTGTGAACTATTCTGTAATAAAAATTACTTAACAGCTTCCTTTAAGCCTTTACCTGGCTTAAATGCAGGAATCTTAGTTGCAGGAATATCAATTTCTGCACCAGTTTGTGGGTTACGGCCCTTACGAGCAGCGCGGTTTCTAACTTCAAAAGAACCGAAGCCAATAAGTTGAACTTTTTCGCCCTTTGCAAGTGCGTTTTGGATAGCTGAAAATACAGCATCAATAGCTTGGTCAGATTGAGTCTTGTTCAAATCTGTAGAATCAGCTACTTCTTTAATCAATTCAGCTTTGTTAATAGTTGCCATTTAAAATACCTCTTTCTGATTGACAATTTTGGAAAAACAATCACGTTTTTCCATAGCTACACTATTCTAACACAGTTGAGCGCTACGTAGAATAAGGTTGAGCGAAAAAAGTAATAAATAATACGGATTATTAAAAAACTCCCCTTTTTTAAAGGGGAGTTTGATCAATATACGGGATCTGGAGTTGATATTATGAATTGATATGGCATTTCGCCAGATAAAACAAATTTTTCATATAGCATTCTAATTGCTCGTGACATTGTCAAATGACAAGTTTGCAAAACTTGTTTGGCAGCAATATATGCGGAATTATTAACAGATTTTTGAATTTTTTTCTTTTTGTCATATTCACATACATTTTCTTCAAGAGCATTCAATGTTGCAATCTTTTGTGCGGTTTCTTCTTCTTTTCGTGTCATCTTCTTAAAGGGTAAGAAACGATTGTTTGCCAGAAAATGTACGAATCCATTAATAAAAGTTCCTTGGCTTAGTCCAATTTTAGCTAAACGCTTTTTTACAGCAAAAACTAAATCTGAATTGAGTGTTACATTAATTATTCTTGTGATAATTTGCATCAAAATATATCCTTTCAAAGGTTGTTACTTACTATTTTGTCATATACAAATCTAAAAATAAAGAACGTAATCATACTTTAATATTCTGATAACAGAATTAACATATTTTTGTGAAAGTCTAGAGCTTTAGGTGTTTTAAGGTTAGAAAAAGCTTGAAATTTTCACTTAATTTTATAGATATTATTTATCTTTTTCGCTGATTTGCTTGGCCATTTTATTCATTTTCTTTTGTGTGATAACCTGTTTGCGCTTTTCTTTAATTTGGACGGCTTCTTTGATACGAGGATCTTTTCTTATAATGCTTATTCTATATCCTAAGGTAGAAGCAACTGTCAATGCCCACACAAACCATTCTGAATGCCAGAAAATGAAGAAGACACTAGAAGCATCCTTTAATAAATCAATTACCAAATCAGAAGATAGGTCTTCAACATCAAGATGCTTACCAAAATAAATTTGCATCCCAATATTAAGAGCAAAGATAAAGATCCAACCCACTAAATAAGTCCAATTGCGTCTGATTTTGATAATAGGGCGCCCATATTTATCGCTCTTTCCGTCATCTTTAATATTTACCCCGCGCGCTTGAAGCCAACCAATAAAGAGGCCAAGTGCGAATAAAAGCAGCGTTAATAAAATATCTTGCCAATTCATGTGGGTATTGATGGAAACAATCATCATAATGAAAGAATAGATTGGCAAAATTACCATTTCTTTACGAGTAATCTTTTCGTATTCAAACGTTCCTTTAATAAAGGGACGTAAAAGTAGGATTAGTAAAATTATTAGCCACATAATGTCCTCCAGAGCAAATGTAAAAGAGATCCATAAAACATTTCTTTTTTCTTATTATTCCATTTTCTCCATTATCTGGCAATTTAGCTTGTTATTAATTATAGCTATTTTAATTTTTCAGGCGCACCTACGAAGAGGTAATTAAGAAGCGCGATCGTCAAGAAGATGACGGCACTAATAATTACTCCAATCCAGCCAAAGTAACTCCAAGCATTAATTCCAATCAGGATTCCTAAAGAACCACCTAAAAAATAGGAAAACATAAAAATTGAATTGTTCCGGCTGTTAGAATTCCGACTCAGTGATTGAATAATTGCTTGATTAGTAACTTGACTGAATTGAGTGCTCAAATCTAGAAGGATAATTCCAACCATCAATAAATAGATTGAATGAGTAAAAATACTAAATATGATATAGGCGATTACTCTAAACCACCAACTAATAAGAATGTTAGTCTTAGGAGAATAGCAATCGACCATTTTCCCAATAAAGGGAGCAGCAAAAATCGATACGATTCCTAGTAGTCCCATACTTCCAGCTACAGCGCTATCATAATTGAAATATTTAGCTAAAAGAAAAGCCAGCATTGACCAAAACAGGTTGGCAATTCCGAACATGCAGAAAGCGTTTAAAGCTGAACCGCGAAGATAGCGATACTTTTTAAAGAGTTTAGGAAGGGATGCGAGGATCCGAACGTAATTATAGTCTTTATTTGGAAATTGAGTAGAGAAGTGCTATTTCAGCCAAAGGGGGTATGGCAGATCATCCAAGATGAGAAAGTAAGAAATTCTGGACATCTTCAGTACGAGAAAATAGGCTGATAGTACGTGGTGGAAAATCAATTAATTCACTTGCTTGAAAGCGATGATTATTAGTTGTAAGTATTTTTGCCATTTGCAAGGGTAAAATCGTCTGATAATCAGAATTAGCAATTACTTCTAAAAGGGTGTTAGTGTGACCAATTTGCTTAAGATCGTCAGAAAAATCAAAGATATTGAGTAATTGATGGCTGACGGGACAATAACGCGGCGCAATTAACAATTTGGAAGAAGTAATTTGTTTTAAAGAAAGGGCTGAAGGAAGAGCAGACTGGCTAGAAACTAAGGCAAATCCTTCTTGAAATAGTTTGTTTTCCAAAAATTCGCCATCAATATCTGATTGGTTTTCCTCGTTAATGATGATGGTGTCAAGCTGACCGTCGTTGAAATACTTAACTAAATCAATCCCTTTAACAGAAATTTGGAGGTGTTTGATATCATTGAGAGGTTGAGCGATAAAGTTAGAATAGTGATAGACAGCAATATTGTCCAAGATGCCGATGCGTAGCAGTTCCCAGTTGATTTGAGGAGTAAGGCTGAGACTTTTTAGGTCATCCAGAAGATACTGAGATTTATTTTTAAGTTAAGACCAGCTGTTGTAAGCTCGACACCTTGGCTGTTGCGAGTAAAAAATTGTTGATGGAAGATTTTCTCTAATTGACGAATTTTTTACTAACGGTAGAAGGATCCAGGTAAAGATAATTACCTGCACGACTAAAACTATGGAACTGACTGACAGCGATAAAGATTTTGATGAGTTCAATATTAAGATTATTCATTGTTACCTCTTTTAGATAAGGAGTTTTAATATGGGAAAAATTAATCAATTTACAAAATGGGCACAAGATTTGCAAAGTATTGCCCAAGCTGGCTTGCATTATGGCAAAGATGTTTTTGATCGTGAGCGTTATGAAGAAGTAAGGAGAATCGCCGGCGAAATGATGCAAGCCAAAACTGGTCTTCCGCAAGAGCAAATAGAGACCCTGTTTTTAGGGGATGAAGGATATCGAACTCCTAAAATTGAAACCCGCGCAGTAATTGTAAAAGATGACCAGATTTTGCTGGTTCGGGAAAAAATGGCCCAGGAATGGTCACTTCCCGGTGGTTGGAATGACTATGATCAAACTGTAGCCCAGAATTGCGTTAAAGAAGCTCGAGAAGAATCTGGCCGAATTGTCAAGCCGATAAAATTGATTGCTGTTCAAGATCGAAATCATCACAATAAACCTATTTTGGCGACAAACGTTACGAAATTGTTCTTTTTGTGTGAGGAACTAGGTGGGGAATTTGTACCTAATGATGAAACTGATGCTTGTGATTACTTTAGTTTAGATAATTTACCGAAGTTGTCAATTGACAGAAATACTAAAGAGCAAATTGCGATGTGTTTGGCAGCAGCTAAAGATCCTAATTGGAAAACTAAGTTTGAATAAATGTAAAAGGGGTGTACTAGATAATGTCATGGTGGCTGGAAATCCTGCTAAAGTTGTAAAAAAGTTGGATAAAGAGTAGGAAGGTGTTTTTCTTGACTGCTAACTTATGTCAATTTTTATAATGAAGATAAAAGGAGTGAAATATTATGTTAGAAAAAACTATTCGACTTGTAATTCCAGATTGGCAAGCAGGAGATAACCCTGTTTATGAATTGGGGGCTAAAGTATTAAAAGCTATTGCCCCTGAAAATAAAAATCAAAAGACGATTACAGTAAAAACAGTCCATAGCACTAAACCTCAAAAAATGGAAAATGGGGTTAAGGGACAATCCGCAATTTTGAAAAATCTTCAAAATACTAAAGAGGTTATTTTAAAAGAAAAACCTGACAGCATTATTACTTTTGGCGGAAATTGTTTGGTTTCGCAACAACCGATTAGCTATCTGAATGGAATTTATGGAGGAAAGATGGGCGTGATTTGGATTGATGCGCATCCAGACATTTCAACACCCGATGTTTATTACAATGAACATGCGATGGTGGTAGGAAATTTGCTTCATTGCGGTGATTCGGTCATTCAAAAAGAAGTGGATCATCCTTTAAAGCCTAATCAAATTTACTATGCAGGCTTGCAAGAAGTAACACCAGCCGAAAAGGATCTCTTGAGTCAAGCTGGCGTAGAGTACAAAATCGAAGAGTCTCATGAATTGGATCCGGCTGAAGTCAGAAAATGGATTAAAAAGAACAATTTCGAATATCTTTATATTCACTTAGATGTTGATGTTCTCGATCCTAGCCCATCTGTCTTTTATGCAACTTATTTTAACAATCCAGAACTAAAGAAGATTCCCGAAAATGCAGCTAAAGGAAAAATTGAACGAGAGGCTATCTGGCGCTATATTGGTAACCTTAGTAACGAGTTTGATCTAGCAGGATTCACGATTGCGGAATATCTCCCATGGAGTGCGAAACAGATGCTAGATTTGATGAAAATGACGAGTATTTTTTAACAATTGATTTCTTTTAGTTTGTGAACGTCTTATAATTTAAGTGAGATTACTGAAAAGGAGATCAGTTATAGTTTAAGGGATAATCAATTTCATGATTATAGTTTTTGAGCTTGCCATACCTTAAATCATAATAATAAAAATGAATACTCTAGAGATTGTTTCATTAATTATATTAGTCATTTTAATTAGTTTTTGGTTCTATTATCATGAGCGCTTATTAAAAGCTAAAAAAGAAAATGAGAGATTAGTAAAGAAAGCACAAAAATTACAAGATAATAGCAATGACTAATTGTAAAATTTTGAGATAAAAACAGAAAAAACATTCATGACACGATGCATGAATGTTTTTTACTATTTCAGTGTTTTTAAGTTAATAATGAACGAGATCATATCCCCATGATACTCGACCTTGATTTTTCCTTTAAAAGTATGTACTAAGTCACGCGCCATAGAAAGATCAATGTACCATCAACATCTAGTTTTTCTACTGTCTTAGCTAAAATTAGATGGTAGGAGCGATAGCCATTTGCTTTAGCATTAGTAATGTAGTCTTTTTTCTTAATTATTTGAATGTCTGACATCTGTTCTAGCGAGTTGATACAAGTATAAATGTTATCGATAAAATTACAGACAATTCGAATGCCGATACTATCGCGATTTTCTCTTAAAGCAGAATAAGGCGTCAAGGGTAAATTTTTTTGACACTTTTGCTTCATACTATCTTGCGATTTAATTCGACCATTTAAGTGTTCAAATAGACTTTCATGATACTGATTTTGATAATCAGTATTTAAGTCATTGATCCCTGTCATTAAGTCATCTAATATTTCGTGTAGTGTAGGTTCGAAATCTCCGTAAATATTCAACATTAATCACCTTTTTCTATGGTATTTAATTATAAAAGGAAGAATTAGAAAAAAGTGTTAAGTAAAAGAAATTTTTCTAAAAAGTATGCTTTTAGTTTTAGTCCAAATTTGATGGATTAAGTAAGCTGAAGTAAAGGATAATATCCATGTACTGAACCATAGGAAAATTAATGTGATAAAGGGATGGATATAAGCAGTATATTGTAAATGGAGAATTTGCCAAAGCAACTCGCTCCAAAATACATTTGATAAATAAGCGCGATAAGCGTATGTTGCTAAGAAATGGAAGATATGTAATTCTTTGATTTTGTGTTTTTTTACTTGAAAGAGGCAAAAAGCGCTAACTAAGGCAATAACTGCTAAACAATAAAAAGTCATTGATGGCTTATAATAAGGAGCATTATTAAAATTAATAGGGTGGCCAAAAGATTGAAGTTCGATATTTGTCCAGATAAAGCAGATCGCAAATAGCAGTGCAAAAACAGTGCAAAATTTCATAAAAAACGAATTTACATATGTGCGAAATTTCCAAGCGAGCATCCCGTATACCCCATATATTAAGAATGAAATAAAGATGCGATCTAATAAATACCAATCTTTAGCGTGAATTCCGTGAAAGACATAATGATCATAAAATAAAAGCCAGCCAAAATAGATAATAAAAGTAAAAATTGCTACCTCAATTCCGCGCTTAGTGTTAGTCATGGCTTGACTTAGCTGCCAAAAGAGTGGCATTAAAATAATGAATTGGAGCATCATCGTGTTGTACCAAAGATGAGGAGCTGCATTACCATTGATGAATTGCCAGCAGAACGACGTGAATGTATAGTAATGATTTACTTGTTGCAAATTGGGCATAATTAATAAATAAATCAAGGTCCACCAAATGGTAGGCACGAAAAGATTTTTCCAACTGTTTTGATAGTAAAGTTTAAGATTGAATGTACCTTTTAGGTCATGGATTCGAATAGTTGTATAGAGAATGCCAAAGATAAAAGCTGGGGCAGTGTATTTGACCAAATTATATAAAAGTCCAAAGATATCTTGAATTGGATTTGGCTGCTGGGGCGTCATGATCATTGCCATAATGGGTTGTGACATGACGGCAGTACAGGCAAAAACTTTCAGATAATCACCGATATCAGAGATTTTGAAACTAGAATAGTGATATTTTTCCATATAATCCTCCAAAGTGTTTTTCTGAAGAAAATTGTAACACGCTTTCAATAGGGGAAATAAGAACAGATCGGGTATAATAAAAAAAGGAAAGAATATAAGGAGTTATACGATGGAATATTTAAACGATAAAAGTACTAATAGTGATTTTCTAACCTTTGTAACCGACTATATCCATAATGTGGTTGCTTCTTCCGTTGATAAAAATAATCATCCCTATGCCCAAGTTTGCGATGCTTTATATCATAAAGATGATAAGCTTTATCTTCTCGCTAAAAAAGATGGCCCACTTTATTACTGTATTAAACATGCTCCTGAAATCAAAATTACTGCTTCCAAGGGTGATGGAACCATGAACAGTGTGGGAATTGGAATTAGTGGGATGGCATATGATGTTGAGCATAAGTATCAAGCAGAGATTTTTGAAAAGAATCCATACCTAAATCAAATCTATGCAGGCCACTTAGAAGAAGCTAAAGAATACATGCATACAATTGAAGTGGAAATTGAGTCTGGGAGTATCTATGATATTCGGTTAAATCCAATCTATAGAAGGACTTTCAAGTTTTAGTTGACGCAGTGACTATGATCCTGTATAGTTATTAACAACGATAATTTTACACACTATGAGTAGAAGAGTAGTTTGCAGCTAAGTTTAATTCAGCGAGCCTGGCGTAGTGAAAGCAGGTTTAAATTTATGCAAGTGAAAGTAATCTATGAGTGACTAAGGCGACCATGAGGAAGTTTTAGACGGGAGTGCCCGTTACTGCACCAGCGTATCTGAGTTTTCACGTACGCGTAAGGCATTATTAGTGATAATAATGTAAATAAAAGGTGGTATCACGCAAAAGGCGTCCTTTAGGCAATTCGCTTAAGGGATGCCTTTTTTCATGGTGAAAAAACAGGAAGGGATAGAAATAATGAAAAAATCGAAATCTTTTCGACAAACATTAGTTATTGCATCATTGATTTTTGGAATACTATTTGGGGCCGGGAATTTGATCTTTCCCGTGCATCTCGGCCAATTAGCAGGTAAAAATTGGCTCGCAGCGAGTAATGGCTTTTTAATTTCGAGTGTACTTTTACCATTAATGGCTTTGATAGCGATTAGTATTACCCATTCACAGGGGGTCTTCGATTTGGCTAAACCTGTTGGATCAAAGTATGCTCTCGTTTTCCTAGTGTTAATTCATATTACTCTTGGACCGCTTCTCGCAACTCCTAGAACAGCAACTGTGCCCTATACAATTGGAATTGCATCATTTTTACCAGCAAATTTAGATAAAATAGGGCTATTCATCTTTTCAGCAATCTTTTTCGGGATTGTATATGGTTTGTCAGCGACGGAAGCCAAGGTTACTGATTTAATTGGGAAAATTTTGAATCCGATATTCCTTGTTCTCTTATTTTTGATTTTCTTCTTGGCTTTCTTAAATCCAATGGGTGCTGCAAAAACTGCTTCGGTGACCAGTGCATATACGACAAATGCTTTTACGAATAGCTTTTTACAAGGCTATAATACTATGGATTGTTTGGCTGCTTTGGTCTTCGGTATCACAGTAATTACGGCCATTCGTGAGATGGGCTTTAAACAAGAAAAAGAAGTAGCCTTAACTACTATTAAAAGTGGTCTCGTGGGTATTTTGGGAATTGCAGTGATTTACATTTGCTTAATTTGGTTAGGTGCAACAAGTTTGCATGATTTTAAATTAAGTTCAAATGGAGGGACAGCATTATCTCAAATATTCCATCATTATTTAGGTATTGCGGGGGATGCACTGATTGCTGTTTTAACTACTTTAACTTGTATTACAACAGCAATGGGATTAGTAGTAGCATTTGCGCAAGATTTTCATCAACGTTTTTTTAAGATTTCTTATAAAACCTTTTTAGCAATTAATTGCTTCCTTTCATTCGTAATTGCTAATTTGGGATTAGATATGATTATTAGTTGGTCAAAGCCAGTTTTGATGCTTCTTTATCCATTAGCAATTTCATTGGTTATCTTGGGCATTATTTCACCTTTATTCAAAAATGATCCAATTGTTTATAGAGTAACCACTGCATTGACGTTGATTCCGGCAATTTTTGATATGATTAATGCATTACCAGATGGATTACGATCAACTGCTTTTGTTCAAGAAATTTTGACTTATGCTCAACGTTACTTGCCGATGTTTGATATTGGCTTTAGTTGGGTTAGCTTCAGCTTAGTAGGATTGATTGTTGGATTGGGAATTCATTTCTTGAGAAGACAGAATTCTGCAGTCGTGGAGGAGTAGTTGCACCAACTTCTATAAATAACACCTACACAAAAAGACGAGGGAATCCTCGCCTTTTTTCGTTTTAAAAAATTTTTTCTCTAGCTTAAAAGTTAGCTTTTCTAACGTAAGTATCCTTGGAAACTCGGTAGAACTCTTTACCATGTAACTTAATTACCTTACCGTAAGTTGCAACCTCAGTGTTCTTCTTAAGAAGCTTCTTACTTGCGTGCTTGCCAGCTTTGGTATAAGTGTAAGCATTCTTCTTCAAAGTGCGCTTGGTGCCGTCAATGTTAACAGTTCTGATGAAGCTGTTTTTACCAATTTGGTAGTAACGTTTGCCTTTGATGGTCTTAGCACCTAAAACCTTAACGGTTGCACCGAGCTTGATAGTCTTTTTGCCAACGCGCTTGCCTGACTTGTTGTAAACATAGGCGTTAGCCATGACAACTTTCTTGCTGCTCTTGGGATTAGTAGTATCAGTGTCAGTCTTTTCTTCGTCAGTTTTATCAGTGGTGTCAGTAGTTTGATTATCTTTGTTTTCAGTTTGGCTGTCCTTACTTTCATCAGTAGATAACTTGCCTAAAGTAACGTCAGCTTTTTCTGACATTGTTTGGCCCATTACGTTGAGGGTGAATTCAATGGTGCCTTTACCTTCTTTATAAGCGGAAGCTGGAAAGACAAGATCGAAGCTTGAACCGTCATCAGCAACGTTTTCTTTTGTGCCTTCAGCGCCGTTCAAGGTAACAGATTCAATCATTTTTGAAACGTCTTGGCCTTTAGTCATTGGTGACTTAGAACCATCAACATGAATGCTTAAACCATCAACTTTGCCATCCTTAGTAGTAACTGTTGCGCTGTTGCCAAAAAATTGTGCAGCTTCAGATGGAGTAGTGGTGCCAGCCTTAGTCATTGAAAGGGAGATAGATTGCTTTTGATCTTGGGTGCTGATTACCATTACATCGTTGGTAGTATCATCTGCCGCAAAAGCAGGTGCAGCAGTTGCAGTGGTAGTAACACCAGCTGCAGTTAAAGACAAGGCAGCTAAAATGACTTTAGTACTTTTTTTCATGGAAAAACTCCTAACTATTTGAATAATTATATTACTTCTATAATTATAGTTCAAAAAGGTAAAGCGGTTACGTTATTTTTTATTTTATATAAATAACAGCTTTTTTTGAACTTGTAACCGTTTGCTTTAGTTAGTATAAAAATTTTATAATAGGTAAAAAAAGTGGAGGAGAAGGTAAGTAAGAATGAATAAAAATTTTATCAAGGTTTTAGCAACAACGACCGCGACCATTAGTCTAATGGGAATGGCAAGCGATTTATCAATTAATCAGCCTAAAATTGTAAAGGCAGCCCAAGCTTCGCAAAAGAGTGTAAGCATGCTTGTTTATAAATATAGTGCCAACCACAGCAGTCGACAAAAATCGATGGCGCGTGGCTTTGTCGGCACTAAAGCTCGCGTAGTGATGAAAAAGGGTAAAGTCACTAAGCTGATTGTTCATGTCGATGGAAAAAATAGTCCTTTAGGAAAAGGCAAGAATGTGGAAAGCATTGTTCGCAATTTAAAGATTAATGGAATTAGTGGTAAGAAAGCCAATATCGCGAAGAATCATTCCAGTTTTGATTTTGTTTTTCCAGCTAAAGCTTTTCAAAATGGCTCATGGGCTAAGATGAAAGTGACTATTAATTTTGGTGGCAAAATGACTGAAGATGCTTGGATCAAGTTCGGTAAAATAAGCGGAATCAAAGCTGCAGCTACTCCCAAATCTAAGGCAGTTTCACATAAAAAAGTGAGTAAGAAAGCAAGCCATTAGTAAAAATCAGGCTTTTTCTGAAAGTAAACATATTCAATATATCAAATATGCAGTATATAAGAAAGATCATAGTGGAGTTTCTGCTGCCAACAACTTCTATACTCATGAAGCCAAAGTGATAAAGCAAAAATCAGGCTATAATGTCACACTCACTGTTAAAGTTAAACATGGCTTGGTAAAGTTTGAGCCAGTATCAATGTCAGCTGGGAGGATTTTTGATCGAACTTTTACCCATCAAAATGGCAAGGATATTTGGACTTATACTTTTCATATTGACTCAATTAAAGTGCTTGAGCATGAAATCGCGGGAAAGGTGCGTTTAAGCGTTCCTATTGCGAACATTCACCAGCGAACTTTTGAAGTTTGGTTTAGTTTTGGCAAGCTCGATTTAAGAAAAGGCTCAATTACACAAAAACAAAGTGCCATTAGTAATGAAACCGAGTCCAAAACTTCTATTCCCCCGCATTCAGCAAGCACAACTAGTTCAAAAACATCCACTGCTGCGACGCAGGCGCCTTTAGCTGAAGAAGCTGCTACCAAACCAGAAAAGGCAGAATCTCAAGCTGCTATTCCTAGTAAAAAGGCCCTTGCTAAATATAATGTTTTGCCTAAAGATAAACAGCCCACATATGCAGATGTGGCACTAATTAAATATCCAATTTTGGAAGAAGTAATTATCTTTATAGTTTTAGCCGGAGCGATTGTCGGAGTGACCTTGTTTTTGTCGAAAAAAGTTAAGAAAAAGGAGGAGAAGTAATGAAGAAATTGGTGAAATTTGGATTATCCTCCTTTTTGCTATTTTTTATCTGTCTGTTTTCTGCAGGGACGGTTTTAGCTAAAGATGTAAATTACAAGACTTATAAATATGGGACTTCCCAAACTTCAATGGCTGATGGTTACTATGCTCGTCCAGCTAAAGTTGTGGCTGACGGAAATCGCTATTTAGTCACAATGACGATTCGCACCAAGCATAACTTGAGTCCGTGGCCGGTAAAAGTAAATACCATCAATGGCCAAAGCCCTTTGAAGATTACTAAAACGCGTCATGGGACTGATTATGATTATAACTACAGTTTTTATGCCGACAATCTTGACCATAAAATTTCGAGTTCGATTAGCATTGATGTGCCCAAAGTTTACAAGGCCGATCACCAAATTTCGTTCCTGTTTGATCAAAATTTGCCTGCCTTAAAGAAAACCGATAAAACTCCGGCCAAGGACAAAGTACCCACTACTAAATTAGCGAGCACTTCTCATCCTAAAAGGGATGAAAGTAAGAGTGGTCAGAAGACACAAGATCCAGATGGACTAATTAGTCAGGCAAAGAAGCAGTCAGAAGCAGTGAAGAAAGAAGAAGGGGATCTGGCTGCTCAGCGTTTAAAGCAAAATCAAAAAAATAGGCTTGATAATGAACATAACGAGCGCATGTTTTATTATGTGATGCTCGGAGGGATAATTTGTTTAATTATCCTTATAATAGCATGTGTCTTCTTCGTATTAAGTGTAAAGAATAATAAAAGGTCAAAAAACAAAAAATGAAATCACATAAAGGATTAATTATTGGCTTAATCATTTTCCTATTGGTATTAGTAGGGGGAGGATTCACAGCCAAACATTTTATTGATAAAAAGGTTGCCGATAATCAAAAGATTGTGGCAACGAGTGCGGCAATCGTGGAAATCTTTGATAAATTGAATCTTAATCTGGCTGGCGTGCCCAAGACGCAGACTAAACTCCCAGCTCGTTATCAAAATGTTCCCAAAATTGGTAGTCCAATGAATCCCAGTGTTGAAAAAATTGCTTCTCTAAATCCCACTCATGTTTATGCGGTTTCAACACTTAAAGATCAATATGGAGCAGCTTTCAAGAAGCAAAGTGTTGATGTCACGTATTTAAAATTAGATTCAGTAAATGACTTAAAGTCAACTCTTAACAATTTAGGCAAAGAGTACTATCGGACGTCCGAAGCGAATACTCAAATTAATAAGATCAATATCGCTGTTAAAAAGGTGAAGGCACGCATTCATGGTCGAAAGCCAAAAGTTTTAGTTTTAATGGGCTTACCAGGTGCTAATTATATGATTTTGACCAATAAGTCTTATGTTGGTAATTTAGTTCAAATTGCTGGTGGCGAAAATGTTTATCATTCAAATAATCAAATCTATCTTTCTCCTAGCAATGAAAGCTTAGCAACGAAGAATCCAGACGTGATTTTACGATTAGAACATGCGCTGCCAAAGGTAACTCTGCCTCAGTTTAAACGAGAATTTAAGACTAACTCACTATGGAAGAAAATGCCCGCGGTTAAAAACCAGCGCGTCTATGACTTGCAGCAGCCTGATTTTAATGCTTCGGCGAATATGAATGTTTCAATTGCCTTGAATAAAGTAAGTCACTGGCTCTATCCGGAGAAATAAGAATGAAAAAAACTACTATTACCTATTTTGCGCTCATTGTTTTACTAGGAGTGACCTTCTATTTTGCTTTAACGCATGGCGCCAGTAAGGTTTCGTTTACAAATTTAACCAACACGCAATTAAATGTTTTATTTAATATTCGGCTTCCGCGGATATTTTCGGACTTAGTAGCGGGTGCCGCTTTATCGGTAAGTGGGGCCTTTTTTCAGGCAAGTTTGCGCAATCCGATTGCGGATCCTGGATTTATGGGAGTCTCGACAGGGGCAAGTTTATTTGAAATTGTATTTGCCTTGATTTTTCCCAGCATGTTTTTAGGGAAAATCTTCTTTGCCATTTTGGGCGGCTGTTTTGCATTTTTACTTTTAGTTCAGTTCCAAAGTAGAATGAATCCTTATAAGTTAATTATTGTTGGAGTGGCACTCGATGCAATTTTTAGTGGGTTAATTTCAGTGATTGCTCCTGAAAAAAATGCTGGGATGTCGCTCGCTACCAGTACCTGGACGACGACAATTTGTTTAGGCATTATTGGGATCATTGGGATTATTGGTGCTTTGTTTTTATCATCATGGGCAAATTATTTAAAGGTGAATGATGAAGAATTGAGCTCTTTAGGCTTATCAGCACAAAAGATGCGGCTGATTTTACTTCTTTTGGCAACGATTTTGGCTTCGGTTGTGACTGCCAGTGTGGGCGTACTAGCTTTTATCGGAATTATTGTTCCTCATCAAGGAAGATTTTTAGTAGGTCATGATTATGACAAATTAATTCCATTTTCGATTATTGCAGGAAGCTGGTTTTTGCTATTTGTCGATACGGTGGGAAGAACAATCATTGCTCCTGATGAAATTGCTGCCAACGTACTCTTAGCAATTATCGGGGGGCCTGTCTTGATTGCCATTTTGGCTAAAGAAAATCGAGGTAAAAGTTATGATTAAACTCGAAGGCGTGAGTTTTGCGTATGGAGATTATCCGACGGTGAGAGATGTATCTTACGAATTAAAAGACCATCAAATTACGACTTTAATTGGCCCCAATGGTTCCGGAAAATCAACTTTATTTAAATTACTGACGCGAAGCTTAAAGCCGAATAAAGGCCAGATTTTATTAAATGGAGAAGATATTTGGACTTATCCACCTAAAAAATATGCTCAAAATGTCGCCATTGTTCATCAACAAAATCAAATTTATGATCAGATTCAAGTAATTGATTTAGTTAGAATGGGCCAGATCCCTTATGGGGATAATTTTAAAAACAGTGATCGGTTGACTAAAATTCTTGATTATTTGGAATTGAGTGATTTAAAAAATAAAGATCTTAGTTGCCTTTCTGGAGGCCAGAGACAGCGAGTTTGGCTTGCAGTGGCTTTAATGCAAGATCCAGAATATTTATTTTTAGATGAGCCCACTACGTATCTTGACCTACATTTTCAATATAGTTTTTTAAAACTTTTACGACGTTTAAATAAAGAACAGAATCTGACAATTTGTATGATCTTGCATGATTTAAATGAAGCTCTTGAGTTTAGTGATCGAAGTCTTCTTTTTAATCACGGTGAGATTGTTGCTGAGGGAAGAAGCGAAGAGATTTTAATACCTGAATTGGTTGATCCGATTTTTAATATCAATTCTGAACTAATTGAAACTAAAACTGGTAATTTTTTAAGGCAATACTAAAAAGGTCTTCTCAAGATATCACTATCTTCGAGAAGACTTTTTTTATTGTTCTATTTCGCGTTTGAAAGCGTCTTTTTCTTTTTGCTTTACTAAAATTGTATCAATTACATCTGAAAGCTTAATACTATTGAGTTTAGCTTTAGCTGCAACTTCAGCCTGATTATAATATTCTTTCAGAGTTTCTTGGATATTGCCACCCACGATGCAGTCAGGATTAGTTTTATAATCAATTTGAAAAAGCGGCTTCTCCTTCTCAATGGCTAAATATACATCTAATAAAGAAATATCGTCAGTAGCTTTGGCTAACTTAGGATCAGGGGTGCCATGAGTAGTTTCAATTAATCCCGCTCGTCGTAATTCTCCCATTAATTTTCTGACCATTACTGGTGAAGTTTCGATACTTCCAGCAATTGTCTCGCTAGAAAGTGGAATTTGTCCCTTATAAATATGAATAAAAGCTAGGAGATGAATGGCATCGCTAAATCGAGTTGAAATTTTCATGAAAATAATCCTTTCATAATAGATGTAATAACAAAAATTACAAATAATTAAACGATATCTATTGACTATCTATATTTTAAGCCTTATATTGTTACTTGTAAACTTACATGTATCGATTGAAATAACAAGAGGAGAAAACTATGAATAAAAAGAAAACTTGGTCAATTGTCGGCTTGATTGTGATTGCACTTATTGTAGTCATTGCTATTTGGCCAAAAGATCAAAAAAATAAACAAGTAACTTCAAAAGGAACAACAATTACAATTGGATCTAAGAATTTTAGCGAAAGTAAAATTATCATGCAAATTTGGGCTGACGCTTTGAAAAAGGATGGTTACAAGGTAAAAACTAAACCCAATATTTCTAGTTCTGTTGTTTACCAAGCTATTAAATCTGGTCAAGTTGATCTTTACCCAGAATATACTGGCACGATTGCAATGACATATTTGAAAGAGCATATTGTAGGTAAAGATGCCAAAGATATTGCTACAATAGCTCGTAAGGGGATGCAAAAACAGAATTTAACTACTCTGGATTATGCTCCTGGCAATGATGCTCAAGGAATTGCGATCAGAACTTCTGTAGCTAAGAAATATGGTATTAAGAATATTTCAGATTTACAAAAGAAAGCGGACAAAATTCGCTTTGCTTCTCAAGGGGAATTTGATAAACGTGAAGATGGTATTCCTGGCCTTGAAAAAGTATATGGCAAGTTTAACTTTAAGAGTCACAAAGTTTATGATCCGAGTTTGAAATACCAAATTTTAGCCAAGGGTGAAGGCGACCTTACGCCAGCTTCAACCACAGAAGGTCAACTTGCTACGGGTAAATATTTTGCTTTAACTGATAACAAACACTTTTGGCCAGCATATAATTTAGTGCCACTTGTTAGAAATAGTACTTTAAAGAGTAATCCAGGCATCAAGAAGATTTTAAATAAGATTGATCGTAAGCTTACAACTGCTGAATTACGTAAACTAAATAAAAAAGTTGATGTTGACGGCCAAAGTTATCAAAAAGTAGCGCAAAACTGGATCAATCAGAACTACTAGTTAAGAGGTTTTCATGATTACGCAAATCATTCATTACTTTCAGACTTTTTCAGGTGAATATTGGAGCTATGTCGGACAGCATTTGTTTCTTAGTTTTACATCGTTGATTATTGCAATGTTAATTGCACTGCCGCTCGGATATTTGGGTTCACACAACAAAGTAATAGCAGGATTTTGTCAAACTTTTAGTCAAATTTTGCGTATTATTCCTAGTTTAGCTCTTTTGTTCATTTTGATTCCATTTATCGGAACAGGAGTAGTTCCTGCCTTAATTGTTTTAGTGGTATTAGCGCTGCCACCATTAATTGTTAATACGATTTTAGGTTTTAATGAAGTATCTCCAATTTTAAAAGAAGTCGGTCTTTCTTTAGGGATGAATTCAATGGAACTTTTAAGACAAATTACTCTACCACTCGCATTACTCTATATTTTAAATGGAATTAAGTTAGCATTAGTTGAAATTATTTCAAGTGCAACTTTAGCAACCTATATTGGAGCTGGCGGTTTAGGAACGCTTATCTTTACAGGCCTTGGCCTTTATAAAATGCAATATGTTGTTATTGGGGCAGTGAGTGTTGCGATTTTATCTTTATTGTCCATGATTTTAATGGATGCTGTGATTAGAAAGGTTAGAGAAAATGACCAACGAAATTATTAAGTTTGAACACGTAGCCAAGAAGTTTGGTAAGAATGAAGTCATCTCTGACTTAAATTTTTCTATTGATAAGGGTGAATTTATAACTGCTTTATGCTCATCTGGTTCTGGGAAAACTACCACTTTGAAAATGATTAATGGTTTGGAAAAGCCAACTAAAGGTGAAATTATTGTTAACGAGCAAAATTTGAAAAATTGTAATTTAGTTGATTTGCGTCGTCATATTGGGTATGTTGTGCAGTCAATTGGGCTTTTTCCTCATATGACAATTGCCCAAAATATTGCTGTTACACCGAATTTACTTGGTTGGAATAAACACAAAATTTCCCAAAGAGTAGACGATTTACTGACCCAAGTTGGACTTGATCCAGAGGAATATCGCAATCGCTATCCAATGCAATTATCAGGAGGGCAACAACAAAGAGTCGGAGTAGCGCGGGCTTTATCAACCAATCCACCAATCATGCTTTTTGATGAACCTTTTTCAGCACTGGATGCAATTACTAGACAAAATTTACAGCAAGAAATTAAATCTTTGCATCAAAAGTTGAGTAATAAGACTTTCTTCTTTGTTACTCATGATATTAATGAGGCTTTGTTTTTAGGAGATCGGGTAATGGTTATGAATCGGGGAAAGGTTGAACAGTTTGATACACCAGAAAAATTAATTACTCAGCCGGCAACCGAGTATGTTCGTCAGTTGTTAGACACTGTTCATCAAAATGAAGTACTTTGGGAGCATTTTAAATGATTAAGTATTGGCAACAAAATTCTTCACAAATGATGCAATTAACGATTCAACATGCACAAATGGTTTTGACCTCCCTTTTAATTGCCTTTTTGCTAGCAATTGTGTTAATTGCAATCTTTTTAAGAAAGAAAAATTGGCTGAATGGGTTAATTTATTTTTTCTCATTGCTCTATTCGGTTCCAAGTTATGCTTTCTTTGCACTGTTGATTCCCGTTACTGGACTTGGAGAAACAACAGCGATCATTGTACTGGCCTTTTATAGCGAATACGTCCTACTTAGAAATTTTATTACTGGAATTCGAGAAGTAGATCCTAAGTATATCGAAGTAGCTAAGGGATTAGGAATGACTAAGCAGCAAATTTTTGCAAAAGTGCAACTACCGCTGGCACTTTCAGCAATATTTTCGGGATTGCAAATTGCCCTTGCTTCAACAATGTCAATTGCGACAATTGCTTCAACGATTAGTGCTGGTGGATTAGGTGATTTAATGTTTGAAGGATTACAAACTGGAAAAGTAGTTCCAATTTTGTGGGGAACAATTTTAACTGTAGGTTTAACACTCATTTGTATTTTGGTTTTAAAATTAATTGAAAATATTGTAGTTAGTGAAGGATTAAGTTTAGAAAAATAGTTGTAGTGGAGGAAAATTAAAATGAAAATTGCAGTTACTGGCGCAACTGGCCATTTAGGAAGTAAAGTTATTGAACACTTAAATAAAGAAAAGAAAGATTTGGATATTGTTGCATTGGTTCATAACAAGAATCATGCTCACTCTTTAATTGAAAAAGGCTATGAAATTAGAGAAATTGATTTTCAAAACAAAAATAGTCTAATCAAGGCCTTTGCCGGAATTGATACTTTGGTTTATGTAGCAAGTAAAACTTATTCTGTATTTGATCGGGTTCGGGAATTAGAAAATGTTTTAAGTGCTCTTGAGAAGAAGCAAGTGAAGAATTTAGTGGCGATGAGTTTTATTGCGGATCAAGAAAATAATCCTTTCGTGATGTCGCCATTTTATGGCTATTTGCCACGTCGATTAGCTGGAACTGATTTAAATTATGCGATTGCTAAAAATAGTCTCTATGCGGATCCATTAGTACCTTATTTGCCTGAGCTTATTGAAAGAAAGGGATTAATTTATCCAGTTGGCACTCAAGAAATGAGTTTTATTACTTTAGAAGATTCTGCGGAAGCAATGGCTAAGATGGCCGTTAGCGAAAAGTATTTAAAGAGTAGAAAGAGCTATCTCTTAACTCAAGCTCGTAGTTATACGATGCCTGAATTAGGCGAAGTAATGACTAAAGTCACTGGCCATAAAATCGGTTATCATCCAGTTAGTGTAGAAGAATTTGGCAAAATTTATGCTGCTGAAGGTGATGGCGCAGAACTTGCTTCAATGTATAAAGGTGGAGCGATGGGATATTTGCGGGGATTGAGTGACGCTTTTGCTCATATTACTGGCCATGAACCGGAAAGTATGGAACATTTTTTAGCAAGAAATTATCAAGAAAATTAAATTGCTTATTATAGATTGAAACTACTAGAATAGATAGAAGATATTATTTTAGTTTCAATAAGGATATTTAAAATGTTAAAAAATATTGTGTTTGACTTTGGAAATGTAGTAATGAATTATGATCCCGATAAAATTTTGGATCATTATGACTTAAGTCCGACTGATCATGAATTGCTTAAGAAGACAATTTTTCAATCTAAAGAATGGTTAGAAATAGATCGGGGTAATTTGTCAGAAGATGAAGCTACCAAGATTTTTGTCAAAAAACTTCCTGAACGATTGCATGATCAGGCAAGAACTATTATGCAGACTTGGCCAAGCAAAGTGTTCTTTTATCAAGATGTATTTGATTGGATGAAAGAATTAAAAGCCGATGGTTATCATATTTATGCTTTATCGAATACGGGGATGCGCTTTGCAAATTATTTGATGAAGAGTAAGTATGGGGAAAATTTTGATGGCGGTGTTTTCTCGGCAGCCGAAAAATTGATGAAGCCGGATGCTCGCATTTATGAAAAGTTGCTCACCCGTTACCATCTTAAAGCTGGGGAATCTTTATTCATTGATGACTTGAAGGAAAATACTGCGGCAGCTGAAGATTTAGGAATGTATGGTTTTACTTTTTGGATTGATAAATTGTCAGAACTAAAAGATTATGTTTCCAAAATTGGAAAGGAACAGTAAACATGAGGAAAGCCGTTCCAAAATTAGATGATAGTTTAACTAATGATCAATTTTTGAATTTGATTGTAGAGAGTTTTCAATCCGTACTATTTGGAACTGTCAATAAAATCGGCAATCCCATCACCAATGTTGCTGATATTGAAGTAAAAGATGCCAATCGGTTGATTTTTGCGACTGCTTATCAAAAGGCCTTTTATGATAGATTGAAAAATCATCCGCGAATCTCAATTACGGCGCTCAAAGGTAATGAAACATTAGATAGTGTTGGCTTCACTTTAAATGGAGATGTTCATGAAGTGGACGATAAGTATTTAGATGAAATTTTTGCTAAAAGACCTGAAATTTTACGTCCATTTGCAATCACTCCCATTAATGGTTCAATCTATGATTTGCGCCAGCAACCAATTTTTCAAAAGCAATTCAAGTTTTAAAATAAAAATGGATCTTCCCCAGAAGTGAGAAGATCCATTTTTGTATGCGAACTATCTAATTATTTAAATAGGCAGTGAACAACGCTATGTAAATATCAATGAATTTTAAATACATCTCTTGATCGACATATTCGTTGACTTGATGAGGCGTATCATTTCCTGGGCCAAAAATTGCCAATGGAAAATCTGGACCTTTATCAATAATTAGATTTGAAGCGTCAGTAACTGGATTCAGAGCGAACGTTGGAATTGCTTTTCCTACAAATTCAGCGCCAATCTTTTGAGCTAATTTTATAAATTTGGATTGGCCATTAGTCTCAATAGAAGGTTCAGACATGTAAACATCAAGGTCGACTTTAGCGCCAGCTTTATTTTGTTTAGCGATCATTTCTTTTAAGTTCTTTTCAACTTCGGCATTATTGAATTCGGGAATTGTCCTAATGTTTGCTTCAGCTTGAGCCAATGCAGGAATTGAATTCACTTGCTCACCACCATTAAAAATTGTAGTACTAAAAGTTAACTTTCCCAATTGAGAATTAATTTTTGAACTATGATTAAAGAACCTATTGGCCTCGATAAGCAATTTCATCAATGGATTGATTGCATTATAGCCATTTTGAGGACGTGAACTATGGGCCTCAATTCCATGAGAAGTGAAACGGACATCCATAGAGCCTTTGTGAGCAATTGCAATTTGATATCCGGTTGGTTCACCGATCAAAAGGGCATCAACATCCCGCATATATCCTTTATTTTTAAGCAGTTGGGAACCTTGTTCGCCGATTTCTTCACCAAAACTGGCCATCAAACGTAAAGTTCCATGTTTTAATAAATGATGATCATGAATACTGATCAATGCAATCACCATTGCTGTCAATCCGGATTTCATGTCGGTAGTTCCGCGACCATAAAGCTTTCCATCAATATTGGTCAGTGTGAAAGGATCGGTTTTCCATTGACTTAAATCTCCTGCTGCCACTACATCCATATGACCTGACAAGCCTAAAACAGGTTTACCGCTTCCAATTTCTGCAATCAGATCTCCTCGAGTTTCGCTAAATCGCAGAATCTTAGCCGAAATATCGTGCTTTTTGAGTAATTTTTGTAAATATAAAGCAACTTCCATTTCATGATCGTTTACAGAGTGAATGGCGATCAAATCTTGTAAAATCTTAAGTTCTTCATCATCAGTAAAAGAATTCTTAACTGTGTCCATTTTTTCCTCCTATTTCTATTATCAGTATAAAAGAGGCAAAACAAAAAAGCCCATCGAATGCAATGGACTTTTTAGAAAATTTATCCTGAATTACGTAAACCAGAAGCAACCCCGTTGATAGTAATGGGAATAATGCTTTCATAAACGCCGTGAATTTCGTCTTCACGATCGCGTTTAATCATTTCAACTTGAATAAAGTTCAAAATATTGAAGTATGGCATTCTGTAGTCTAAGCTCTTTCTTAAAAGAGGAGCGTCAGCTAAAAGTTCACCATGACCCTCGATTTTAAGAATAACTTCCTTGGTTAATTTCCATTCTTTGTAAATTGCGTCAAAAACAGCCTGAGTTTCTAATCCTTCAGAAAGTTCGGCATATTGTTTGGCAATTTCCATGTTGGATTTTGACAAAACCATATCAACATTTGACATCAATGAATGGAAGAATGGCCAACCTTGGTACATAGCTTGAAGCTCTTTTAAGTTGTCTGGATTTTGATCAATAAAGTGCTTGAAAGCAGAACCCACGCCATACCAACCAGGAAACATTACCCGGCTTTGAGACCAAGAAAATACCCACGGAATTGCTCTTAAACCAGAGAAGTCAGAAATTTTCTTTCTAGATGCTGGACGAGAACCAACATTTAGGTTAGATATTTCCTTAATTGGAGTTGCTTGCAAGAAGTAATCAAGAAAAGCAGGATTTTCAAAAACAAGCTTACGATAAATCTTATTACTTTCGGCGACGATTTCATCCATCGAGGAACGAAATTCAGTAATATGATCTTCGCTCACGATTTGTTTAGAAACCATGCGATCAATTGTGGCAGAGGCGAGCATTTCTAAATTGTAATAAGCAGTGTCTTTGTTGCCGTACTTATTTTGAATGATTTCTCCTTGTTCGGTCATCCGAATTCTATCATTGATCGACTTAAATGGTTGAGCGGTAATTGCTTCATAGGAAGGACCACCGCCCCGGCCGACTGTACCACCACGGCCATGCATGAAGGTGATTTTTACACCATCTTCTTCGCCGATCGCGGTTAAATCTTTTTGGGCCTTGTAAAGGTTCCAACAAGAAGCCAGATAGCCACCATCTTTGTTAGAGTCAGAGTAGCCAAGCATAATTTCTTGATAGTTGTTTTGGGATACAAGCCATCTTTTGACAATATCAAAGCTCAAATACTCTTTCATAATTTCTCGAGCATTTTGTAAATCTTCGACTGTTTCAAAGAGAGGGACAACTTGAATGCGGGCTTTTTGACTATCAACTAAATCATATTCTTTAAGCATAATCGCTTGTTCAAGCATGTCAGAAACACTTTCAGTGTGAGAAATGATATGTTGCTTAATCACATCTTCACCTAAAAGATCTTTTAAGTGGCGAGCAGTTTTATAAATCTTGAGCTCTTTTTGAAGAAGTTCGGATTTTGGCTGATTAGTAGCGTGTAAATTGCGTGGATCGTTATTTAATTCATTAAGTAAAAGTTCAACTTTATCTTGTTCGTCGAGCTCACTATAATTATCGCAAATACCAGCATTCTTAAGTAATTCAGCAACACAAGCTTCATTGACACTCGAATCTTGACGCATATCAATGGTTGCTAGATGGAACCCAAATACATCAATAGCTTCTAAAATTTCGGTAAAGTAGCTGCGGATTATGGCTTGATCGTGATCAACTTCTAATGAGTCCTTGATAATTTCAAGGTCATGTTTAAATTCTTGAGCATCTTTATAAGTTGGTATCTCATCTAAATGCTTTAAATCATGATCTTTTAGGAAATTGTTTTTATCAATTACCCCAAGAAGTTCTTGTTCAGTATGAACCAGTCGACTTTCAATATAGTAAAATGCGCGACGATAAGGTTCATTGGTTCTAAATGGAGAATTATCATTAGAAAGCTGAGATAATTTTTCTACTTCTTCTGAAGGCGTCATATAAGACGTAGATAATGAAATTCCGCGATAGAGCTTTTTAAGTTTCTTCATGTAGTATTCAAAGATAACTTGGCTTTGAAGAGTGGCACTTAGGTTGAGAGTATCAGCTGTTACATATGGGTTTCCGTCGCGGTCACCACCGATCCACATACCCATAGTGATTGGGGTGGCGTTTTGCACGTTTAAATCATGCTTTTTAGCTAATTCTTTATAGCGAGCAGTGAATTTAGTAATGGCTGGAATTAATGCCTTAGGATAATAAGCTAAAACGTTAGTAATTTCGTTAGAAACCTTCAATTTATGGCTACGAATAATGTCTGTTTGCATTAAGATTTCAATGCAAGCACGTAATTGTTCGGTCCATTCTTTTTGATTGATGGTTCCATTTTTTACTTCACGATAATTGCGTAAAAGATGATGAATTTGGTCAGTTAATTCAAGAACTGTCTTTCTTTGAACTTGAGTAGGGTGAGCAGTTAGAACTGGCACTACATTGACATTTTCAAGGATATTTTCAGCATCTTTCTTTTTGGCAACTAGATCAATAGTATCGTTAAGTTTACCAAGATAATTTTGATCAGTATTGTTAAATAAGTTTACTTTACTTGCTAACTCTACATCTTCTGAAATATTAATTAAAAGTGGTAATGTCGCAAAATAGCGAGCTACTACGATCATCTCACGATTATTTAACTTGGCAATTTGAGCTTCAAGTTTTTCATAATCCTTATCAGCTGAGATTTTAATCAAATCTTGAATCTTATTGAAAGTTTCATCGCCAACTACTTGGCGAGTAGATTCATTAAGTAAATTGGTTAAAATCTTAGCTTCTTCGGCAACTACAGCTTCATCGCTACTGTTTTCTAATTTTTTAACAGTCATGTCGAAATTCCTTTCTTGTTTAATCATCTTAAAGATACCATAAAATGAGCTAAATTTGAGTAAAATGTTTTTTAATAAATAAATGCTTAAAAAGTCTTGACAATTATGATGTATTAATTAAAATAGTTATTAACAAATTTAATTAATCTGAAAACAAAGAGAAAGAAGAGTAACTTAATTCTTAATTAACAGCGAGTCTTGTTAGGTGGAAGAAGACAAATTCAAGATTAAGTGAAAATCACTTTCGAGTTCTATTTCTTAATCTTTTAGTAAGAAATAGTGGGAGCACCCATTATAGTGCCAGCGTATCGTCAATTTGGCCGTACGTGAAAGGTATTGCTAGTAATAGCAATATAAATAAAGGGTGGTACCACGCTCAATCGTCCCTCAATCAGTAAATTCTGGTTGGGGGGCTTTTTTTGTGGTCAGAGTTGTGTTTTAGGAGGAAAAAGTATGAAAAACCTTACATCTCGTAAGTTGACTTGGAAGGAATACTTAGTTGTTGCTTCCTTACTATTCGGATTGTTCTTTGGAGCAGGAAACCTAATTTTTCCACTGCATCTAGGACAATTAGCAGGTGCAAATTGGGGCACCGCAGCTGTTGGATTTTTAATCACTGGGGTTTTACTCCCATTGTTGTCAGTTTTAGCAGTTGCCATCACTCGATCGGAAGGAGTTTATGATATCGGAAAGCCACTAGGTGCAGGATTTGCGGTAGTTTTCATGGTATTGATCCATGCAACAATTGGACCACTCTTTGGTACTCCAAGAACTGCGACTGTATCATTTACTGTTGGAGTAGCTCCATTTATTCCTAAAAACATGCAAACTGGAGCATTACTAGTATTTTCGGCATTATTCTTTTTAGCAGCGTTTGCTTTTTCATATCACGAAAATAACATCTTATCTAATGTTGGTAAGGTACTGAATCCATTATTTTTAGCTTTATTGTTTTTAGTATTTGTAATTGCGTTTGTTAATCCATTAGGAAATCCGCAAACTGCAGCTGTTACCAGTGCATACAAGAGTTCAGCTTTAGTTAACGGCTTTCTTGAAGGATATAATA
This sequence comes from uncultured Lactobacillus sp., assembly GCA_947575965.1. Lineage (GTDB taxonomy): Bacteria > Bacillota > Bacilli > Lactobacillales > Lactobacillaceae > Lactobacillus. The sequence continues at coordinate 24,344 of CANPPJ010000003.1, read as the reverse complement.
CAATGGATGCCTTGGCTGGGTTAGCCTTTGGTGTAACTGTCGTCACGGCGGTTCGCTCTATGGGACAAAAAGATGCTAAGAGCGTTTCAAAAGTTGTTGCTAAATCAGGTGTGTTGGCAGTTTTGGCAATCGGCTTGATCTACTTATTGTTGATCTTAATGGGTGCAATGTCACTTGGTCATTTTAAGGTTTCTGACAACGGCGGTGTTGCCTTTAACCAAATCGTTAACTTCTACGGCGGGATGTTTGGACAAGCTCTCTTAGCATTCTTATTAACTGTCACATGCTTAACCACTGCAGTAGGACTTGTAGCTGCGTTTGCCCAAGACTTCCATAAGCATTTTCCAAGGGTAAGTTACCACACTTGGCTTGCGCTTAGTTGCTTGGCATCATTTTTGACAGCTAACTTTGGTTTAGATCAAATCATCTCTTGGTCAACTCCAATGTTGATGTTCTTATACCCATTGTCAATGGTGTTGATCCTCTTGTCAGTTTGTTCACCTTTATTTAAAAAGGATGGTGTAGTTTACTTCTTTGTAATCGTCTTTACAGTTGTGCCAGCCTTGGGTGATATGGTAGTTGCCTTTCCAAGTGTCGTTAGTCAAAGTAACTTCGGCTTAGCAGTTGCTTCAATGAGAAATGCACTACCACTTGCAAGCATGGGCTTATCATGGTTAGTTCCCGCTTTGGTTGGTTTAGTAATTGGACTTTTAGTACACTTTGTCAGAAGTCGCAATGTGGCTACTGCTGTTGATGAAGTTGAATAAAAATAATAAAATCTCTCTTCGTTTGAAGGGAGATTTTTATTTGTTAAATAGTATAATGGTTACAAACTATAGAACATAATTAAAGAGGTTTTTTAGATGAGTGTAGCTAAGAAATATCGAATTAATGGTTTTAAGGCTGCCAAGCTTCCAAAAGATAATAAGCAAAAATTTGATCGTCAAAAAGAGTTGCTTAGTAAAGTAAAAAAGAAGCAGGCTTTAAAAAGTACCTTACCTACCCACGAAATTGGTTCTTAAAGAAGATAAGTCGGAAATCAAGAAGTTAAGACGCCAATTGTCTAAAACTATGGCTCGGATTAATCTTTTAGAAAAAAGAATTCGAAGAGCCAAGAAGGATATAAAAAAGCACACGCTCTTCAAAAAAATTTATATTTAAAAATTAAGGCAGTTGAATTTGAAAAGAATGAGGAAATAAAACAACTACAAACTATAATTACCCACCAAAATAAACAAGTTGAAAAAGCAAATCAAGAATCTGACTGGCTCAAAGAACATGGATTAACTGAAAATGGTAAAGTACGTCAGTTTATTAATAGTTTAACCAGGCAGAATGAATTTATGTCGCAATTATTTCAAGAAGTAATGAAATAGAATGATAAATTGTACATGTTGTACAAGGATAACCTTAAGCAATTTGATAAGTTGTATAGAGAAAATTTAAAATTGCAACGTACTCAAAGCCAAAACGGAAGGCGTATTACAGATTTAGAAAGTAAATTAAACGCAGAAAGAAAAAGAAGACGAGATTTGGTAGAAAATGTATGTTATCGTGATAATGTGCGAGCTGCTTCTCCTGAGTTAATGATTGATTTGCTAAGAGACAAGTGTTCAGTAAATAACGTTACTTCATACCGTCGATTAACGACATTAAATCAAGTTTATGATAATGCCATGCAGGACTTTTTGTCTTTTTATTACCATGAAAAGTACAGCTATGGATATATTGAAACTGTGAACGATCAATATATTTTACATGATATTAATCAAAATCAAGATCATCCTGTTATACTCCCAGATTTTATTCTCAAGAATACTAATTTTGATTTAAATACGGTGGTACGATGTCATCTTAATGACAATGCGAGCTGGGGAGTAGATCATTTTTATCGGACAATTTCCTTTAGATTAGTTTCTAAACCACAGTCAATTAATAAAAAGAAGAGTTCTAAGAAGATAAAAGAAAGTCAGCCCACAATTTTGTTAACTAACCCAGAGGAATTAGTGTGGTTAGCAAGTAAGCGTATTGTGATTGTAGGAGATAAATATTCAGTAGGCTTTTTAAATGAAATAAAGAAGTATTGTTCTGTTGAAACTTTCAATGGATATAAAGATGGAGAACGAAGAATATTTGATGCTATGCATCGAGCAGACTATGTTTTCATGCTAATTGGTAGTGTACTTCATGCGATGACGGTATATACTAAGGGGACGAATGATTTAAATGAAAACACGGATAAAGTACAAACTTTTGATGTTCCTGCTAAGTATGATGGGGTAATTAGGCTTCATTATTTATATGCAAATCATTAGTTAGGAAGATGATAAAATGCAAACGAGGAAAGATCAACGCAGTAATACTTTCATTAGTAAAAAGATGTCCTACTGTCTGCGTCATAATCCTGGAAAATATGGTTTAAAACTTGACGAGTATGGTTATGTTGATTTACAAGAATTTCTCAATGCGATGAATCACATGCACCATTTTCGGCCAAAGCTGACTGAGATAAAGATCCGTGAAATTATGCAAGCAAGTGATAAAGAACGTTTTGAGATAAAAAATGATAAAATCTGCGCTTTCTATGGTCACTCAATTCCAGGAATTATTAAACGTAAGAAAGCCACTCCTCCTAAGGTCCTGTACCATGGAACTGCACATCGTTTTTTGTCAAGTATTGAAAAAGAGGGCCTTCTTCCAATGGGGCGCCAATATGTTCACCTTTCAACTGATATTGAAATGGCTGAATCTGTGGGTCGGCGCAGGGATGCACATCCGGCACTTTTACAAATCGATGCCCAAAAAGCTCATAATCACGGCATTGATTTCTATATTGGAAACGATAAAGTGTGGTTATGTGATCACCTTCCCAGCCAATATTTTACGCAAATACAATAAAAGAGGCCTTTGGCCTCTTTTATTTAATCTCTAATAATTCAGGACGGCGTGCTAGTTCTACATATGGCGTGCCGTTTTTAACTGCAATTCCTTCACTTTCGCGCAAAGTATGGAAATGATAATGCTTAAGAACTCTACCTGATTCGGCGTTAACTGCAAAAACATTATCGTTAAAGGCTAAATAGAAATTAGTATTTGCGTAAGTAAAGCCTTGAAGAGGAGAATTGTTTTTAACAAAATTAGACTGAGTTGCAGAGATTTCCGTTGGCGTCCAAGTATTTCCTTGGCGAGTGAGCCGCCAATATTCATAGGTTGCCTTAGTGGCATTATGGAAAACCGCATACATTAAGTGACTATTGACAAAATAGGCATTGTGGAAATAACGCGGATAGTATTCTGAGCGATTCCAAACTTTAATTGTCCATAAATTCTTGATTTGATAGTTTTTACGTGAAATTTGTAAAATCTCTTCTGACTTAGCCGGATTGGCTTCGGCATTACTGTTAGCCAAAACATAAATATAGTTTTTGGTAACGCCCAGAGATTGACCATGGCCAAGTTTTAAATATGGTGATACCGCGATATTTTGACTAGTTTGTTTAAAATCCTCGAAACTCATATTGAGTAAATTTTGAGTCTGAGTTGGGTTAGTTAGTTGATTTAGATTATAAGTAACTAAATGGCCCCAAGTTGCATTTGGCTGACTAAAATATGAAACTGTCAACTCATTATTAAACAAATTGATTCCTTGAGGGATCACGCCGACTTGATTCAGTTGATTATATTCTTGATCATAGCTCAAAAGATGAAAGCGCGGCTGGTAAAATGCTGTCCGCATTGTCGCGTTATGGCTTCCCGAATAACTATTAACTTGTGTCTCAGGCTGGTAGCTATTTTCGGGGTTCCAATTCGGAGAAGAAGATTGAGAACTTCCGGTAAAAGCATTAGCTTCACTTGGCCCAGGCGTGCCGAGCTTATTAGCAACGCTTACACCCTCATTAGCATCGTCGCGAACATTGATATAGGCTACTTTGCTCAGTTTTCCATAGCTGAATTTAACCGCAAAAGTTCCCGGATTTGCGGAACTAATTTCTTTTTGGGAAACATGCACACGATTTGGATTAATTAAGGTACCGTGACTATCAACTGCGTAAGCGATCGCATCTCTAGTTGGAAAACTATAATAGCGATTTCTGACTAGTGAGATGTTTTTTGCAACTGAAATCTCATTTCGTCGGAAAAACTTTTCACTCACCCAGCCGACATTTCGCCCATTGACGACTAATTGCCAGTAAGTTCCGCCCTTAGTTTTCGCCGAGTGTTGTGATTGCAGCAGTCCTTTTTTAAAATACTTCGTAGAAGAAATCGCGTTGATTCCACCCTTTTGGGAAACATTTCGATAAATAGGAAAGTCGCGGGTACCTGCTAATTTGGTTTGAACAGTATCATAATCCGTGATTTTTGCTGGTTGAAGAACGATTTGTCCATTTTTGACTGGATTCACTTTCTTAGGTAAAAAATAATAGGCACCACCTATTAAAATAATGATTGAAAATAAAATAGTAAAAAATTTCTTCATAATAAAAGATATTATCGATCTAAATGAATTAACTTGGAATAAGTAAGGAATAATTTTTACTAAGACTTAAATATCTTTAGAAAAAGCTACCATTTAATGTTAATGTGCAGGCTATTAGTTGAAACGGAAAGTAAAGAGTCAACATAGTCAATCATCATGGGCAACTTTTGCTGGAGTAATTGATAAGCTGGTGAAGTTTTGATTTCTTCTTTATTTACAGCGTCATAATTGCTTTTTCCTGTAAAAAATCCCAATTCAAATTGTTAACCAAGTTGGTAGCTGCTTGCCAGTCTGATTTGGAATCAAATTTTGCTTGATATTTGTCCATTTGTAGTTGATTAACTTTAGAAAATTGATGTCTCAAGTAATCGTGAAAATTGCCAGATGGAAGTTGTTGCATTTCCTCTGGAGTTAAAAAGGCAGTGGAATCAAAAGAACAATGTTGATAATTTAATTCTTTGGAAGTCAGTGAAATTACTACATAGCCTTGATCACACATTGAAAAACAAGAACTTGCCACGTCAAAACTAGGACAATCAGTTTTGGCAGAAATGATATTTTGAGCATGAATATGTCCAGAAAAAGTTGCTCGGACATTGTATTTTCGAAAAAGATCTTGCAGCTCACTGGCGTTATCTAGAGTAAAACTATCATTCTTCTAGAGAAATGTAAGAAAGTTTATGATCAAATTGTCGCGTTTTAGTGATTACTGCTTGAGTGCTTTTTAAAGCTTGTTTTGCATATTTTACATCTATATTCATGATAAGAGATCAAAGAAGCTATAAGTGTGAGTTATAGCTTTATGCTGAAAAAGTAATTCAAATCATGTGCAAATCAAGGTAAAGTGAATATACAATAAAAGAAGAAAACATAGAGAGTTAATCACTAGTATTAGAAAGAAGAATATAAGATGAACAAAAGTAAAGTTGTAGTTATTACTGGAGCATCAAGTGGAATTGGTGAAGCAACTGCTAAGCTTTTAGCAAAAAATGGAAATAAAGTTGTATTAGGAGCACGCCGTGTGCCACGTCTTCAAGAAATTACTGGAAATATTACCGATCTAGGTGGCGACGCAATTTATTTACCTACCGACGTTACTAAAGACGATGAAGTAGAGGCTTTGGCTAAATTAGCAGTTGATAAGTTTGGTCGAATTGATGTCTGGATCAATTGTGCTGGTGTTATGCCTCAGTCACTACTTTCTCAAAAGAAGATTAAAGACTGGGATAATATGATTGATATTAATATCAAAGGCACCTTGTATGGTATTGGCGCTGCCTTGTCTTACATGATGAAGCAAAAGAGCGGCCAAATTATTAATATTTCATCTGTAGCTGGTCATATTGTTGGTCCTATGAGTGCAGTTTATTCTGCAACTAAATATGCAGTTCGGGCAATTAGTGAAGGATTGCGTCAAGAAATGGCACAAGCTCAATCTAATGTACGAGTTACATTAATTTCTCCAGGAGCAGTGAATACCGAATTGGTAAATTCTATTACGGATGAAAAAATTAAAGAAGGAACTGAAGAATTCTATAAAAACTTCAGTATTCCTGTTGATCGAGTTGCTGAAACTATCCAACAATCTATTGATTTACCATCTGATGCTGCTTGGAATGAAGTTATTATTCGACCTACTACTCAACAAATGTAATTAAGAAACTAATTTCTAGAAATAAGTCCTACTACTATCAATAAACTGTATACCACTATACTAGAAAAGTAATTTTATCTTTAACTATCAACTACTATAATAATATGTAAATTGATTTAGAAGTAATTACAAAGGAGTATTAATATGGTTGAAACTTATGAATTAAACAATAAAGATTCCTAAACTTGGTATTGGTACGTTTTTGATGAAGCCTGACGATGCACAAAAGGCTGTTGAAGAAGCTTTGAGCAATGGCTATCGTTTGGTCGATACGGCTAATGCTTACATGAACGAAAAAGCTGTGGGTCGTGCTATCAAGAATAGCGGATTACCACGCGAAGAAATTTTTGTAAGTTCAAAGTTATGGCCAACTGTTTATGAAGATGAAAATGCAGTTGATGATACTTTGAAGCGGTTGAATGTTGATTATGTTGACTTAATGTTCTTGCACCAACCAGCAGGTAATTGGGAAGCAGGTTATAAGAACCTTGAAAAGGCTTATAAAGAAGGTAAAATTAAGGCAATTGGTATTTCCAACTTCCACGATGAAAAGTTAACTAAGTTTCTTGAGAGGGCTGAAATCAAACCTCAAGTTATGCAAGTCGGAGCTCACCCATATTGCCCACAAACTGAATTGAAGAAGACCTTGAAGCCTTACGGTACGCGCATTATGGCTTGGTATCCACTTGGTCACGGTGACAAGAGCTTAATTCAAGAACCAATTTTCACTAAGCTTGCTGAAAAGTATGGTAAATCTAACGTTCAAATCATTTTACGCTGGCACATTCAAGAAGGAAACATTGTAATTCCTGGTTCAACTAACCCAACTCACATTAAATCGAATGCTGATATTTTTGACTTTAGTTTAACTGATGAAGAAATGGCAGAAATTGCTAAGGTAAATAAGAATAAACGTTACTACATCCCCGATGATGCTAAAGAAGAAGCATACGCATCAATGGAAATGGATTTTGATGATCAAAAGTAGCCATTACTTTATTAATTTTTGACTTAAAGTAATAAGTCGTGATACTTTACCGTTCTCATTAACTCTGTAATTCGCATAAATTTTCAAATAAGCTTCAGGATTACTAATTGGAATTAGTTTTCTTTTGGGATCTTGAAGCTTTTTGCGTGCTTTCGTTTTTTTAGAAAGACTGGTGTGGAAGATGGGAAAATTGGATTTTTTGATCAAGAAGCAGTTCAGAGCCTTATTTTGAAGATGAGTTAGAAAAATTAAAATTTCAAGCAGTTCAAATAGATAAAAAGGAGCACCGTTATACGAAATCAGAATTGAAGCAGATTTTGTCGGGTTCTGAAATGCATAGGGGTAATTTCTTTATAGTGGGATTTGCGCCAATCGTAATTAGAGTTGAACAAACTTTGCATCAATTGGGAATAAAGAAGAATCATATTCATGATGAACATCTAACCATGTAACAAAAAAGCTCTTCAAACGAAGAGTTTTTTATATGCAAAGTCAAATAACAAACAGTATTATAAATTAATACCTTTGGGCTAATAACTTTCTTTCGGGTCTTTCAATTACCAAATCGGCAATTGCAAATAACCCAATGAGGATAAATTGAACAACCAATGAAATCATGAATATCCTGAAATTAAACATTACAGTCATCATCAACCAAAACATATAAATCAATTCAATAGGGGCAAGAATTTCGCCCATTTTTCTTTCTCTGATTGCTACGCGCATTACAGTTTCGTTCATAGTAACACCCTCTTTACACTGTCATTATTAAACATTTTCAAGAGGAGTTAAAGAATTTTGACTTATACTTTTCAAAAATAACATAACTCTTGTTTTAACTTGATATCTAACAAATTTTGTGCGATATTTAATTATTGAGAGGATATAATTTAGATATAGTAATAAGGAAAATTGAATATGACTGAAAAAAGTAATTTACGTAAAATTCTGGCTAAGTCAGGGTTATTAGGTTTGCATCGCACTAAAAACGTTGATTTAAGAGAAAGTGGTCTTGTTCGCAAAGTAGCGACTGAAGATTCAGTAATGGACCAATTGATTGATTTACTGAATCCAGCTAATCAGCATTTTACGTCTAAAAAGAATATTAAGCATACTAACCATATTGATAATATTATCTATATTGATGATTATCGTAAGTAAAGAGCTTGTCATCAATTGGAAAAATTATAGAACCGTAATGGATCAATTCTCAAGGCAAGAGTTGATCTATTTTTTATAAAATCATCCTTGTAATCGTAGACCGGCATTGATATTAAGTAATTTTCAGTCTTGTTTTTATCACTCATACTTGTAGTATCAAGTTAAGAATAAAAAGAAAAATTATGTTTAATCGACTTCTTCAGATTTAGGTTCGCCGGTAGGGACAAATTAATGGTGAAGATATTCGTGCTAATCAATTAAAAAGACATGGCTATGGCTGAAAAAACAAATAAGTCCCTTCGTCTGATGAAAAAAAGATACTAACGATAATGGTCAACCAGTCAGAAAGATAACTAAGGATGCTAAAAGTATTATTATTTTCTAGTCACTCTTTGGTTCAACTAAGTTATTAGCAAGTAAAATTGTTCCTAAAACTGATGCTGGTATTTTAGAAAATATTTTAAGAACGCATTATCTAGTGACTATCATAAAACATTGAAGGCTGCTAATCGTGAAAAAACTCAAAATAATCCACTAGAGCTTGCGATGGATTTACCTGAGTCAACATGACCTAGTTTATTCAAACTTGGACCATAATCTTAAGGTAGTCAATGAGGACTTTTTTTATTTTAATATGGCGGTCAATTTTCTAATAAAAAAATTGCTCCTTTTCTTTCAGAGAGAGGGTATGGCCCAATCTCCAATTGCTTGGTGAAATTATTGCTGAAGATGGTAGTTGATAAAAGTGATGCGGAAATTGTATAGTTCAATAGATGTAGTAAAAGCCCTAACTTGTAATAATGATCTTCATAAGAGTGCTCGTATTTTCTAATTATTTAATATAATAATTTAAAATTGTTATTATATGAGATAGATATATATAGAAGAATATTTGATATAATTGAGTCGATGATTTGATGGGGAGGAAGTACAAACTAAAGAAAAATTGCTTTTCAGCAAATTTGAAATGGCTTAATGACGGCGTTTCTTTAGTGTATTCTCCACGCATGTGGAGGTGATCCCATACTGTTGATGATGAAACCGACCCCGACAATGTATTCTCCACGCATGTGGAGGTGATCCTACTTAGGTGGTTTACTAATTGTCGCATTAACAGTATTCTCCACGCATGTGGAGGTGATCCGGTTAAAAAACCTTGTTTGACTTTTTGCTTATAGTATTCTCCACGCATGTGGAGGTGATCCTTGTTTGTCTCTTTTTTTCTTTTCAATAGCAACGTATTCTCCACGCATGTGGAGGTGATCCTCATAGCTACTGTATCAGGATTATAAAGAGTTTGTATTCTCCACGCATGTGGAGGTGATCCTATTCTTCTGAGCGAAGATACAAAATACATTACGTATTCTCCACGCATGTGGAGGTGATCCCATGATGATGATTTTATATCTGCAAATATCATGGTATTCTCCACGCATGTGGAGGTGATCCCTTTAATTACTGTAGTTCAAAATGTCTGGAAGAGTATTCTCCACGCATGTGGAGGTGATCCTAATCTAACCACTGATGAACGCCGTGGTTATAAGTATTCTCCACGCATGTGGAGGTGATCCTAGTATAGCATACGCAATACATGAGACAAGACAAGTATTCTCCACGCATGTGGAGGTGATCCTATCACCAGAAGAGTTAAAAGCTTGGTTTCGCAGTATTCTCCACGCATGTGGAGGTGATCCTGTCAATGTGTAATAGAAATCAGTATTCACAGTGTATTCTCCACGCATGTGGAGGTGATCCCTTTAAGGGGTGGCTACAAGGGTGGCTATACGGGTATTCTCCACGCATGTGGAGGTGATCCTTGGATAACTTATCTTCAATTTGTTCTAATTCTGTATTCTCCACGTATGTGGAGATTGTTTTTTGAGGATGAGTCCTCAACAGGAAAAATTATGGAGCCGTAAAGATAATTTCCTAAAGGTGGTTTATGGAAAATCACTCTAAATGCCTCTAAAATAAAGATTACATGGATAGAAAAGGAGAACAATTATGAACGCAATTTTTGAAAGAAGAGCTGTTAGAGAGTATACGGATCAAAAAGTTGACGATGAGAAAATCAAGAAACTAATTGAAGCTTTTCAAGCTGCTCCGTGTGCACTCCATCAAACTGATGTGATGGAATTAAGTGTAATTACGGATCCTGAATTATTGCAAAAATTAGAAGAAAAGACTAATAATTCGTGCTATAACGCACCTTTGGTATTTATGATTAATACTAAAAAAGACAGTCAATTTGGTGAGAGGGATGCTTCAGTTGCTGCTGAAAATGTGATGGTTGAAGCCTTTGACTTAGGCTTAGCTTCAGTTTACGTAATGGGTGGCGTAATCGCTCTTAATAAATTTCCAGATTTACAAAAAGAATTAGGGATGGATGATGGATTTGAAACTGCAGTACTTTTGCCAATTGGCTATGCAGCTGATAATGGTCAACCTGAAGATAGATCGAATCGTTATAAGGTAGTGAGAAAATAAGGCATTACATGGATAAAGTAAAAAACTAGTATTTTCGTTTTTAAATTAACGAGAATACTAGTTTTTTTACTTTATTTCTTAAATTGATTCTTTACATATTCTGCATAAAGCGGGGTGGACTTGATCAGTTCTTCATGCTTTCCAAACCCTGAAATTGTTCCATGATCGATAAAATAAATTCGATCCGCATCTACAATGGTACTTAAACGGTGAGCAATAACTAGAGTAGTTCGATCTTTCATTAAACTACTTAAGGCCTTTTGAACCATTGCTTCGGATTCAGAATCTAGACTAGCAGTTGCTTCATCAAGCATTAAAATTTTCGGATTACGTAAGAAAGCACGTGCAATCGCAATTCGTTGACGTTGACCACCTGAAAGTTTGATTCCACGTTCTCCAATTTGGGTATCTAATTGATCGTCCATTTCTGAAACAAACTGTTTAGCATAGGCCATTTCTAAAGCATTCCATAATTCCGCATCACTTACTTCACGGTCTAATCCATAGAGAAGATTTTCGCGAATAGTTCCGGGCATTACTGCTGAATTTTGTCCCACTAAACCAATTTGCTTACGCCAGTTTTCTAAACTAATTTCATCAATATCTTGGTTGCCAATGGTAATTTTACCAGACGTTGGTTTATAGAAGCGTTCAATAAGGGAAAAGATAGTCGATTTACCGCCCCCAGATGGTCCCGCGAAAGCAACCACTGTATTTGGCTTTGCTTCAACATTAATATTATGTAGGATTTGTTTGCCATCTTCATATGAAAAGTCAACATGTTCTAGTTTAAGTTCTTTGTTCGCGATATCAACTTCTTGATCATGTTTGGCTTTTTCTTCAATTTCGCTAAGCATTTCATTAATGCGCTGAGTTGAACCACTAGTTTTTGATAATTCATTAAAGAATTGACTGATGATAATCACGGGACTCATAATTTGGAAAAGATACATCAAAAATGAGACAAGAGCTCCCATAGTTAAAGATCCATTCATTACACGAATTGCCCCGTAGCCTAAGATTCCTAGGAATAAAAGCATCATCAACATGTTAGTTATTGGTTGAGTTAATGAATTAATAAAAGCTTCTTTAACGCCGATATTATAAAGACTAGAAATTCGGTTGTTTCCAGTAGTAAGTTCTTTGCTTTCTCCGTTTGAAGACTTAACTAATCTAATTTCGCTGAGCACACTAGTTGAATCACTAGAAAAATTAGCTAGCTCATCTTGACGTTTGCGACCGATTTTACGAGATTGTTGCATAATTGGCAACAAGGCTAAAATTACTAGAGGAACTGTAATGAACATAATTAAAGTCATTTGCCAATCCATTGCCATCATAATCACTAAGGCTCCAAAGAATTGGAGAAGTGAAGTAACAGCGTTGGGCAAAGTATTAGCAAGTAGATTTTTAACTTGAGAAGTATCGTTTACTAAACGCGAGCTGATTTCACCGGTTTTAGTATTATCAAAATACTTAACTGGTAAATGAAGCAACTTGCTCCAAAGTGTTTTACGCATTTTAGCTACAACATCTTCACCAAAAATTCCTAGAATTAAGCCCGAAAGAGCACCAATTAGTAATCCACCAATAAAAATTATAACTGTTAAGATAATCAAGCTGGTGCTAACATGGCGAAAGTTGTTAATTAATCGTTGGGCTAATTGTGGAACGAACAAACTAGCACCCGTTGAAATAAAGCCTAGTAAAATTCCGACAATCAACTGCCAATATTTGGGATGAATTTGATTGATTAGTTTGAAAAAGTCACTAAATTTGAATGTACTTTGTTTATCTTTATTCATTTAAATTCTCCTTTTAAAAAGGGCGATGAAACATGGGACCAAAAGGACTATTATTCTGCATAAACTTGCGAAGTTCTTTATCACCCATTTTTTCGCGCATTTTTTCGATTCGTTGATAAAATTCATCAAATTTTGCCTCGTCTTCAGGAGTAGCAATTTCTTTGATTTTTTTATTATAAGCTTTGCAAAGTTGAGTGAGATACTTATTGAAATCTCTGAGTTCTTCTTCAGAAAAATCGTCCAGCATCCCGGAATTATCATCAGCGATTTGTTTAACTGCTTTCCCTTTTTCAGTTAAGCTAATTAACATTACACGTCGATCTTTTGGAGAAGGATTTCGAGAAATATAGCCTTCTTTTTCCAGCTTTTTCAGCATTTCATTTAAAGATTGTTGCCGAATTCCAAGAAGGTAACTTAAATCTTTAGTGGTCATTTCTGGTTTAAGTTTAAGAATAGCTAAAATTCTTCCTTGGCCACGACTCGTGTCTGCCAGCGGACCACCATGTTGATGCGTTAGCATATGATATTTTCGAATCAAATATAGTAAATCCATAAATGTCTCATTCAATTTTTGTTTTTCGTTTTTCATTATTTCAACTCCTTAAATTTATATCAGGTACCTGTTATAAATAACAGAAATATTCTACAGGTACCTGTTGATTATTGTCAAGCAGATTTTTATAAAAGTAGAAATTTTGATTGTAAATGATAGTAAGATTATGTGATAATTAAAAATAATCTTTAGGAGGTGTTATTATGATACCAGTATTAATTGGTGGAATAATAGGATTTGCTTTGACTGAGTTTGATGGATTATTGAAAAAAGTATCCTAGAAAGTATGGATGATTTTAATCTTTGCTACAGTTGGATTTGCTTTACTCTTGCCCTTACTTGGTCTGCAAAGGATAAGGCAAGAAATAGTAACTGTTTCTCAAATAATAATGATAATTTTTATTAATATCCTCCTTGAGAATAAAATCAATAAAATACTAGCATTCGTTATCGTATTGATAGCAGGAACTCTTTGGGCTATCCTGTTGGTAAGTTGGGGAGGAATAATTTATGGGGGATGAAAATAACGATGATGAGATATTTGAAAAGGCAAATAATTAAAGCTCTGGGAATTTGGATTCTTATAACACTGGGATATTTTTCACTAATTTTATGGTTTCGTCTGAATATACCGGTAATTTCGAATATTTTAGGAGTGAAAGTTAATACTAGCAATAACGGATCCTCCGTAGTTATGACATCCATTTTTCCAAATTGGTTTATTAGTGGATCGATTTTCATGGTTGTATATGTAAGCATAAAATATGGATTAACAAGATATAAAGCTAGAATCTAGAAAAAAGGGAACGATACAAAAGCATCGCTCCTTTTTTCTGTATATTTATGGTGTAATTCAATTAAATTGCTCTGAGTAATATTTTATAAAAGTACTTTTTAATGTTTCGTCTAAATATATTGGTAAATAGAGCTTACTCACTTTTGTTATTTTCTTTTTCGTTTGATTTATAAAAATAAGGGGATTTTTACTTTAATGTGTTTAGGTAAATTATTATCTTTTAATTTAATTCATTTAAGAGTAAAATTACATTGAATTTTATAATATGAGGGGAAAATGAATGAAAAGAAAAGTGTTTACAGCAAGTATTACTACTGTTTTATTAGCTCTTGGTTTATCTACTTCTACTGTTGCCAATGCTGATAATTTGGAAGGAAATTCATCACAAATTTTAGCTAAAATTGATTCAGGAGAGTCTAAAGGAAATGATTCGGCAACAATAGATTCTCAAAAAAAGTCGAGTATTAACAAGTCAGATTATCTTTGGAAAAATCCAAAGATTATTCGTTTAAATAAAACTACTACTTTGTATAAAGATGCAAATTTAACCAAAGTTGCTATTAAAGCAAAATCTGGTAGTCATTATTTAATTAGTAGTTTGACTAAAAATAGTGATGGAATTCCTGTATTGAAAACTCAGTCTGGCTTTATCATTGCTAAAAAGAATTTGATTAAAAAGATTAAGGGTTATCAAAATCCAAAAGCTTATCATCAAGTCCACTATACGCAAGTAAAGCCATATGGAAAAGTAGGTTACAATCTTTACCGAGGCTATGAAGGTATCAAAACTTGGAAAGTAATGCACAGAATGGGTACGTGGTATGGTACAAACTACTATAACCAAGCTACTTATAATGCTGTAAAGAACTTCCAAAGAAACCATCATTTGCCTGTAACGGGGAATGTTGACTTGAAGACTTGGCAAAAGATGGGCTTTTCTAAGAGTTCATGGTATGGCATTGATAGCTATATTGCTCCACTGCAAGCGCAAGCATGGCAAGGTCGCTCGGCCCATATCGAAGCGATGATCAAGCAAGCTTACAAATACATGGGTAAACCTTGGCTTGCTGGCTGTTCATCAAGTCCAAATTATGGTGTTGATTGTTCTGGCTTGGTAATGCAAAGTCTTTATGCTGGAGGTATTAGCCCAATTCCAACTAGTTCAATTGGGCACGCTCATCCTGGAAATGAATGGAACTCTCGCAATCTATGGGCTGATAAGCATTTGAAGAGAGTACCATATTCACAACGTAGACGAGGGGATCTAGTATTTTACTATCAACCAGGAACTCGTACAATTTGGCACATTGCTATTTACCTTGGAAATAACCGTGTAATTGAGAGCTGGCCACCATGCGTAATGGTTCAGCCAATTGTTAATGGCCAAAGAAATGTAATTGCTGGTATTAAAAGACCATTCATTTAATTACAAGGGAAGATATGAAAAACAAAAAAGCATTTCTATTGGTTGGGCTCCTATGTTCAGGAATAGTATTTATCAATGCTCATAGCCAAAGTGTATCAGGTGCTACTGTAACTAGTGTTAATTCTAGTTCTAAAGCTGTTAATAATGTAGATAATCAAAGTGATGATTCAAATGCATCGAGCACAACTACTTCTGGACAAAAAGATATTCAAAAACAGGAGCGACCGAATCAAGAAAATAAAGATGTCAAAACGCCTACATCCCATCCTCAATCAAAAAATATTTCTAATCAATGGGTAACTCGTCAAGGACACAACTACTATTTAATAAATAATAAACCTGTAAAGGGATTAAGAAATATTAATAAATCTTGGTATTTGTTTGATAAACAAGGGGTAATGCTCACAGGAGTGCGTAAAATACCTAGAAAATCATCTTATGGGTACTTTGCTCAAGATGGTAAAAGGAGATTTAATAATACTAACTCTGGTAAATCTTTTTATTGGATTAATAAATCTGGTTCTATTGTGGGCATTAAAAACAACGCTAATGTGATATGTCAACGACCACAGATGCCGACTGGATGTGAAATCACAGCTGTAACGATGATGATTAATTTTGCTGGCAAAAAGGTTACTAAAGATCAAGCAGCTAAAGTTATGCCACGAAGCTACGATCCAAATAAAGGTTTTATAGGCTCCCCATATAGGGAATTTCCACTTGGTTTTTGGGTTGCCCCTAATGGGGTTAAACCCGTTGTTTCCCATTATCTTGGTACTGCTACTAACATGACTAATTGCAGTTTAAATGCAATTAAAAGAAAGTTAATTCGCTCTCATTTGGTGGTAGCCTGGGTGGGATGGTTTGATGGTTTTTCAAATCATGCTATTACATTAACTGGTTATCATGGAAATACACTTTATTATAATGATCCCTGGACTGGAACTAGGCGTTCAATGAGTATTGCAACTTTTAAACATCACTGGGCGATGGATGGACATAGAGCATTAAGTTATTGATGATTATAAAAATAATTTGAAGGAGTTTGCGTTATGAAAAAATTAAATGCAAAGAAGATTATTGTCGGAACTGTAATTTCTATGGGACTTACCCTTCCATTAACTGCAACTACTAATGGCAATTTGCTTGGTCACCCACAAAATGTTGAAGCAGCTACTATGAAAGTTGCTTTAAAGCACAATGCTTTCTTGTACAATTCCAAAGGTCACAGAGTGGGTAAACGTAAGTTATACAGAGGTCATTCCTACACTTATTACTCAGTTAAAAACATTAATGGCGAAGTATTCTATCGAGTAGGTAAAAATCGCTACATTAAATCTGGTAATGTAAAAACCAGTTATATTCTTGGCCGAAAGAAACATGCAAAAAAGCACACAAACAGAGTAAACACTGGCTCTATTGAAGAAACAAATACAAATACCAAATTAACAATTAACACTGCTGGTATGGGTACACCAAAGTTCCAAGTTTCAATTGATAAAACAAATGCTGATGTTTTCAGTGCTTCTCATACGACTACAAATGGTAGCTGGATTGGAACTATGGCATTAGAGGGTACATACAATGTTTATGCAGAAGATAATGGTATGTACGAAATTGGTAATGGTCAATGGATTAAGAGTAGTATTGCAGAAGTAATTTCCAATAGTTCAAGTCAAACTACTCAGACTAATCAAAATAATACTGAAAAATCAACTCCTATTAATGCTGCTACTTCAAACAAGACTAAAAAGGCATCTACCAGTTCAAAATCACAGTCAAGTACAAAAGCACTTCCAACTGAAGCTGATTTGCAAGATGCTACAAATAGATTCTTAGAAATGGTAAATAAAGATAGAGTCGCATTGGGAAGAAAGCCATTAATTTTGAACACCCATTTGTCCGAAGAAGCAAAGCAAAGATCAATTCATGACGCAGCTCATTTAGTTAAGTACGGAACAGAGGATAATCACGTAGACGAAAGCGGAAATGATTTGATGCCAGATGATGCTAGTGCAGAAGTATGTACTATGCTATCAAACAAAGTAGATATTGCCACTTTTGCGTATCATCAATTCATGTATAATGACGCTGCTGCAAATTGGGGTCATAAAAAAGCACTACTAGATCCTTCATTTTCAGAAATTGGTATTGGTATTACTATTGGAAACGGCCCTACAATGTTTACCTACGGTTCTTTAACTGGTGATTTAAGATAAGTAGAAAATAATTATAAATAATAAAAAGATTCTATTAAATCAAGATTTATTACCAAGATTTAATAGGATCTTTGTTTTTAAGAAAATCTAACTCAAAAATCAGATTTAGTTAAGTATATTTAATTATTAAAACATTTAATCAATACCTAAAGTTTGATGACGGCGAATGTATTCAACAAATGCTAATGCTGGAATAGCTATGAATCCAAGACCAATCAATTCAACAAAGACGTTGCTCTTTGAGTTACCAGTTTGTGGTAATGCACCTGTATTAGTATCAGTATTATCACTTGAAGTATTGCTTGGTTGAGCAGTAGCTACTGGTAAAGCTTGAACAGTCTTAGGTTGTTCTTCAGGAGCTGAAGTTGAAGCACTTGATGATGGTGTATTGTTGTTATCATCATTCTTAGCTGGAACCACAACTGTCTTCTTTTATTGATATTATCTCACATTAGAAACTTCTTTTTCTACATGTTGCTTACTATCATTAATAGTTTTAACAATTTGAATAATTACAGTTGGAATTAAAGCCAAAACACCAATCCAAATGAATTGAGTATTTGTTAATGGAGTTACTGCAAATAAGCTGTGTAAGCCTGGAATAAATAGAATTGAGGCGAGCAGCAATGTCCCTAATCCAAATGCAGCTAAACTGTACCAGTTATTCTTAAATCCAATTTTGAAAATGCTGTGTTGTGAACGACAATTGAAGCCGTGAAGCAAACGAGCAAATGTCAAAGTTGAGAAGGCCATGGTCGTCGCAACAGCAGGATTTGTTTGCAACCCAAGCATAAAGGCAGCAATTACGCCTATTGAGATAAGTGCACCTTGTAAAGTGATTTTAGTCACTAAGCTCTTATCAAGAATACCCACCTTTGGATCACGAGGCTTTTTATCTAAAACATCTGGTGCACCAGGCTCTATTCCAATTGCAAGGGCTGGGAGAGAGTCAGTTACTAAGTTAATGAATAAAAGCTGAACTGCGACAAATGGAACTGGCAAGCCACCAATTGAAGCGAACAAAACAGTAATAATGGCAGATAGGTTGCCTGAAAGTAGATACATAATCGCATTTTTGATGTTTTCAAATACTGTTCGACCGTTTGCCACTGCCTTAATGATAGTTGCAAAATTATCATCGGCTAAAATCATGCTGGCAGCGTCTTTGGAAACTTCAGTACCAGTAATTCCCATTGCAACACCAATGTCAGCTTTTTTAAGAGCAGGTGCATCGTTCACCCCGTCACCAGTCATGGAAACGATTTTATCTTTATTTTGCCAGGCTTTAACAATTTGAATTTTGTTTTCAGGAGACACTCGAGCATAAACCGCAATCTTGTCAATCTTTTGTTCAAGTTCTGAATCATTCATTTTATCAAGTTCTAATCCAGTTACGGCCATATCGCCATCAGTAAAGATACCAATTTTCTTAGCGATAGCACCGGCTGTAACTTTGTGGTCACCGGTAATCATGACTGTGCGAATCCCAGCTTTTTTAGCGCGAGCAACTGCTACAACACTTTCTTCTCTTGGAGGGTCCATTTCTGCCACCAATCCAATGAAAGTAAAGCCGTTTTCAGTTTCTAAAGAGAGATCTTCGTCTTTTTCTTTATAAGCAAAAGTTAAAACACGTAGACCATTTTCGGAGAAGTGCATATTTTGCGCTAAAATTTGTTTTCTATCTTCAGCGGTCATTGGTCGAACTTCGTCGCCAATTCTGATATTTTCACAGCGATCAAGTAAAACATCGATAGCACCTTTAACAAAAATTGTTGGCTTATTGTGAATCAGGTGCTTAGTACTCATTAATTTTCGATCAGAATCAAATGGAATTTCTTGTTGACGAGTTAATAAATCGCGTAAATCGTCTTCAGATAAACCAAGTTGATTATTACCTAAATCAATTCCGGGCACTTGGCGATACATTTCAATAAGAGCTGATTCTGTTGGATCACCGATAACTTTTCCATCTTTAATACTTGAATCATTATTTAAAACTGCATCATAGAGCAAGTACCGGTGAAGCTGATTACTTAAATCTAATTGGTTGGGCTTTAATACTTTCCCTCCGATATAGATTTCCTCTACTGTCATCTTATTTTGAGTTAAAGTACCAGTTTTGTCAGAACAAATAACAGAAACAGAACCTAAGGATTCAACAGCTGCTAAATTTTTAATAATTGCATTTTCTTTAGCCATTTTTTGAGTGCCCATAGCTTGTACGATAGTTACAATGGAACTCAAAGCTTCTGGAATGGCAGCAACAGCTAAGGCAACTGCAAAGAGTAAGGCATCCATTAATGGCTGACCACGCCAGATTTGTAAACCTAAAATTGCTGCACAGATAATTAAAATAGTTGTAGCCAACTTGGAAGAGAAGTTGTCGAGAGAAACTTGAAGAGGAGTTTTACGCTCTTTAGTTTCATTCATTAAAGAAGCAATTTTTCCAATTTCAGTGTTCATTCCAGTTCCCGTAACGAGGACATTTGCACGCCCATAAGTAACTAAGGAACTTGAATAGACCATATTGATTCGATCTCCGATAGGAAGTTCGTGATCGATGTCTATATCGGCTTTATCGATATTAGTCGATTCACCAGTTAAGGAACTTTCATTTACTTGGAGAGAAAAATTATCCAAAATTCTACCGTCAGCTGTAACCATGTCACCGGCTTCAAGAAGCATGATGTCTCCTGGTACTACCTCGGTAGAATCAATTTCAATCTTTTCCCCGTTTCGTAAAACTTTCGCACTTGGCGAGGAAAGTGATTTTAGGGATGCGAGTGATTTTTCAGCTTTAATATGTTGAACGGTGCCTAACACAGCATTCAAAATCAAAACTGCAATAATTACTAAGGTACTTTCTAATTCACCTGTGAAAGCAGAGATAACTGCAGCAATGATCAAAATAATGACCATCAAGTCTTTAAATTGCTCTAAGAAGACTTGAAAAACAGTTTTCTTTTTGCCTTCAACTAAAGCATTTTTACCGTATTTAGCAAGATTCTTTTCGGCTTGCTCAGCGGTAAGACCATTAGCATCCGTTTTAAATTCTTTTAAAACTTCAGCTTTCGGCTGTAAGTAGTAGTCTTTCATAAAAACCTCCAGAAATTAGGTGAGTTCAGACAAAAAAAGAGACTATGCCAAACTCAAAAAGCTTATGCATAGTCTCACCATTTAAATTTACAGCGGAAATTGCTTTCGTGATATGACGCCATAAATACAAATTATATTTGTCGGTTACTCCCTATATTGTATATAAATTTATATCATATTGTAGAAGTTTGAGCAAGATGTTTTTATATAATTGAAGAAAATTTTTTTGGATTTCTTAAAGTTGCACTCGTTTGGGATATGTATGTATTGAGTTATTGAATAAATTACCGTTGAAAACGAAGGATTTTAATCCCGATTACCTTATTAAAGCGGATTTGAATTTTTAAGTTGATTATATTACGAAATCGTGTACAATATTAAGTACAAACCGGCTTGACTTTATAGAAAAAATGTCACTTTGGCATAAAAAGTCAATATGAAATGTGAAGGAGGAAGATTCTATGACGTTAGCATTAACTCAAAGTGATTTTAGAGCAAATCTAAAGAAATACTTAGATCAAGTCAATGAAGATGATGAAGTAGTTTATATAGCTAGATCTAATAGTCGTTCAGTAGCAGTTCTTTCACAAGATAAATTATATTGGATGGAAAAAGCTCTCCAAGCAAAAGAAGACTCTTTAGAGTATGCAGTAGCTCGTGATCAACTAATTCAAAGACATGAGTTACCAGAGGATCCAATTGTAGAATCAACCGATGATTATTGGGAGCAATTTAAGTAATGGGGAAACTACAGTTTAGACCGCGAGCAACATTTAATGCTGATTTAAAACGTCTTGGACGTATTGATCCTACTATTATCGATGATGTAAGAGCTGCAATTGATGAGTTGCTTGAAACAGGTACTTTGCCTCTTGAGTATAGAGATCATCAACTTAAGCGTCGTTTATCTGGATATCGTGAATTTCATATTCGCGATACTCCTAAAGGACAGCATCCTACTGAATCGAATGATGTAGTAGTCATTTGGTATATTGAACGCAATGAATTGGTAGCAGTGGGTGTGCGAGTAGGGAGCCATGATAGGCTTTTTCCAAATCAAAATAGCTCAAAAAAATATCATAAATAGTTTATACAGACGTACTATTTTTATGTATAGAAGTAGTACGTTTTTATTATGTTCAAATTTTGGTTTTCTACGTATATTAACTAATTCGTGATCTTTGCCACTTTTAACACTAAAAAATTTCTACTTTTAATGGTAGAAGTTTTTTAGTGTTCTTATTAATCTTCACTTTGATTCCAAATCTTTTTAGCAGCTGGGATTTTGCCTAAATTAGTGATTTCATCTTTATCTAACACAACTAAATTGTTAGGTCCTTGTGCTAGTTGGTTAAAACTATCTAGGCTTTGATTTCTGAAATAACCATCGCCGGCTTTATCAAGAGCTTGTTGTAATTTATCAATTCGATAAGCATCTGCATCGGCTTGAGTTTTTACTGCTTCAGCATTTGCTTTTGCAGTAGCAACGAGTGCATCATTCTTGGCTTTAGTAGTTAATTCAATATTTCTAGCTTCCCCTTCAGCACGAGCGATAGCGGCAGTTTTTTCACGGTCAGCGGTTAACTGCTTATCCATGGCCTTTTGAATTTCTGGACTAGGAAGCAATTCATCGACGTTAACCCGAACTACTTGAATTCCATAAATATCAGTTAAATCGCCAATTGCTTGTGATAATTGGGCATTGATTTCACTAGTTGAACCCAATGCTTCATTTAATTCCATTCGTCCGATAATATCTCGCAGATGACCACGAATTAATTGCACCATTGATTCAACAGAGTCCGTATTGTTATAGAAGTACTTGTAGGCGTCAGTAACAAGATAGTTTAAGGTTAAGCTGGTAGTGATTTCGGCATTATCCTTGGTAATAATTCGATATTTAGAAATTTCTAAGGGCTGCAATGCTAAGCTTACCTTTCTCAAGCTTTGGAAAATTGGCCAAATAAAAACTAAACCAGCTTTCACAGTTCTTGAGTATTTACCTAAGGTTTCAACTAAACCTACATAGTTTTGCGGTACGATTCGTAAGCCACATAAGAAATATATAAGAATTAGGAAAATAATCACACCAATAAAAATATAAATCATAGTATACCCTCCAATTAATTGAATTTGATGATATTATCTAATATTTTAAGTAAAAATAAAAGATTATTTAAAGATTTTTCTTGTATTAATTGTGACTTTTAATTAAGAAATTTACATACGTATAGAAAATACTGCTATAGTTTCTCCGATAAAATTATACATATATGTCGGTGTATGCCATTTCACTTATATAATTTTGCATCTTGGTTTGCCGTTTTGACCACTTAATAAAAATAGCTTATAAATTAAAATCTACGTAGTAATATTAAAATATAAATAAAAAATTAAAGGGAGAGGTTAAGGATGAAACTAAGCGGAATATTTAGAATAAATAAAGGTCGCTTTATTCTAATTTTTTTAATGGTAATACTTGCGGCTGTAATAGATACCATTTCCCAGTATTTGATGACACCAGCATTCAATAATTTAAAGAATTTAAATTTTTTAGGTTTTGTAGCCTTTATGGTGTTATCAATACTTTGCGATATTTGCCGGCTATTATTGAATTCTGGTTCGGACTACTTGTACAGTAAACAGAGTCAAAGTTACTTACATCAAATAAGAAAAAAGATCAGTTTATATTTGTTTAAGAAGCAAGTTGATGATACAGCATCAATTCAAAATAATTTAGCTGCTAACTTAGATCAATTAACTAGAAACTATTTAACACCAATTAAAGCTGCCTTCTTATATGGGCTGATGATTATTTTTTCAATAGTAGTGTTGTTTTCCTATAATTGGAGCTTAGTTTTATTAACGCTTATCCTAACTTTAGTTTCACTTTTATTGCCAAAAGCATTTGAAAATATGAGTTCAAATGCCACGGTTAAAGTCACTAAAAGTAATGAAAAACTTCTAAAAGCAATTTCAAACTGGATTAATGGCTTAGATGAATTAAGAAGATATAGTAGTTTTAGAATTTATTCTGAGTCCATGAATCAAGCAGCTGATGCTTATAAAAAGGCGGCTATTCACCAAGGTGCAACTATTGCTATTGCGGACTTAGCTACCTCTATTGTTAATATAGGTGGACAGATAATCTTGATGATTCTTGCTGCATATTTATACTTTAATGGTCAAATAGTCTTTGGTGCTGTCATTACAACAATTCAATTTTGTTCAACAGTTATGAATGGGACTGCACAATTTGCTGCTCAGTGGAATCTAATTAAATCATCAAAGAAATTAAATGAAGAGATAACCTCCTTAGAAGGCGCGAGCACACCTTTACAAAATGAGCATCAAGATGAAAACGTAGCTAAATTACAGATAAAGGGGCTACAGCATCAATTTAAGAATGGTGAACTTATTTCTTATCCAGATTTAACTATTAAAAGTGGTGAAAAAGTTTTAGTAATAGGCGATAGTGGTAGTGGAAAATCGACATTATTTAAGTTGATTTTAGATAAATTATCACCAACTAGGGGCCAAGTGATTTTTGAAGATAAGAATGGTAAAGAAATTAAACTCAATCGGGATGAACTTGGATATGTAGCACAAGATAATACTCTTTTTCCTGATACTATTGAAAATAATATGACAATGTTCAATTCAAAGCTTGATGAGAAAGTAA
>CANPPJ010000002.1:0-126264 GCA_947575965.1 uncultured Lactobacillus sp. | reverse complement strand
AAACACTACTTAGTGTTCCCAGAAACCCGGTACTTTAGTGCCGGTGTAGTTCATAAAAAGTTGTTTACCAAAACCAAGAGTATAGACTTTTGCTCCACTTCCGAATAACGGTATTGGAAATAAAGTAATGTATAGTAAAATCCAAATATAAATTAAAAATAATCCATAAATTATATCTTTCTTCCATTTAATCTTTTTAGCTCGAACCTGTTTAATAATTGGAAGTAGAAAGAGAATTAAGATTATAGGAAGTAAAAAACTACTATTTAATTGAATCGGAGCTACATACCATTTATTATTGATTAACATCATTTGACTAAATATTCCTTTCTTCTTTAGTAAGTTTATAGGTTAAAATCATACATGTGATTTTAATATATTTTTTGATATTTTATTCTTAATAAGAATATGATAGATAAAATAAACAATTTTATTCCTTATGAAAAGGGTGAAAATATGGATTCAGAAAAAGGCTTTGATCTTATTGATAAGATGTTAGAAGATAGTGATAATAGTTATTATATAGATTTTGTTCCTTTTACTTTTCAAAGTGAAGACTATAGTAGATTAGAGGCTTATCTAAATAAGCATTATAAATTACAGTTTGCGAATAAAATTAAGTTTATCACTTTTGCCATTATATATTACTATGACTCATATGTTTATTTAGATGAACGGGTAGTGAATGCCCTTTATCCAGATTTAAAAAATAAAGATTTACGAAATCTTGAATTAGAAAAATTGGCAAACATTATCGATTCTCTAATAATAGATGACTATTCCGGCTTGAATATACTTTTCAAGGATAAAGATCATTTTTCGCTTTTACGAATAGAAGATGGATTTGATACATATTTATTCGATATTGAAGGTCATACTCATAAAAATATTGAAAGTCTAGTAGAACATCAAGGTTTGTATTTGAAATCCATTAACTAAACTAAAAATAATATACCTTATAAAGACTAGATCTAATTCTAATAAAGACTAGATCTAATTCTAGTTTTTTTTTCGTGTTAGAATTGAGTAAACTAAAAGAAATAAAGAAGTGAAATCAATGGAATTTACAACAAATGATCATGTGCATTTAAATTATACTGATACTGGCGAAACTGATTGCCAACCTGTGGTGTTCATCCCTGGAATTGGCGGATCGTCTAAGATGTTCATGGATGCTGGTGAACTATTTCATCAGCATTTTCGGGTGATTACCTTGGATCCGCGTAATCAAGGTTTGTCTGAACATACTTATAAGGGACAACGAATTAGTCGTCATGCCATCGATGTGCGCGAGCTTTTTACCAAGCTTGATTTAAAAAATGTCATCGCGATTGGTAATTCAATGGGTGCATCGACATTTTGGGCTTATATTTCTTTATATGGAAAAAGTCGCCTAGCTGCCATGGTGGATTTAGATCAATCACCTAAGATGGTGGCTGACAATACTTGGAAATATGGCTTTAAGGAACTTACTTGGAGCAACTATCCCGATTACTTGAAGTTGCCATTTGGCCGGGCAACCTATGCTCATGTGGATGACAAAATGTTCAATTTAGCGCGACAAGATAATGAAAAGAAGCCCTATGACCCTGAAGAAAATTACAAATGTTTGATTGAACATGCTGATCAAGATTGGCGAGATGTGATTATGGAGACGCCAGTACCGATGTTGGTTTTGGTAGGGGAGAAGTCGCCATACTTTGATCCGCAATTTACGCAAGCTATTCAATTCTTAAACAGTGAGATTGAAACTCAAATTATTTCTGAATGTGGTCACTTAGTTCATGCCGAAAAGCCCCAAGAAACCTATAAGGCTGTGATGAGATTTTTACAAGAGAAAAATTTAATAAAGTAATCGCCCCATAAGCAAAAGATGTGAAGTATTAAACTTGCATCTTTTTGTTTTTATCAAAAAACAAACTGTAATCACTTACATTTTTATAATTTTTAAAAATATTATGAATAAATTGAAATAATTAAAAAACGAGAGTAAACTATAGATGTCGACAAAATAGTTTTTATTTGCACAAACTTGAGTTAAGAGGTGCTCTATATGGATAAAGTAGTAGATCTTTATCTTAATAATTCTGCTACTCGTCAGAAGTGGGAAGATTTTTTGAAAAAATTAGGTATTAAAGACTTCAGCGAACGTGAAGTTGATACAATTGACCATACTTTTGGCTTAGTAGATGAAGATAATAAGTTAGTGGGAACAGGAAGTGTTGCAGGCAATGTGTTGAAGTATATTGCTGTTTGCAACGAGGATGCAACTTCTGGTGCCCGTTTTAATAAGATAGTAACGACTTTACAACAATACTTATTTAATGAAAAGATTTTTCATATGTTTGTATTTACTAAAGCCAAGTATTCAGATAGTTTTCAGCATTTAAACTTTACTGAACTTGCTAAGACTAAGGAAGCTGCCTTTCTTGAAAGTGGTACACCAAATGTTTTGGATTATATGAGAAGCTTGCCTAAGATTAGTGATCAGGAAAATAAGCAAGTAGGTGCCATTGTAATGAATGCCAATCCATTTACTTTAGGTCACCGTCATTTAGTAGAACTTGCAAGCCAGGAAAACGACTTGGTTTATGTGTTTGTGGTTGCAAGTGACCTCTCGCTTTTTAAGACTGACGAACGTATGCAACTGGTCAAGGAAGGCTTAAAGGATCTAAAAAATGTGAAGGTAGTTAGTGGAAGTGACTATTTAGTTTCAAGTGCAACCTTCCCAGCTTACTTTTTACCATCACCTAAAGATCTAATTGACCAACAAACTGCAATTGATGCGCAAGTTTTCAAAAATATTATCGCACCACCACTCTATATTAATAGACGTTATGTAGGCAAAGAGCCTCTTTCAATGACCACTCATTATTACAATGTAAGTTTGGCTCATGAATTAGGCCCAACAGTTGATGTGATTACTATTCCACGAATGGAAGTAGATAATAAGGTAATTAGTGCTACTGAAGTACGTCAATTAATCAAATCTGGTGATTTAACTGGTTTAGCTAAGCTTGTTCCTGTAACGACGGAGAAGTTTATTAAAAATAATCTGGCCACTCTTCAAGAGAGAATTAAGAAAGGACAATATATTAAGAATGGAAATTAAAACTACAGGCGTTGCCGGTACTTTAGAAAGTTCCGATATCCAAATCATGGTTTCTGAAGGCAGTAACGGTATTGAAATTGATCTTGATTCAGAAGTAAAAAAAGCCTATGGCGATGAAATTGAAAAGGTAATTACTGAAACTTTAACTAAGTATGGTTTGACTAATGTAAAAGTTAAAGCAACTGATAAGGGTGCCCTTGATTGTGTAATTAAGGCTCGTACTTTAGCAGCAGCTCAACGTGCAACCGAAACTTCAGATAAACCAGAATTGGAGGTCCTTTAATTGACTTACGTAAAAAATCGTCTACGCCGAACAATGATGTTTGTTCCTGGCAATAACCCTGCCATGATTAAAGATGCTGGAATTTATGGAGCAGATTCAATCATGCTTGACCTAGAAGATTCAGTTTCTTTAACTGAAAAAGATGCTGCTAGAATGCTTGTTTATGAAGCGATTAAAACTGTAGACTTTGGCGGTTCTGAAATTGTGGTTCGTGTGAATGGTCAAGATACTCCTTACTATGATGAAGATGTCAAGGCTATGGTTAAGGCTGGCGTTGATGTTATTCGTTTGCCAAAGACCGAATCAGCTGCCATGATTCAAAAACTTGTTAAAGATATTGAACACTGGGAAGAGGAATTTGGTATTGAAAAAGGTTCAATTGGGGTCATGGCTGCGATTGAATCAGCTAAGGGCGTGCTTAACGCTCCAGAAATTGCAACAGCCACTCCTTTAATGATGGGACTTGCTGTCTCTGGAGAAGATTATACTGCTGATATGCATACTCACCGTTATCCAGATGGTCGCGAATTAGAATTTGCACGCAATATGGTTTTACAAGCAGCTCGTGCTGCCGATGTTTATGCCTTTGATACTGTATTTTCTAATATGAAAGATACTGAAGGCTTCTACCGTGAAACTAACTACATTCATGAATTAGGTTATGATGGTAAGTCATTAGTTAACCCTCGTCAAATTCAAATGGTTAACAAAGTCTTTAATCCAACTAAAGAAGAAATTGAAAATGCTCAAAATGTTCACAATGCCATTCGTGAGGCTAAGGCTAAGGGTAGTGGCGTTATTTCAATGAACGGTAAGATGGTTGATAAACCAGTCGTTGAAAAAGCAACCCGGGTGCTTCAAACTGCTAAAGCTTCAAACTTGATCGATGAGGAGGGTAATTACATTGGAGAATAAAATAAAACGCAACTTACCAGATGACTTAATGAAAAAGATGGATTTAAAACCTTTTGAAACTACTGAAATTGGGCACCCAATTGAACAACGTGTAGCTCCTAAGGTAAGAGTGACTACTGGTCAAAATAAAGTGGTTGACTCACTTGAAGAAGTGATAAAGGATAATTTAAAAGATGGAATGACTATTTCTTTCCACCATCACTTTAGAAATGGGGATTATGCATTTAACAAGGTGATGGATTTAATCATTAAGATGGGTTACAAGGATTTGACTTTGGCTCCATCCTCACTTACTGGTGTAATGAATGATAAAATCATCGAAGCCATTAAGAAAGGCGTCATTACTAACATTACTTCTTCAGGGATGCGTGGAAGCTTAGGTGACTTTGTTTCTCACGGCGGTCTTAAAAATCCAGTGATTTTTCGTTCACATGGTAATCGTGCTCGCTCTATTGAAGAAGGCAAAATTAAGATTGATGTTGCCTTTTTGGGTGTGCCAATTTCTGACCCGGCTGGTAATGCCAATGGTCAAGAAGGGGATGCAGTCTTTGGTTCATTGGGCTATGCTTTGATGGATGCTCAATATGCAAACAAGGTTGTACTTTTAACTGACAATATCGTTGATTATCCAAATACTCCAGCTTCAATTAAGCAAGATCAAGTTGATTATGTAGTTAAAGTAGATAAAATTGGTGATCCAGATAAGATCGGTTCTGGAGCTACTCGTTTTACCAAGGATCCGAAGGAATTAATGATTGCTCAAATGGTAAACCAAGTAATCGTTAACTCCCCATACTTTAAAGAAGGCTTCAGCTTCCAAACTGGTTCAGGTGGTGCTGCTTTGGCAGTAACGCGTTACTTACGCAAAGCCATGATTGATAAAGGGATTACTGCCTCATTTGCAGTTGGTGGAATTACTAAGCCAACTACTGATCTTCTTGAAGAAGGCTTAGTCAGAAAAGTGATGGACGTTCAAGACTTTGATAAGGGTGCTGCTCAATCAATGGCTAAGAATCGCGATCAACAAGAAATTGATGCTTCTTGGTACGCTGATCCTCATAACAAGGGTGCTGTTGTTAACAATCTTGATGTTTCAATTTTGTCGGCTTTACAAATTGATACCGACTTCAACGTTAACGTTATGACTGGCTCAGACAGCGTTATTCGAGGGGCTGTTGGTGGTCACCAAGATTCTGCTGCTGGCGCTAAAATGACGATTATTACCGCACCACTTGTTCGTGGTAGAAATGCGACAGTTGTTCCTAAGGTTGAAACTGTAGTTACGCCAGGTTCTTCAATTGATGTTTTGGTTACTGAGCGTGGAATTGCTATCAACCCAGCTAGAAAAGATTTAATTGAAAGTTTCTCTAAGGTGCCAGGATTAAAGATTCTTGATATTAAGGAATTACAAAAGATAGCTGAAAAGCAAGTTGGGGTACCAAAGCCTCTTGAATATACTGATCGTACTGTCGCTATTGTTGAATATCGTGATGGTACTGTGATTGATACTATCAAGCAAGTGAAAGATTAAGTTCAATAAGAAAAGGTGCGTCCTTTTATGGGCACACCTTTTTATTTTTGAGGTGAAAAATGAAGTCTATCTTTACTAAAGGAAAAGAACAAGGAATTCCAGAGATTTTAGCTGCTAAAGATAAGCGTGTTTTAATGCAACAGGCGATTTTTAAGAATTATCCTAAGAATGTAATTATTGATGTAAAAATGAATATCCCAGGTCCGATTAAAAACAATCATTATTTGGAGCGCTTGTTTAATAAGGGAATAGATGAGCTGGAAGACGAATTCGAGCAGGCTCAGTTGGAGATAAAAAAGGTAGCTACTTGGGATGAAGATAGTGGGAGCGAAGTCTTTTATGTAAGTACGAGGGATGCAGATCGAATTAAGAAGGTTGCAGTTAAATTTGAAGATGAGTCTGAATTAGGGCGATTATTTGATGCGGACGTTTTGATAAAAGATCAAGCAATGGCACTTTCAAGGAAAGATTATGGTTTGCCTTCTAGACATTGTTTTTTATGTAATCGGCCTGCAAAAGAGTGTGCGCGTTCGCGTCGACATTCAGTGGCAGAATTGCAGGACTATATTTCTAAAATTTATTGGCAAGAATTTAAATAAAAAAGCTGTTAGCTTCAGAGCTAACAACTTTTTTAGTTTGGTCTAGTTTTTGCGTTTCTTGACACTTAAGCCTAAAATGCCAGCAAGAGTGGCAAGAGCTAATCCCCAAATGGTAAGTGAATTTTCTTTTTCACCAGTTTGAGGAAGGGTAGGCTTAGATTGAGTATCCCTACTTGAATTGAGGTAAGAAGTAGGAGAAGTTTTAACAAAGTGAGGATGAGCAATAATTGCAGTCTTAGTTAAAGTTAAATTATTATGTAAAGTTTTGTTCTTTATATTTCTTTGAACTGGTTGATGAGGAACTGGAGTTGGCTTGGAACTGGAATGAGGAACTGAAATTGTAGTTTTAGCTGACTTATTAGGACGTTTAGGTTGGTGTTGAGGTTGAGGAACATTATTAGAACCAGGATTTGAAGGCTGAGGAGTAGAAGGTGTGTCGGGAATTGTTGGCTGAGGGGTGGATGGTGTGTCAGGAGTAATTGGCTGAACTGGCTTTTCAGGAATTTGAGGTTCAGTTGGAGTAGTTGGTTGAGTAGGCTGACTTGGTTTTTCTGGTATAGAAGGTTGGTCTGGGGTATTTGGCTTATCTGGTTCTTCAATCATTGAGTAGTAAACGATATAACTTAAGTCCTTGGACTTCGGAGTTACAGTTTGAGTCTCAATTTGAAGCTTATCGGCAGTATAATGATCAATTTTTGGAGAAACAACTTCCTTAAACTGATTACTTACTGGCGTCCAAGCATCCCATTCAGTATTTCCAGTAACTAAATCTTGTGTGCCATGTTGGGTAAACTTAATCGGAGCAGCCTTATAAGTAGGTGCAGCTTCTTGGTCTTTCTTTGGCCCGTTAGCATAAATGTAGTTAATAGTTTCATTTACAGTCTTTGATTGAGAAACTGGTTTAGTTTCATGAACAAAGTGGAGGACAAAGGCTTGATCGTGATCTGGGTCATTATCAAAGTTACCATAACTTACTTGATTGTATTGAGTAACACTATTGGAACCGAGTCCTGTAACTTTTACAAATCTGTATCCTTTGCTTTCAAGAAATTTAACAATATTATTTGCACCATTAAATTTTATGAATGTGTGTTCAGAATTATTATCTTGTTTAGTATATGAATCTGATAAGGTAGCAGATTGATTGTTTTTGATTAAAAAGTTGGATAAAGAAATATTATCGGTGTCATCATAAAAGCTAAGAGTAGCAGATTCGTTAGTATAATATTTAACAGTAGAATTAAATGAAATAGGTTGATTGTTATTAGCGGCGTTAGTTAATTCTTGATTAAAAATTTTAATTGTATCAATTTGTTTTATATTGGGAGTATAATTTGCAATTTCTGGGGATACAACTTTGCTAAAGCCAAATAATGTTCCTGTATTAACTGACCAATCTGTATCCCAAGTTATCACTCCATTCTGAATAACACCATTATTGGTAAAACTCAATTTTTTAGAAATATGTGAGGAAGCCTCTTTTCCAGCTTGCGGACCGTTACCATAGATATAAGTAATATTTTGGGTAGCAGTTATGGTTCGAGAAGTTGGAGTCTGTGTTTGATAAAAGTAAACATAGTAATTTAATGCTTTGCTATTTGGATCATTACTAAATCCTAAATTTGGTGCATTATATATATTGACAGGGGCGTTGTTTTTAGTATTTTCATTGCTGAATCCAAAATTTTGATAGGCTGGATCGTAAGTGTTCTTTGGCAGGGTAATACGTGGAGTTCCTCCCATTGTGGCAACTTTGTCAAGAATATAATTATTATTCTCAATATTTTTGATGTTCAATAAAGTATGGTTGCTAATAGTTCCATCAGCTTTTCCAGTATAGATAGACGGAGCTTGGATTTGCTTCCCCGTATTTTCATCAATATAGTGTACATTAATGCTTTCATTTACAGCGTTCCCTGGAGTAATGTAACCTTTATTAAAACCAGTAAAAGTTTGGGTAGTAGTATTGTTTCCTTGGCCTTCAGTATTCCAATTGCGCTCGTTATGGATAGGGGTAGTAATACTTGGGCCATTTCCAGTTACTTGCCAGTTTGGTAAATATTGTAAATTAAGATTGGCATCGAATTGAATAAAATAAGCTCCTTTTTTAGAATAATTCTCATTATTGATAGTAAATGGACCTGTTTGATCAATTCTTATATTTTGACCATTGGTAGAAATGTGATCTCTCAAAAATTTTTCGAAGTTGGGATCTTCATTGTCAAATTTACCCGTAGTAGGATTGTATCCTACAATATTATTATAAGATTCATCAATTGGGATACGTATATTATCAGTGGTTTTAATGTAAGTAGGATTAGTAATGTGAAAGACTTTAATAGTGCTTGGAAGGATAACTTGACCTTCACTAACACTGATAGTGGCTAATACATTATCTAAAGGATTTAATTCCCCAAAGTTCCAATCAATACCATATTGCATCAACCGTGCGGAATCTTGTTTAACTTCAGTGGAAAGATCAGGAATAGCAGAAAGTTCAGGACCTGAATAAGACACTCCATTTTCAACATAAAATCCATTTTCTACTTTGCCTGTGCCTTTATTAACAAAAACTGGAGAACCATTGTTATTAATCCCTACTTGAATTTGTTCTTGCCCATTTACTGTACGAGTATTATTTGAACTTTCGGGACTCCATACTACTTTCGGCCCCATAATAAAGCCATGCATTAATTCATCTGATTGAACTTTGTCAGCATAAGGCTTAATGGTAGTAGTGAAAGTTTGAGTGAAAGTAGAGGTCTGGGGAAGAGTGACATTCACACTGATTGGAATATTTGTGGGATACTGATTATTGTGATGAGACATATACGTTTTAACAGCATCATTATTGCCTGTAATGGCCAAATCTAAATTTAGGTCATCAAATGTAGAAGTCACTTTACCTATATAAGTAAAAGTGAAGGTTCCTTCTCCATTGGTAGAAGTAGAAAAGTCATTTCCTAATACAGGAGCGTTATTACTAAAGCTCAAAAGGTTAT
The DNA here is from genome assembly GCA_947575965.1 of uncultured Lactobacillus sp. Taxonomy (GTDB): domain Bacteria; phylum Bacillota; class Bacilli; order Lactobacillales; family Lactobacillaceae; genus Lactobacillus. Next base: position 116,822 of record CANPPJ010000002.1, on the reverse strand, counting down.
CGGGATTAGAAATTGTGACTGTAGCATTGCTATTAGTTGTATAAATACCAGCATTTTTTACGTGAATAAGTACATGACCTACAGTGCTATTAGCCATCATATCAGGAGTGTTAGAACTTGTGATGGTTATATTTTTAGAATTAGATATATCAGTGTTGGTAAATTCAGATGATTTGGCTTTAGCGATAGATGATTGATTTGTAGTAGCTTGATTTTTTGGTGAAGTTTCAAAAGAGGTTGATTCGTTGAGAGATAGAGAGGTTGTAACCTTTTCTGATTCTTGGTTATTGTGGGCATTCTCAATATTAGATTTATTTGAAACTTGAGGATTAGTTTGTTGGTTATTATTCTGTAAAACTTGATTGGAAGCTTCTTCAAGCTGAGAATTTGCTTTTGAGGGTTGTTTTTCTTGAAGGAGTTGCTTTAAATTGGATTCAGTAGCTCCTTCGTTATCAGTTTTTTCGACAGAATTAGTATTTGGCTTTGAAATGTTTTCTACATTTTTTTGAGCTTGATTTTTATCGGCAGCATAGGCAGTCTGGTTATTAAGTAAAATGAAACTTGTGCCTAAACAAACTGCTGCAAGTCCAATTGACAATTTGCGTAAACCAAATCTTTCTTTGCTGTTTAATTTTGAATTGAAATTTAAGTCGTTTTTATCTTTCATATTTATTGCCTTAATTAAATAACTTACATTTTTATTTTTTATAACATAATTAGCCTACCACATTATTTTTAAAATTGTTAAGTAGATTGCTAATTTTTTTGATTTTAAATATTCACTTGTGTGTTTTATTACTGAAATGGTGCAATCTTATGAGCACGTAAAGGGTAACCATATAGATAACACGGGATAAAATGTTTTGATATAGATAAAAATTAAAGAACATCACTATACTTTTTAAATAACAATAAATCAAAAACATCCTTAACTTTTATTGCTAAGATAAAAAGCTAAGGATGTTATTATAATTGCTACTAGATTTTATTTGGATTTTTCCAAAATTTGTTCAGCAATTGCACTATTGGTTACTAAATGGGTGATAACTCCAGTTCTTAATGCACCTAGAAGTGCATTGGTTTTGAAACGATTCTTGACAATGACAAAGCGGGTCGGGGTTTGCATAATTTCATCTAAGTTAATTCCGCAGACATGTTTGCCAACCTCTTGGTAAAAATTGCCCTCAATATCATATGGACGACCAAAAATTAGACCAGCAACTTTTTTTGGATCAATTCCTTTAAAGAGAGTTGGTGCATAGTTTTTCATTAAAAATTGATCGACTTGAATGGATTGGAAGGTGCCAATTCCTGAAAAGATTAAATCGAGATTTTTATAATAAGAGTGAAGCTCATGATAAAAAGGTTCTTTTTCAAGAGCTTGAATAAAGTCGGAATTTAAAGCATATAAAGGAGCTGGAAGAGAAATTGAACGAGAATTGAATTTGTTAGAAGCTTCTTGAACTAAGGAAGTTTTACGCTTTTTAGAATTTAAAGTTTGTCCTAATAATTGCACAAATGTGAGATCATCTCGATCTTCATGTGTAAATTCGTTAATAACATCTAGCATTAAAGTTCCCCAAGTCATTCCGATATTTTTGGCTGTTTGAGCATAATTTTGAATTTGTTTAGCTGCAAAATTAACGATCGCTTCACTGTCTTGATTCTTAGTAGGAAGATTTTCCAGAATAAAAACTTCTTTTAAATGAAAGCGACTTTGTAATTGGCGCTCTAATTCTTCATTACGTTTGGTATGTTGTTGAATACTAATTTTAACAATTCCGCGCTCTTCTGCATCATCTAGTGCCTTAGTAATTAAGTATCTTGATAGGTTATATTTTTGTGAAATATCGGCAATATTTAGTTTGCTTAAATAATAGTCATGAGCGATACTTGCGAGTTCTTCATTACTTAATTGCGTCATTTTAATCATTCCTTTATTAAATATACTAGCAATTACTTACCTATATTATATATTTATTTTTAAATAATTTAAATTATTACTACTATTTTTAAAATTTATAAAATTAACAAGTGTGGTAAAATAATAGAGCTGATTTTATAATGATGGATAAACAAAAAGGAATGTTGGAAAAGATGACAGAATCAGATAGTGCGACAAAAGCACGACGTAAATTATCACATCACCATCATATGAAAATTCGCTGGGAGGAATTTTTCAAAAGTGATGATGACACTTTAGCAAAAGATGCCACTCTTGTTGAGAAAGGCTCTTTAGTTGGACGTGTAGGAATTATGCTCTTATCTTGTGGAACAGGAGCGTGGAGAGTCCGAGATTCTATGGATACGATTGCTCGAACTCTAGGAATTACTTGTTCAGCTGATATTGGCCTAGTTTCAATTGAATATACTTGTTTTGGGGTTCGAAATCAGTCCTATTCACAAACTCTTTCAATTCCTTCAACTGGAGTTAATATGACGAAGTTGAATGAATTGGAAAAATTTGTTCATCAATTTAAAAAAGGACATGGACATTGGACTTTAGGACAAATCAAGAATCGACTAGATGAAATTGATAATTTTAAAACTACTTATCCTACTTGGATATCTGGATTAGCTTCTGGACTTGCCTGTGCAGGATTTATCTTTTTGCTGGGTGGAGGAATTCCTGAAGTTATATGTGCTTTCTTTGGAGCGGGATTTGGTAATTATGTGCGCTCAGAGATGGGAAAGCATAAATTAACTTTAGTTGCCAAGATTGCGGCTGGAGTAGCTGTAGCATGTGCAACATATTTTGTAGCTTTTACAATTTTACGATTATTGTTCCAAATCAACTATGATCATGCATACGGTTATATTGGGTCAATGCTGTTTGTGATTCCAGGATTTCCATTTATTACATCTGGTTTGGACATGTCTAAGCTTGATATGAGGTCAGGATTGGAACGATTAACATATGCCGTGTTAATTATTGTGATTGCAACAATGGCTGGATGGGCGGTTGCGATGATTTTAGGGCTTCATCCGGGATCGATGCCAAAATTAGGCTTAAGTCCATTAGTACTCACATTATTGCGATTTATTGCTAGTTTTTGCGGAGTATTTGGCTTCTCTATTATGTTTAATTCCAAGCCTTCAATGGCTACCATGGCGGCAATTAGTGGAGCAGTTGCAAATACTTTGCGTTTAAGTTTAGTGGACTTTGATCATGTACCGGCTGCCTTAGCGGCCTTTATTGGGGCAACTGTCGCCGGGTTACTTGCAAGTATTGTCCGCAATAAAGTGGGATTCCCTCGAATTGCGTTGACTGTGCCTTCAATCGTGATTATGGTTCCAGGACTTTATATGTATCGAGCAATGTTTAATTTTGGAATGACGAATATTAATATTGGTGCTTACTGGATTACGGAAGCATTAATGATTGTGGCCGCTTTGCCATTAGGCTTATTAACAGCTAGAATTCTAACTGATAAGAAATGGCGTCATGTTGATTGGTAAAATATATCAAAACCTTGAAATTCTTATGGGAACTTCAAGGTTTTTTGTTTTGGCCAAAAAATAGCGAATCAACTATCTCCGCAGAGTAATTGATTCGCCACTAAAATGGAATGCTTTTAGTATTCAAATTTTATGCTTTACTTGGCAAAGGCCGTACTCATGATTAAAAGTACCGCACCAATTGCGACAAGAAAGCCCACAATTCCTAATATGAAATTCATAGTAATCATCTTCTTCTATATAATCTCTATATGTGGTTATAAGATAAGTATACCATTAATAGAAGAAAATGAAAGCGATTTACTCGAGTAAGTCGCCAAATTTGGCTTCAGTAATCTTCTGTAAGTCGCTTGGCGCAAGAAATACACTACGTCCAACTTTACCGCTAGAAACACCGATTTCTTTTTCATTTTTCATACTATCATCTAGATAAATAGGGTAGTGATGAGTAAAATGGATTCCGATGGGTGTATTGGCACCATGAACATAGCCGGTAGTTTTTTCTAGTTTTTTGAGTGGAATCATTTCACACTTTTTATTACCAGAAATTTTAGCCAGCTTCTTCATACTCAAATGTTCAGTAACTGGAATTACTCCAACTAATGGACCAGTCTTATTGCCCTCGCAAGCTAGAGTCTTATAGACCAAATGCTCATCTTCATTTAAAATAGAAGTATCCATTTGCGCAACTCCGCCTTTATCTTCGCGGGTCGCAAATTCAGCTTGACGGTATTTAATTTTATGTTGGTCAAGAATCTTCTCGACTAAAGTTTTCTCGAGTTTATTTTTCTTTTTCTTCTTCGACATTTTTATCACCGTTATTATCATAGCATTAGGAAAGATTTTTCTAAAGGAGTTAATATGAAGTTATTAGTTATTAAAATTGCCACTAGTCATGAAATTGAAGATGCGCTAAGTGTGTATAGCCAAGACAATTTAAACGCGCTAGGAGTAGAAACTAGAAAACGCAGCGATTTTGAACAAGCTGGGTGGCTTCATGATTCAACTGTAGTTGAACTAGATGATATTAAAGACCTTCCAGAAGACATGCAGTTTATGGCTTACTTTGATGAAGAAGCCGATAAGGAAGATTTAGTTAAAAAGTACCAAAAGAAGCTTGAAGAATTGAAGGGCTACGGTTTAAATGTTGGCGAAGGTGAAATCACCACTTCTTATATTGCTGATCAAGATTGGAATACTGCTTGGCAAAAATACTACCATGTGATTGATTTTTCTCGTCACTTAGCTATTGTGCCAGAATGGGAAGATTATAAGCCTACTTTTCCTGATCAAAAATTAATCAAGCTCGATCCGGGTCTCGCCTTTGGTACTGGTAATCATAAAACGACCCAACTCGCCATGATGGGACTTGAAAGAGTGATGATTAAGCCTCAAACTGTTGTGGATGTTGGTACGGGTTCGGGAATCTTGGCAATTGCGGCCAGCAAATTGGGGGCCAGTCAAGTTTTAGCCACAGATATTTCCGATGAATCAATGACTGCGGCAAAGGAAAACTCAGCTTTAAACGATATTACTAATATTGAACTTCAAAAAACGAGCTTGTTACAGGATGTAAAAGGTAAATTTGATATTATTGTAGCTAACATTTTAGCTGAAATTTTACTCGATTTGATTCCGCAAATGGATGAACATTTAAACGAAAATGGTCAAGTTATCTTTTCTGGGATTGATTACCTACAATTACCGAAGATTGAGAAGGCTTTAGACGAAAATGGCTTTAAGATCGATCTTACCATGAAGCAAGGTCGTTGGATTGGATTAGGAATTACTAGAAAAGATAGCTAAAAGTGGTAAAATAAGAAGTTAAATTAAGCTTAGATGAGGAAATGCGATTTTTATGAATATAATTAAACAAAAGCTCACTCAAATTCCAATTTTAAAGAAATTGAATAAATTTAGGCCGATGCCGGTAATTTGGTGGGGCGTTGTGATTGCTGTTTTACCTTACATTTCTAGTTTATTAAAAATTGGAATTATATGGCGGATAGGGATCGTATTCTTAATTGTTAACTGTCTGATTAGCTATCATGTAGGTAAGTTGATAAAAAGTCGAAGAATTAGTAATTTATGGATAATTTGTTTACCGATTATTTTTTGTTTAGCTATTTTACCTAAGTTTGCTAGTTATAATTTGGTTTTAGGACTAGTTTACCTTATCTTTGAACTCTTTGGCTTAATGGATAATAATTTTTACCGTTAGAAGGGATGATCGTCAATGTCAAAGTATGTTGAAATGACTCATGATCAGGTAATTGATGCCTGCAAAAGCTATATGAATGATGAGCAGGTGGCTTTTGTTGAAAAGGCTTATGAATACGCTGAAAATGCTCACTCTGGACAAAAGCGTGCTTCTGGTCAGCCATACATTATTCACCCAACTCAAGTGGCTGGTACTTTGGCTACTTTAGGTCTTGATCCAGATACAGTAGCTGCGGGGTTTCTACATGATACTGTTGAAGATACGCCAACTACTAATGATGATATAAAAAATGAGTTTGGGGAAGATGTTGCCTTTATTGTTGATGGGGTAACTAAACTTAATAAGTACCAATACAAATCACATCAGGAATTTTTGGCTGAAAATCATCGTAAGATGTTAATAGCAATGGCAAAAGATTTGCGTGTAATTATGGTTAAATTGGCCGATCGTTTGCACAATATGCATACTTTGCAACATTTGCGTCCTGATAAACAACGTCGAATTTCTTCAGAAACTATGGATATTTATGCTCCTTTGGCTGATCGTTTAGGTATTGGGACAATTAAATGGGAACTGGAAGATATGAGTTTCCATTACTTGAATCCAGAAGCTTATTACCGCATTGTTAGTTTAATGGATGTTAAACGTAGTGAGCGTGAAAAGTACATCTCAGATGCTATTTCAGTAATGAAAAGTACTTTAGATGGCCTGGGAATTAAATGTGAAATTTATGGTCGTCCTAAGCATATTTATTCCATCTATAAAAAGATGGTTGATAAGCATAAAGATTTTGAAGAAATTTATGACTTATTAGCTGTTAGAGTGATTGTTAAGACTGTCAGAGATTGTTATGCAGTTTTAGGGGCTGTTCATACTGAATGGAAACCAATGCCAGGTAGATTTAAGGATTATATCGCTGTTCCTAAAGTAAATGGTTATCAGTCACTCCACACTACAATTATCGGACCTGGTGGTAAGCCGCTTGAAATTCAAATTAGAACTGAACAAATGCATGAAGTAGCTGAATATGGTGTGGCTGCCCACTGGGCATATAAGCGTGGCAATTTTGACGGTGTCGAGGAAAGCACTTCTGGTGAAAAACTTGATATGGTGCGTGAAATCCTAGAATTAAAGGATGAAACTAAAGATGCCGGCGAATTCATGAAGAGCGTTAAAAGTGATATTTTCTCGGATCGCGTGTATGTCTTTACTCCTCGAGGTGAAGTCTATGAATTGCCTAAGGGATCGGTGACTTTAGATTTTGCTTATGCCATCCATACCCAAGTAGGGAGCCATGCAGTTGGTGCTAAAGTTAATAATAAATTGGTTTCACTGGATTATAAGCTTAAAAACGGTGATGTAATTGAGATTATGACCCAAACTAATGCAACTCCATCTCGTGATTGGGTTGACATGGTTAAAACTTCCAGAGCTCGTAACAAAATTCGACGTTACTTTAGAGCACAAGATCGTGAGCAAAGTATTCAAGAAGGTGAACAAGAAGTTGCCAATATTTTGCGTGAACATGATTTAAGTGCAAAAGAATTTATGGATAAAGAGCATATTGAAAAGATTCTGGAGCATTTTAACTATCGAACTCCTGATGAATTATATGCTGCAATTGGATTTGGGGATCAATCTGCGATTGGGGTTTACAACCGTTTAACCATAGATATTCGTCGAAAAGATGAACAAGAAAAGCAGAAGAAACGAGAAGAAGCTATTTTGAATTCTGGACAGCAAGCAGCTGTTCCAGATAAAAAGCCTAAGAATAGTTCTTCTACAATGAAAGTTAAGCATAAGAATGGAGTTATGATCCAAGGGGTCAGTGACTTAATGCTCCATTTAGCTAAGTGCTGTAACCCAGTTCCAGGAGACAAGATAATCGGTTATGTAACTAAGGGGCGCGGAGTAACTATTCATCGTGCTGATTGTCGCAATATTACTAAAGAGGCCCAAGAACAAGGGCGCTTAATTGATGTTGAATGGGAGAATGTAGAGGAAAATAGTGCTCAAGCATTCAATGCCAATATTGAAGTCTTTGGTTATAATCGAGGTAATTTACTTAGTGACGTAATTAATAAGCTTAATTCATTAACTAAAAACATTAACAACATTTCTGGTAAAGTTAATGAAGAAAATATTGCTCATATTTATGTAACCGTTGCGGTTAAGAATGCCGATCAGCTTAGTGACATTTTAAGTAAGTTACGAGATATTCCTGATGTATATGAAACAAAGAGGTCAGATAATTAATGAGAATTGTTATTCAGCGCGTTAATCATGCTAAAGTTGATATTGACAATAAGACAGTTGGAAAGATTGGCAGAGGATTTTTACTGTTAGTTGGTTTAAAAAATGGTGATGAATTGGCTACTGTTAAGAAAGCTGCCGATAAGATTAGCAAGATGCGAATTTTTGAAGATGAAGAAGGTAAAACTAATTTATCTTTAAAAGACGTAAATGGCGAAATCTTAAGTGTAAGTCAATTTACTTTACTTGCTAATACTAAAAAAGGGAACCGTCCAAGTTTTGTAGAAGCAATGAGACCTCCTAAATCGAAGGAATTGTGGGAAGACTTTAATCAAGAACTTGAAGACCATGGCTTCCATGTAGAAACCGGTGAATTTGGGGCTGATATGCAAGTCAGCTTAGAAAATGATGGCCCTTTTACTATTGTTTTAGACCTGTAGCAAATTTTATTTAAATCGCTTACAGAGGTTGACAATATTCATTTAAAAATATAAGCTAAAAAAGAATTATCGATGACAAAGAATGAAGATTAGCATGTGCTCTATTGAAAGAGACCGCAGTTTGGTGAAAAAGCGGATAGAGAGCTGTCTGTGACAACTTTATCAGATAATGGTTCGTTTCGCGAGCGTTAATCGTAGCAACCAAAAGGTGGTACCGTGCTAATTTTTGAGCGCCCTTGATTAGTTTCAAGGACGCTTTTTTGTTAATTAAATTAAAAAGGATGATAAAATGCGAGTTCAAAGACCCAAAGGAACAGTGGACATTCTACCTGAAAATTCTGGCTCTTGGGAAAAGGTAGAAGAAACTGCTAGAAACTTTTTTAAGCGTGCTAATTATCGTGAAATCCGTACGCCAAGTTTTGAAAATTATGAAGTGTTCTCTCGTTCAAGTGGTGAATCTTCAGATGTTGTTTCAAAAGAAATGTACGATTTTAATGATAAAGGTGGCCGTCATATAGCTCTTCGTCCTGAAGGGACTGCGGGTGTTGTTCGTGCCTATGTTGAAAATAAACTTTATGGCCCCGATGTAGTAAAGCCATTCAATGTTTACTATATTGACAACACTTTTAGATATGAAAGACCTCAAGCGGGACGTCAACGTGAGTTTCACCAAATCGGTGTTGAAAGTTTTGGCTCAAGTAGTCCATTAGCAGATGTTGAAACAATTATGATGGGCCATGATTTATTGGCTGAACTTGGTGTGAAGAATTATGAATTACACATCAACACTTTAGGAAACAATCAAGTCCGTCAAGATTACCATAATGCTTTAGTAAATTACTTTACTCCAGTCAAGGATCAATTATCAGAAGATTCTCAAAGACGTCTTGAAATGAATCCACTTAGAATTCTTGATTCTAAGGCAGAAGAAGATAAACAATTTTTACCTAATGCACCAAAAATTGTTGATTATCTTGATGATGAATCAAAGGAAAACTTTGAAACTATTACCAACATGCTTACTCAATTAGGCATTAACTATGTAATGGACGACGATTTGGTACGTGGACTTGATTACTACACCGGGATCATCTTTGAGTTTATGGTAGAGGATAAGAATCTTTGGGAATCCGCAACTACTATTCTTGGTGGTGGCCGTTATGATCACTTAGTTGAAGAATTTGACGGTCCTCAAACTCCAGCTGTTGGTTTTGGTATTGGTGAAGAAAGATTAATGCTTGTTTTGAAAGAGCAAAATCCTGATTTATTTAAAGATGAAGGAATTGATTTCTTCATTACCAATATTGGTGCTGGCACAGAAATGAAGACTGTTGAAATTGCACGTTCTCTTAGAAAACAAGGCTTTAAGACTCAATACGATGTTGATCAAAAGAAACTTAAGGCACAATTTAGAAAAGCTGATCGTGTACATGCTAAGTATGTAATTACTTTGGGTGCTAAAGAACTTGAAAATGGCGTTTTGAATATCAAACGCTTATCCGATGGTAAGACTATCGATTTAAGTCTTGAAGATTTAAATGATATGCAAACTGTAATGAAAAAATTAGAGGATTAAAGAATGGAACATATGGAAAAAAGAACAGACTATGCTGGCAACATTACTAGCAAGTATGAAGGACAAGAAGTAAATCTTTATGGTTGGGTTCAACGTGTACGTAACCTTGGTAATTTAGTATTTATTGATTTGCGTGACCGTGAAGGTATCGTTCAGGTTGTTGTTAACAAAGATTCCGGTAATGATTTAATGGAAGTAGCAGACTCACTTGGTAGTGAAGATGTTATTCAAGTAAAAGGAAAGGTAGTTAAACGTTCAAGTGTTAACCCAGATATGAAGACTGGGGAAGTTGAAGTAGATGCTACTGAAATTGATGTTTTAAACAAATCAAAGGTTCCTCCATTTGAAATTAAGGATGACATTAACGCGGCTGAACAAACTCGTTTAAAGTACCGTTACCTTGACTTGCGTCGTCCAACCCTTCAAAAAGCTATTATGTTACGTGCAAAGATTTTGCGTGCAGTTCACGAATACTTTGACGAAAATGGCTTTATTGATATTGAAACTCCAATTTTAGGTAAGTCATCTCCTGAAGGTGCGCGTGACTACTTAGTTCCTTCAAGAATTTATCCTGGTAGTTTTTACGCACTTCCACAATCACCACAATTGTTTAAGCAATTGTTAATGGGTGCTGGATTTGACAAGTACTACCAATTGGCTCGTTGTTTCCGTGATGAAGACCTTCGTGGTGATCGTCAGCCAGAATTTACTCAAATTGATATGGAAACTTCTTTCACTGATGAAAAGCAAGTTCAAGACTACACTGAAGGTCTTTTAAAGAAGATCATGAAAGATGTTATGAATATTGATCTGAAGACTCCTATCAAGCGTATTACTTGGGATGAGGCAATGAACAAGTACGGTTCGGACAAGCCTGATACTCGTTATGAAATGTACCTTCATGATTTAAGCCCAATTTTTAAAGATAGTGACTTTAAGGTATTTTCAGGTGCTATTGCTGACGGTGGTGTTGTTAAGGGAATTGCTGTTAAAAACGGTGCTAAGCAATATTCACGTAAAAAGATTGAAGAAAAGCAAGATTATATCAAGCGTTATCATGCAAAGGGACTTGCATGGGTTAAGTACGAAGACGGTGAATTCTCAGGTCCTGTTTCACGTTTCTTAACTAATGAAAATAAAGAAGCTTTAATTAAGGAATTTGGCCTTGAAGGAGGAGAACTAGTAGTCATGGTAGCTGATAAGTGGAAGGTAGTTACTGATTCACTTGATCACTTACGTCGTGAATTTGCTCATGAAACTGGTATTATTCCAGAAGGTGTCTTTGACTTTGTATGGGTTGTTGATTGGCCATTATTCGAATATGATGAAGGTTTAGGTCGTTGGATCGCAGCTCACCACCCATTCACTATGCCAGACGATGAGGGTATTAAGCTTCTTGATACTGATCCTCATAAAGCTCATGCTCGTTCCTATGATATTGTTATGAACGGAGATGAAATGGGTGGTGGATCAATCCGTATCCATAAGCGTTCAATCCAAGAAAAGATGTTAAAGGCTTTAGGTTTCACTAAGAAACGCGCTTATGAACAATTTGGTTACTTATTAGATGCTTTGGACATGGGATTCCCACCACACGCTGGTTTGGCTATTGGTCTTGACCGTTTAGCAATGATGTTAGCAGGTAAGGACAATATTCGTGACGTTACTGCCTTTCCAAAGAATGCTTCTGCTTCAGAACCAATGATGCATGCACCAGCTCCAGTTGCTGATCAACAATTAGCTGACATTGGTATTGAAATTGAAAAACAATACGAAGATAGCGTTAAGGAAACTGAAGAGCGTCTAGAAAAAGAAGCTCAAGAAGATGCTGCCAAGAATTCTACTTGGGATGAAGATTAATTAGAAAAAGTGCCAGCTTGCTGGTGCTTTTTTATTCATTAATATAAATTATGTAAAATTTATCCAACTTAATCGCTTTCACCACACTTGTTACCAATTTGTAATTTAGTAATATAAAAAATCTGCTATAGTTATCAATTGGAATATAGATGAATTAAAAGATGTTAAACGTAGTTTGTAAATCTAAAAAGTGATTTTAAGAGGGATATAATTGCAAAAGAATAAGAAAAATTTAGTAGGTATTTTAGCATGTGCTGGTGTAATTGCTACAACTGCAATTACTAATGTTGGTAATGAACATCATAGTCAAGTCGTTCAAGCTGCTAGAACGTCCGTAAATGCAAGATCTTATGGTGTTGATGTATCTGTTTATCAATCTGGAAGTGTAAAGAGTACTGCCAATGCTGGAGCTAAATTTGCGATTGTTAAAGTTAGTGAAGGTACTGGCTATCGTAATCCAAAGGCCTCTCAACAAATAGCAAGTGCAAAAGCTAATAATATGCTTCCAATGGCATATCACTTTGCTTTGTTTGGCGCTAATTCTGGTGCGGCAGTAGCAGAAGCAAATTATGCTGTTGCTAGTGCTCGAGCAACTGGCCTTCCTAAGGGATCATATATTGCCTGTGATTGGGAAACTGGTGACGGAAATAATGTTAATGGTGGACGTGAAGCAAGTGCCAATGCTATTCTTGCTTTCATGAACCAAATTAAGGCCCAGGGCTATCAACCACTTCTTTATTCAGGTGCATCTTTATTGAATAATAATATAAATACTGGAAAAATTACTTCTAAGTATCCAAATTCACTCTGGGTAGCTAGTTATGCTACTATGGGTAGAATTGATAATCCAGACTTTTCATATTTCCCATCAATGAATGGAGTGGCCATTTGGCAATTTACTGATAATTGGCGTGGCTTAAATGTTGATGGTAACATTAGTCTTTTACCACTTAAGTATGGCAATGGTGCTTCTAGTCAAGCTCCAAAGGCTAAGTCTGTCAAGAACAAGAAGACAGTAATGCATACTGCAGCAGTTTATAATAAGGATGGCGTAAAGACGAGTAAAAAAGTTTCTGCCTACAAGAAAGTGACTGTCCTTGGTGGGACTGTTTCAATCAAGGGTAAGAATTATTACCGAATTGGGGATAACGAATATATTCGTCTTGCCAATGTTGATGGAACTCCACGTACTGTAAAACATACTGCTTTTGTTTATAACAATAAAGGTAAGCGCGTGCGTCGTGTAAAAGCCATTAAGAAGAATGCACGTGTGGCTACTTATGGCAAGAAGAAGATCAAGAACAAGAGTTACTATAAGATCAACAAGAACCGTTATGTAAAGGTTAAGAATTTTAAGTAAAAAAATAGAGCTTAGCAATTTGCTAAGCTTTATTTTTTTAGATATTTTCTACATATTTTTCAATTCTACGAAGAGCTTCTTTTAAATTTTCAGTAGATGAAGCATAAGATAAACGAACATATCCTTGACCACCTTTTCCGAAATAGCGGCCTGGAGTTACACCTACTTTTGCTTTAGTTGCTAGTTCGTTGGCAAAGGCCTCATCATCAGTACCGAAGCTATCTGGAATTTTTGCAAAAATATAGAATGCGCCCTGAGGAGTGGACATCTCAAAACCTAATTTTTCAAGTCCGCTCTTCATGAATTTGAGACGTTCTTCGTAAATCTTACGAGCTTTTATAGGATCGTCTTTTCCATTATTAAGTGCTTCAATGGCTGCAGCTTGAACATTATCAGTTACTGATGTAACTAAAAATGCATTTATTTTACAGATACTAGCCATAATTTCTTTAGGACCAGCAATATACCCTAAACGCCAGCCTGTCATAGCATAAGCTTTAGATAAGCCGGAAATTAAAATGTTTCTTTCCGGAATATACTCGGAAAGGGAATGGTGGACATTATCTTCGTAAACAAGCTCACCGTAAATTTCGTCAGTGATAGAGAATAATTGATACTTTTTAATAATTTCAGCAAGTTTTTTCAAAGTATCACTTGGATAAACGCGTCCAGTTGGATTGGAAGGATCGGTTAAAATAATAGCTTTAGCACCCTTTCCTTCGTTCAGAAGTACTTTTTCTAAGTGCTCTGGAGTTAAAACAAAACCATCTTTTGAAGTATCAATTTGAACTGGAATAGCTCCTGTTAATTTAATTAATTGGAAATATAAAGCCCAAACAGGGGTAGGAACTAAAATTTTGTCACCAGGATTTAAAATAGCCATGAAAACATCATTTAATGCTCCAGTAGCTCCAACAGTTACACAAATTTCACTAGTTGGATCATAATCCAAATTGAGACTTCTTTTTAAATAATCACTGATAGCTTGGCGAAGTTCTGGCTTACCAGCTTGAGGCGCGTAATGGGAATCGTTGGCGTTAATGTCCGCAATAGCGGCTTCTTTAATGTGTTCAGGAGTATTTAAATCAGGCTCGCCAATTGTTAATTTAATAATTCCAGGGATCTTAGAAGCTTTTTCATCAAAAGCACGGATCTTAGATGGAGTTAGTGAATTTAAGCGAGTATTACGTGTCATTGATAAATCGTCTGCTAATTTTGGCATATTTAATGCTTCCTTTCTCTCATTGATATTAATTTTAAATTACTCGAAAACTTGAGACAACATTTTTTTACTTAAATTTGGTATATTGAATAATAGATCAGAAAAAAGGTGATATGAATGCTAGATAAAAAAGAAAAATTGAAGAAATTAACTCAGGAGCAATATGAGGTTACGCAAAATGCGGCTACCGAATATCCATTTACTGGGAAGTATGACGATTTTTACGATAAAGGAATTTATGTAGATGTAGTATCTGGTGAGCCTTTGTTCTCTAGTCAAGATAAATACAATGCGGGATGTGGTTGGCCAAGTTTTACTAAACCGATTAAAAAACTTGTATATCATCGAGATCAATCCCACAATATGGAAAGAACTGAAGTAAAAAGCCCCGAAGCGGATTCGCATTTAGGCCATGTTTTTACTGATGGGCCTACTGCGACAGGAGGATTGAGATACTGCATTAACTCTGCTGCGCTTAAGTTTATTCCTTATGATGAGCTTGATAAACAAGGATATGGTGAATATAAAAAATTATTTGATAATTGATTTAAATCAAGTTATTAAATCTGATTTCAGGATAAAATCTAAGAGAGATAGGGAGGAACGATTATGGCAAAGATAAAATTTACGCAGGCTGCATTGGATTATTTGAAAAAAAGAGATGTTTTAGGTCACCCGATGCTTTTAATTGCTGATGATGCAGGAGGGAAATATTCGATGCTGGGAGGATCATGTAGTATGGGGATGCATTTTTCTATTATTAAACTTGATCATCCCGATAAAGATTATCCCGTAGTTTTGCATAATAATGCAGGTGTAAAAATCTATACTTCTGATTATGATTTAACTTTGCTTGGCGATAATTTAGTACTTGACTATAAGAATGTTGGCTTAATGCTTAAGAGTGATAGTGGTTTATTGGATGGAGCAGTAGGAATTGGTAACGGACCTGAACTTTTGAAAGCTAATTATGATGTTAAGCAAGGTCAAGTTAAAAATTGTTAAATATCAATAAATATCATTTAACTTTTAAATGAAAATGGATTAGGATAATAAGTGACTGAGGTCCTTCCTCCTAGAAGTGTAATAGATTTTTCTTCAATTTCAGTTAAGAACTAGTAGATAACGACTACTAGTTCTTTTTTATTCAAAAATTTAATAAATAACAATTTTAAGTATAAAGTGCAGAACTGATATATTAGTATGATGAATTGCTTGTAGACTAAGCTTTATATGATAACGATCTAATTAAATTTCTGATTTAGTAGTAGTTATATCAACTTTTGGCTTTTTTAATGTTGATTTTTGAGAGAAATAGAGTATAATGAAAGGCAAATGAGGGGACTAATGATGGATATAGATAAGATTAAAAATAACAAAAGAACACCAATGGTAATAAGTTTGATACAGTTGTATCGTCGAGCAGAATTTGATGAAGCCACAATTATGACCCAGCTAGTTGATGGTTATAGTCGTAGTTTTTCAAGAGATGAGTTAAAGTTTTTAGTAGATTCAATTAAATAAAAAATTCGCGAAACTAATCATACTTAGTTTCGCTTTTTTGTCTTTATTTTTGTTGACAAGTACCTAAAATGAATGCAAATTATTGTTGATAATCAACAATAAAGGAGAAGATAAAATGAGTACACTTTTAGTTATTCAAGTTCATCCATATACTACTAATAGTTTGTCATTAAATGTTGGCAAAAATTTATTGAGGAGTACAAATTAAATCATCCTACAGATAAAATTATTATTTGTGATCTTTATGAGGGTCAAGGAGTTCCACCATTAAATGATGTTACTATGGAGGCTTGGCGTAAGCAGAAATTCAATGAGAAAATGACGACAGAAGAAAAGGCTCTTTTAAAACGTCATAATAAAAAGGCACTCCATTTTAAAAACAACTCGGGTTCAGCTCTAATGGACTTAGGAAGTTTATATCTAACTAATATGCTGAAATTCTACGGTATTCAAGACATTGAAAGTATCTATCGTAGCTTTACATATTTTGTCAGCTTTGGAAATAAAAAGTAAAACTGGAGTTGAATTAGCAACCGAATTGCAAGTTACTAGAGGGGGAATTACTCGTGCTGCAAAGAAGTTATTGCAATTTGAGTTGATAATTGTACAAAAGGCACCAAATGATAAAAAGAAAATATATTATGCATTGACTTCTAATGGAAAAGTTGTTGCTAAATTACATGATGAAATGCATCAAGAAATTATTACAGAGATTGAAGAAAAATTTTCCGATAAATATTCAGAAAACGAATTAAAAACTGTTATTAGATTTTTACATGATTTGCGTGAATTTGAAGACAACTTTTCATTGATAGCCTTATACATTTATATTAAAAAACTAATCTTTTGCAAAATTGTTACTTATCAAAAGTAACTTTGTCATATTTTCTTAAAATTTGTATATAACAAAACGTGATATAGTAGAAGTTGTAATAAGAAGAAATAAACGCGGAGGAAATCCATGCAAAAGAAAAATAAGAAGTTTTTAGGAATTTTAGCATGTGCAAGTGCTTTGGCTACTACAAGCGTCTTTTCAATTGAAGCTTTGGCCACTCCTAAAACAGCAACAGTCCAAGCTGCACGCACTTCTGTTGCTGCAAGATCATATGGTGTAGATGTATCAAGTTATCAAAGTTCTAATATAGCAAGTACTGCGCAAGCTGGAGCCCAGTTTGCAATTGTAAAAGTAAGTGAAGGTACAAGTTATCGTAATCCTAAGGCCGCTCAACAAATTGCCAGTGCAAATGCAACAAACATGATGCCGATGGCATATCACTTTGCTACTTTTGGCGCAAATAGTACTGCAGCAGCTAATGAAGGAAATTATGCTGTAGCAAGTGCTAAAGCTTTAGGATTGCCAGCTGGTTCATATATTGCCTGTGACTGGGAAACTGGTCAAGGTAACAATGTTAATGGTGGTAAGGATGCCAGTGCAAATGCAATCGTTGCTTTTATGGATAAGGTTAAGGCTGCAGGTTATCAACCACTTCTTTATTCCGGTGCATACTTACTTAACAATAATGTAAATACCAACATTGTATTAAATAAGTATCCAAACGCTCTTTGGGTTGCAAGTTATGCCACTATGGGCCGAATTGACACCGCTGATTTTAACTACTTCCCATCCATGAATGGTGTTGCAATTTGGCAATTTACTGATAATTGGCGTGGATTAAATGTTGATGGAAACATTACTTTGCTTCCATTGCAATTTAACAATCCTAATAATGTAACTGATTCAAATGCAACTAAGGAACCATCATCACAAGGTCCAACCAATCCAAACGTAGCCATTAGTGAACAAGCTAAGCCTGCTGACAATAAGACTACTCCTTCTTCACTAGCTGAAGTTAAAACCCAAAAGACTGTAATGCATAAAGCCTATGTTTACGATAAAGATGGCAACAAGGTTGAAGGTAAAGTTTACAGTGCTTATAGCTCAATAACTGTCTTAGGCGGAATTATAGCTATGCATAATCATGATTACTACAAGGTTGGTGATAACCAATACGTTGTTGTTGGTAATATCGATGGTACTAAGCGTGTATTGAAGAAGAATGCTTACGTTTACAACAATAAGGGTAGACGTGTCTACGTTCCAACTTTAAGACGCGGAATTACTGTTCCAACTTATGGCTCTTCAATGACCATCAATGGTAAGAAGCACTACCGTATCAACAAGAATCGTTATGTTAAAGTAGCTAACTTTAGATAAATATAACAAAAAGATCACTTTGAGCAAGATGCTTGGAGGGATCTTTTTTGTGGGTATAATAAACCAGATTGATAAATGAGTTGGAGGTATTTAAAATGACGAAAAATAATGAGCAATCTCAATATAACACGGCCATCTTTGCCGGCGGATGTTTTTGGTGTATGGTGGAACCTTTTGATACAGTAAAAGGTGTTAAAAAAGTGATCTCTGGTTATACGGGTGGACACGTTGCTAATCCAACTTATCAAGAAGTTTGTTCTGGAACTACTGGTCATACTGAAGCAGTAGAAATTACTTACGATCCTAACGAAATTTCTTATGAAGAGCTTCTTAATTATTATTGGCAAGTAACTGATCCTACAGACGCTATGGGTCAATTTCAGGATCGTGGAGATAATTACCGTCCAGTGATTTTTTACAATTCTAATGAGCAAAAGTTAGCAGCTGAAAAGTCAAAACAAGAGCTTGAAGAGAGCGGTAAATTTGATCAGCCAATTGTAACTAAAATTGAACCAGCTGCTCCTTTTTATCCAGCAGAAGAGTACCATCAAGACTTTTATAAAAAGGATCCTATGAGATATGCGATGGAAGAGGCAGGAGGACGTGCGCAATTTATCAAGAAACATTGGCAAAAATAATATTTAAGGTTGGTTAGCTTGACGACTTTTGTTACACTCTATGTTAAAGAGTAATGATATTTTTGGAGAATTAATTAAGCATGGATCAAATCGACAAGTTCAATCGAAGATATAATTTTGTTTCTAAGCTGTCAGCGGCCTTCTTTTATGCTATTGCTGTGGCAATCGCCCTAAACTTTTTCTGGACCCCAGGTCATATGTACTCATCTGGGATTACTGGTTTTGCTCAGTTGATAAATTCAATGAGTGAACGTTTTTTACCTTTTACGATTTCTACATCTTTAATGTACTTTGTGTTAAATGTACCATTATTTGTTCTAGGCTGGGTGAAAATAGGGCATAAATTTACCTTTTTCACTATTATTGCCGTTGTACTTGGCTCAATTATGATGAAGGTTGTTCAACCTTTAAGCGTCCATTGGGATCCCCTGTTATGTGCGATTTTTGGGGGAACCATTAATGGTATTGGGACTGGTTTTGCCTTAAAGAACGGAATTTCTACTGGTGGATTAGACATTATAGGAATCGTTATTCGGCAAAAAACCGGTACCAGCTACGGAAAATTTAATATATTAGTTAATTTAGTAATTATTGCGGCAGCTGGATTTGTATTTGGCTGGACGAGAGCACTTTATTCAGCTTTAACTATTTTTATTAATGGGCGAGTAATAGATAGCGTCTATACTCAGCATAAGAAAATGCAAGTAATGATTGTGACGGAGCATCCTCAACCAATTATTGATGGAATTCAAAATAAGATGCACCGTGGAATTACGATTATTCATGATGCGGAAGGAGCTTTTGGTCATACTGAAAAAACGGTCTTAATTACCATTATTGATCGTTATGACATGTATGATATTCGGCAAATTATCACACAAGCTGATCCATATGCTTTTGTAAGTGTGAGTGAAGTGGAAAAAGTTTATGGACGATTCAAAGAGCAAGAAATTGTTTAATATAAAAAAGCATTCAAGATCTTGAATGCTTTTTTATTATTTATTCATGTTATCTTCAATAACCTTAACTGGATTTAACCAAGTACCTACATCGCGATACCAATTGTTGCATGGATAGCCATGTTGATTAATATACTTATGGTTAGTTTTAGTTACACCTAAGTGAAGATGACTACCAGTTAATTTACCGATTTTTTGACCAGTCTTAATTTTTTGACCAGGTTTTACAGTAATATCTTTACGCGAATTAAAACCTTCTTGGTAGATTTCAACGTATTTATCAGGGCTAATTACCCAAACATACCAGCCAAGTCCCGGTGCTTGTCGTACTTCTTTAACAGTTCCGGGGTGAATAGCTTTAACTGTGCTGTGACCTACTTCAGAAAAACCAAAGTCCCAACCGTCATGGAAGTAGCTAAGTGGGCTGAGAGAACGAGCATAGTCAGTCATTCCAAAAGTTTGAGCTTTGTACATTGGTCGAACTCCATTTTTCTTTTGACTTGCAAATGGGTAAGCCCAAGTAAGTTTTTTAGTTTCTTTATCAGTAGTTGAAGAATTTGTTTCTTGATTGCTGTTGACTACATCTTCAGTAGTGAAACCAACGTTGTTTGAATTAGATGCAGCAGAAGCCACATTGGAAATCAATCCAAAATTACTAATTAAAAATGCACCAGCTAATAATTTGATTAAATTACGTTTCTTTACCATTTAAATTTTACTTACAAGTTAAACTTGTAAAATCTTCACTCCTTTTATTTATAAACATGATCTATTTTAGCCGGAGAATATTACGTAATAGTTACAGACAAAAAATAAGCAAGTTACAAAATTTGCTTATTTTGGTTATTAAATTTTAGTCTCCAATTTCAAATGAATGGCGAGGTAACGAGTGTAGTGAAAATGGAGCCCTAAATTTTAGAAAAAATTCTTTATGACTTTTAGCAGAGGAATGCTTAGGTGTGTTTTAAAAGGATAAAATATTTTATAAAATCAATCTGTCGATGGGAGATGAGCGAAAAGCTCTGGGGGATCGACAGATGATTAAAATGTCGGTACAATAATGTTGTTTAGATTATGGCTGATGAATTAAGTGATCAAGATGCGTTTTTTGATTAGGTCGACAGATAAGTGGTTTAAAATTGTTGATATATCAAGGCTGAGGATAGCAATAGTTTTTATTTAACTTAAGAGGAATGTAAATCAACGATTCATAGCTTGCCATGATCTGCTTTGAGTTGTTTTTATTTAACTTAAGAGGAATATAAATGTTGTACCAACTGGGGTATACTGTGGTTCACCCGAGTTTTTATTTAACTTAAGAGGAATATAAATTTTGAAAAAGCTGATCAACGTGCATTATAGATTAGATTAAATCAAAAACCATTCTAGAGAAAAATTCTAGAATGGTCTTTTAACGTAAGTAGGATATTATAAAAATATATTTATTAAAGAGTTTTAATTTAATCCTCAATTCCCAAGTGGTGCATAATTAAAGCTGCAGTTTCTTCAATAGATCGATGAGATACGTTAATTACGTAGCAACCTAATTTCTTGTAAAGCTTTTGAGCAGACTCAAGTTCCTCATTGATAGAGTCCATATTTGAATAAGTAGTATCTGGATTTAAACCATAAGAAATCATTCTTTGACGTCTGATTTCATTTAAAACTGATGGATCATTAGTTAACCCGATAATTTTCTTTGGGTTGATCTCATAGATTTCTTTAGGGATGTGAGTTTGAGGAACTAGTGGTAAGTTAGCAACCTTTAAGTTCTTATTTGCTAAAAATAGTGATAAAGGTGTCTTAGAGGTTCTTGAAACTCCAAGCAAAACTACATCTGCTTCAAGAAAACCTTTAGGATCCTTACCGTCATCATACATAACTGCAAATTCCATTGCAGAAATTCGATCAAAGTATTTTTGGTTTAGTTTATGTTGGGCACCGATCTTTTCCACTGGACGCATCCCAGTAGTTTGTTGAATTGCCTCTACAACAGGGGAGAAGATATCCACGCTTTGAATATTATGTTCTCTCGCAAATTTGATTACTGGAAGTTGCATGTCGTCTTTAACTAAGCTATAGAGAATAACTAAATTAGGATATTTCTCAATCTCTTTAAAGACTTCATCTAGCTTTTTCTTATCAGTAATAAATGGGTAACGACGATAATTAATCTGTGCATCTGGAAATTCAGCAGCTGCAGCAGTTGCATTGTTAAAAGCGGTATCTCCCGCAGCATCGGAAATGATAATAATATTGACTTCTTCTTTTTTATTGTTTGTTACGTTTTCTGGCATATAAAGCACCTCTTTCTAAATAAGATTATACCTAAAGAGGACGATTTTTGAAATCGCTTTATCAACTTGTAAACCGATTTTTAGTGAAGAAGAAAAATATTTTAAAAAATTTTGCTGTATCTATTGACCGATAATTAAGGTTTGCTATAATTTAATTAAACGTATGGCGTAACGCCAAGAAATGGAAGGAGGGATCACACATGGCTAAGACAATCGTTCACGAAAACGAGTCTATTGATGATGCTCTTCGTCGTTTCAAGCGTTCCGTTTCTAGAAGTGGTACCTTACAAGAATACCGCAAGCGCGAATTCTATGAAAAGCCAAGTGTTCGCAGAAAGCTTAAGTCAGAAGCTGCACGCAAACGTAGACATTATTAATTAACAAAGAGGCTCTCGTCTTTAGACGGGAGTTTTTTTGTTTCTTGAAAATAATATATATATTATTTTATCATTTTAATAAGTCTGCTATAATTTCATTTGTAGGTTTTATTTTTAAGGAAGAAGGAACTACATTGAGTTTATCTGATAATATCATGTCTGATATGAAGCAAGCTATGAAGGAACATGATAAAATTAAGTTGAACACAGTGCGAATGATCAAGTCTGCACTGATGAATGAAAAAATTAAGTTAGGTCATGAATTGAATTCTGATGAAGAATTGACAGTTCTTAATCGTGAAAGAAAACAAAGAGAAGAATCAATTGAAGAATTTGTTAAAGCTTCACGTGATGATTTAGCTGAAGAAACTAAAAAAGAATTGGCCGTAGTTGAAAGCTATATGCCAAAGCAACTTTCAAAAGATGAGCTTGAGAAGATTGTTAAAGAAACAGTCGCAGAAGTTGGCGCAAAAGGTAAATCTGATTTTGGTAAAGTAATGAAGAGCTTAATGCCAAAAGTTAAAGGCCGCGCTGATGGTAAAGAAGCTTCAGCTATAGTTCGTGACCAGTTAAATTAAGCATTAGAAGGAGCGGATTTAGTTGGCTCAAACAACTTTTATTCCTAAAAATCCAGATAGTATTCAAAAATTAGTTGGAATTAACGATGGTAATTTAAAACTTTTATCTGAAGGCTACAATGTTTCAGTAACTGATACTGGAAATGAAATTGTAATTTCTGGAGACGAAGACGGTGTAAAAAAAGTAGTTCAAGTTTTAAAGGCTTTAGACAGCGTTGTGAATACCGGCGTTAACGTTGGTGCGCCCGATGTTGTTAGTGCTATGAAAATGGTGGACAAAGGTACAGTAGAGTATTTTGCGGATCTCTATAAAAAGGTTTTAATTCAGGATGCTAAAGGCAAACCGATTAGAGTCAAAAATATGGGGCAGAAGCGCTATGTCGATGCCATTAATAAGCAAGATGTAGTCTTTGGAATTGGACCAGCCGGAACGGGTAAAACTTTTTTGGCCGTTGTGTGTGCGATTGCAGCTTTTAAAAAAGGTGAAGTTTCCCGAATTATTCTTACTAGACCTGCTGTTGAAGCTGGGGAATCTCTGGGATTTTTACCAGGCGATTTAAAAGAAAAAGTTGATCCATATTTGAGACCAATCTATGACTCCTTGTATGCTATTTTAGGTAGAAATACTACAGAGCGTTTAATGGAAAGAGGAGTAATTGAAGTAGCTCCTCTAGCTTACATGCGTGGTCGAACTTTAGATGATGCCTTTGTAATTTTGGATGAGGCTCAAAACACTACTGATGCTCAAATGAAGATGTTCTTGACTCGACTTGGTTTTAATTCAAAGATGATTGTGAATGGGGACATGACTCAGGTTGATTTACCAGGTAGACAGAGAAGTGGATTGATTGATGCTCAACGAATTTTAAAGGGTATTGATCAAATTGAGTTTATTCAATTTACTGCTAATGATGTTGTAAGACACCCTGTAGTAGCTAAAATTATTAATGCTTATGAACAAAAGGATGCATAAAGATAATGAACCCAATTGAAATTACCTATAATGATGAAGTTGGCTTTTTAGATGATAAGCGTGATTGGAAAAAGTGGATTATGGATCTACTTTTAATGGCAAAAAAAGAAATTGGCAAAGATACAAATTTAGAAATGAGTATTAACTTTGTCGATGAAGCTAAAAGTCACGAGATTAATCTAAAGTATCGTGATAAAGATCGTCCAACTGATGTCATTTCATTTGCTATTGAAGATGGCGAAGAAGGACTTGACATGTCTGAATTCTTTGCAGATCCAGATTTCCAAGAAGATATTGGCGATTTATTTATGTGTCCTAGCGTGATTAAACGTCACAGTGTAGAATATGGTACAGGCTTTGATCGAGAATTTGGCTATACTGTAGTTCATGGCTTTCTTCATTTAAATGGATATGACCATATTAAACCAGAGGAAGCTAAGGAAATGTTTGGTATTCAAGGTAAAGTATTGGAGGAATATGGCTTACCGCTGTATCCGAACCAATTAGATAAAGGACGAGGCAAATAGAATGAGTGAAGAAAAAGATTTTAAATCAGGTTTTGTTGCTTTAGTAGGGCGTCCTAATGTAGGAAAATCAACTTTGATGAACTATTTAGTCGGTCAAAAAGTTGCAATTACTTCCAATAAACCACAAACTACTCGTAATCGAATTTCGGGAATTTATACTTCTGATGAGATGCAAGTGGTTTTTGTCGACACTCCAGGGATTTTTAAACCACATTCTAAGCTTGATGATTACATGGATAAAGCAAGTTTATCTAGTCTAAATGATGTAGATCTTGTTTTGTTTATGGTTGAACCAGAAGAAGCTGGAAAGGGAGATCAGTTTATTGCTGAGCAACTAAAGAATGTCAAAGTTCCAGTTTTCTTAGTAATTAATAAAATTGATCAAGTTCATCCGGATCAATTATTACCAATTATTGATTCTTATCGTAAGTTAGGTGATTTTGCAGAGTTTTTGCCTATTTCTGCTACTCAAGGTAACGGAGTCAGTGATTTACTTAATGCAATTCATAAGTACTTACCAGAAGGTCCTCAATATTATGGTAGTGATCAAATTACCGATCGACCTGAATATTTTGTAGTGGCAGAACTCATTAGAGAACAAATTTTACACTTGACTTCTCAAGAAGTGCCTCATGCTACTGCGGTGGCTGTTGATCAAATGAACCAACGAGTAAATGGAAAGCTTCAAATTGATGTGACAATTTATGTTGAACGTGATGGCCAAAAGGGCATTCTTATCGGTAAAGGCGGTAAGATGCTTAAACAAATCGGAATTAATTCACGTAAGCAAATTGAAGATTTGCTAGGTGAAAAGGTCAATTTACGTTTATGGGTAAAAGTTCAACCTAACTGGCGCTCAGATCCAAACTTTTTAAAACGAATTGGTTATGATAAAAAGGAACTTTCTTAAAGATGCGTGAACTAAAAGAAGTTCAAGGAATTGTCTTTAAACGAAGAAAATATAAGGATACTGATTTAATTGTAAAAATCATGACTAAAAATAATGGCATAATTTCTTTAATTGTGAAGGGAGCAATGCGGCCAAAATCAAAATTAAATGCGGCCACTTTGAATTTCTCATATGGAACCTATGTTATTTATACTAGTGGTCATGGATTAAGTAGCCTGAGAACTTATAAAGAAGTAAAGCAACTTGATGGGATATATGATGACCTAATCAAGAATGCTTATGCTTCTTTTATTTTGGATTTAATCGATCATGCTTTTGTAGAATATCAATCAATTGGAAAATATTATGATTTAGCCGATTTTGCAATTCACAAAATAAATGAAGGTGTTGATCCTGAAATTATTACTCAGATTGTCCAAATGCAACTCTTAACGGCTTTTGGAGTACAACCAGAACTGCAACGTTGCTTAATTTGTAAAAAAGCAGAGGGAATATTTGACTATTCTATTAAGCTGGGGGGAATAATATGCAGTGATCATTTTAACGATGTTCAGTCACGACTCTATTTAAAGCCTAAGCAAACCGCTCTTCTTAGAACGATGGGATTAGTCCCGATTGAACGTTTAGGTAAGATTTCACTTCAATCAGAGACTAAATTGGCTACTAGAAAGGCAATTGATCGAATTTATAGAGAAACGATTGATCTTAATTTAAAAACAAAAAAATTCCTTGACGAAATGAAATTTTTTAGTTAATGAAACACTAGTTTTAGTTTTCAGTCTGTGGTAAAATTAAGTACGAACTTTGACAATGATAAGGATTTAAAAAAGTACTAGTTTAGCGAATGTCGTCTGGTGGAAGGACATCTAGGAAAAGGCACCTTTAGTCAAATTAATTAAGAGCAGGAAGAAAACTTCCTGAATTAGGGTGGAACCGCGATATATTTCGTCCCTATGCAAAATTTTGCATAGGCTTTTTTTATGGCCTAGCGCAGGAGGGAAATAGAAAAAATGGCAGATAAGAAATTAACTATTCAAAATATGATCTTTAAATTGGAACAATTCTGGTCCTCAAAAGGTTGTATGATTATGCCTTCGTACGATGTTGAAAAGGGTGCAGGTACGATGAGTCCTTACACTTTTCTTCGTGCAATTGGTCCAGAACCTTGGGCAGCTTGTTATGTAGAGCCTTCTAGAAGACCTGCAGATGGACGTTATGGTGAAAATCCTAACAGATTATTCCAACACCACCAATTCCAAGTAGTTATTAAACCAGCACCTAAGGATATTCAACAATATTACTTAGATAGTTTAAAGGTTTTGGGAATTGATCCATTAGAACATGATATTCGTTTCGTAGAAGATAACTGGGCTAACCCATCTATGGGTTGTGCTGGTGTTGGTTGGGAAGTATGGCTTGATGGTATGGAAGTCAGCCAATTTACTTACTTCCAAGTTGTTGGTGAACTTGATGTTAAGCCAACAATGAGTGAAATTACTTACGGGGTAGAAAGACTTGCTTCTTATATTCAAGATGTAAACACTGTTTTTGACCTTGAATGGGGAAATGGTATTCTTTATCGCGATATCTTCAAACAACCAGAATATGAACATTCTAAATATGCTTTTGAAGAATCAAATCAAGAACAGCTTCTTAAGTTCTTTGATATTTATGAAGCAACAGCTAAGCGTCTTCTTAGCCAAAACTTAGTTCATCCTGCATATGACTATATTTTAAAGTGTTCTCATACTTTCAACTTGCTTGATGCTCGTGGTGCAGTTTCTGTAACTGAACGTGCGGGATATCTCTCAAGAATTAGAAACTTAGCTCATGAAGTAGCTGTTAAGTTTGTTGAAGAACGTGAAAAGAGAGGCTTCCCATTACTTAAGAGTGCTGAAGACAAGAAAGTGGGGAATCAAAATGGCTAAAGATTATTTATTTGAAATTGGTACTGAAGAAATGCCAGCACATGTTGTTACTAGAAGTGTAAATCAACTTGCTGACAGAACTCGTAAGTTTTTAAAAGAGAATGGTTTAAGTTTTAAAGATATTAAAACTTTTTCTACTCCACGTCGTTTAACTATCCTTGTGGAAGATTTAGCTGAAAAGCAAGATGACATTGACGAAATCAAGAAAGGGCCTGCTAAGAAGATTGCTCAAGATGCAGATGGCAATTGGACTAAGGCAGCTCAAGGTTTTGCTCGTGGACAAGGCGTAAGTGTTGATGACATTTATTTTGAAGAACTTAAAGGTACCGAATACGCTTATGTTCATATTCAAAAAGAAGGTAAGAAAGCCAGTGATATCTTACTTGGAATGAGTGATATTATTAAGGCAATGACTTTTCCTACTAAGATGCGTTGGGATTCAAATGACTTTGAATTTGTTCGTCCAATTCACTGGTTAGTCTCATTATATGGAAACGATGTTATTCCGGTTAAAATTCTTGATATTAGTGCTGGTCGTAAAACTGAAGGCCATCGCTTCTTAGGTGATTCTGTTGTTTTAGCTAATGCTGATGACTATGAAGATGCTTTAAAGAATCAATTTGTCATTGTTGATGCTAAAGAAAGAAAAGATATGATTGTTCACCAAATTAATGATTTGGTAGCAAAGAATAACTGGCAAGTTAAAGAAGATAAAAACTTACTTGAAGAAGTTACTAACCTGGTTGAATATCCAACTGTTTTTGCTGGTTCGTTTGATGAAAAGTACTTGCAAATTCCAGATGAAGTGTTAATTACTTCTATGAAGGATAATCAACGTTACTTCGAAGTTTATGATGAAGATGGTAAGTTGATTAATTACTTTATCGCTGTTAGAAACGGTAACAAGGATTATCTTGATAATGTTATTTCTGGTAACGAAAAAGTTCTTGTTGCTCGTTTAGATGATGCTCAATTCTTCTACGATGAAGACCGTAAATATCCACTTAGCCACTTTGTTGATAAGATGAAGAATGTTTCATTCCATGATAAGATTGGTTCAATGGCTGAAAAGATGGAACGTGTTCAAATCATTGGTAATTACCTTGCAGAGCGTTGGAATTTAGATGAAAACGTTGTGAGCGACTTTGATCGTGCAAGTGAGCTTTACAAGTTTGACTTAGTAACTCAAATGGTAGGGGAATTTGCGGAACTTCAAGGTGTAATGGGGATGCATTATGCTCGACTTGCTGGTGAAAATGAAGAAGTTGCAGTTGCTATTAAGGAACACTATATGCCAGCAACAGCTGAAGGTCCACTACCTGAAACTACAGTTGGTTCACTCTTGTCAATTGCTGATAAGCTTGATACAATTATTACTTTCTTTGGTGCAGGTATGATTCCAACTTCATCAAATGATCCATATGCACTTCGTCGTTATGCTTATGGTATTGTAAGAATCTTACTTAACCAAAAGTGGTCATTACCATTTAACGAATTTTTGCCAGAAATTGTTGATTTAATTAATGGTAAGACTCCAGCTAAGTTACCAAAGGCTGGGGAAGAAGATGAAGAAATTGCCTTATTTATTCGTGATCGTATTAAGCAATATCTTCAAAAGAACAACTTTAAATATGATATTATTGATGCAGTTCTTGCTTCAAGTCAACAAGATCCAAGTCAAATTTTAGCGGCTGCTAATGTTCTCCAATTACATCATGATGATGAAGAATTTAAGCCAGTAGTGGAAAGTTTGACTAGAATCGATAATATTTTGAAGAAAGCTAAATTTAATGGTCAAGTAGAAGTTAATGAAGAATTATTTGATGATAATAGTGAAAAAGAACTTTTTGCTGGAGTTCAAAACTTGCAAGAAATTGAAGATTTAGCTGATCTTTATCAAGGATTTGTTCAACTTCAACCTGTAATTGATCAATATTTTGAAACTAATATGATTATGGCTAAGGATGAAAATGTTAAGAATAATCGTTTAGCTCAATTAAGCCAAGTTAGTGAAATGGCTGATCGTTTAGGTGATTTGAGCAAGTTAGTTATTAAATAATTGAAAAAGATGGTGATTTAAATGGCTGGACGTATTCCAGAAGATTTTATCAATGAAGTGCGTAATAGCGTCAATATTGTAGATGTTATCAGCCAATATGTGTCACTTGAAAAGAAAGGCAAAGACTATATTGGTCTTTGCCCTTTTCATCAAGAAAAAACTCCCTCATTTACTGTAAATGAAGAAAAGCAATTTTTTAAATGCTTTGGATGTGGCAAAGGTGGAAATGTCTACAAGTTTTTAATGTATAAAGACAATCTAACTTTCCCAGAAAGTATTGAACAAGTTGCAAATTTTGCTCATATTCCAATGCCATCAGGCTATAACCATCATCAAACTAATAGTAATTTGACACCAGTGATGAAAATTAACCAAGATGCGGCTGATTTTTATCATAGAGTATTAGTAACAACAAGAGCTGGTGAGAGAGGGATGGCATATGCTAAAAAACGTGAATTAGATAAAAAAACTATTGACCATTTTGGCATTGGCTATGCTCCTCAGCAGGAAAACTTGTTATTGTTATATTTAAGAGGTAAAAACTATCAAGATGATGATTTAGTTAAGAGTGGGCTCTTTATCCAAAGTAAATCGGGAGAACTTTATGATCGCTTTCGTGATCGCTTAATGTTTCCATTGAGTGATGAGAGTGGAAGAGTGATTGCTTTTTCTGGTCGACGTCTTTCTAATGATAAAACTGAAGCAAAATATATGAATAGTCCAGAAACGGAGATTTTTACTAAATCAAAGTTACTGTTTCACTTTGCGGAAGCTAAGAAAGCTGCTCGAGAAGAAAAACATTTGGTACTTTATGAAGGCTACATGGACGTCATTGCTGCTTACAAAGCAGGAGTTAAATCAGGGATTGCATCAATGGGAACGAGTTTAACTGATGAACAAGTTTACATGATGCGGCGGAATAATCGTAATATCATCATTAATTATGATGGGGATGATCCCGGAGTTCATGCAGCTGAACGTGCAGTTCAAATGTTTAAGCAAGCTGGCGGTTTTAACATCGGAGTAGTTGTTTTACCAGAAGGATTGGATCCTGACGAATATGTTAAAAAGTATGGTAAGGATAAGTACCACAGCGAAGTAAAAGGTGCCTTATCTGCAACGGACTTTCTTTTAAAGCGATTAGCCAAGAAATTTAATTTAAATAATGATTTGGATCGAATAAATTATTTAAATGATGCTGTTAAAGAAATTTCTAATATTTCAGATCCAGTACAACAAGATTTGTATCTTAGAAAGATCGCAGATGAGAATAAAGTATCATTTGAAGCTTTAAAGGCTAATTTATTACATGAAGTAAAACGTAATCGAAGAGCCAATCGCCATAAAAATGGTGATCCATATGTGGATAAGACGAGGCCTGTAGTAGATTTATCTACTCAGGATAAAAATGCGACAGCAGTCGATCCAGTTCAATTGAGACTACTGTATCTATTTTTAAAATCAGATCAAGCAAGAGAATACTTGCTAGCTCGACATTTTCTGTTTCCAAGTAAAGAATTTGCTCAACTTGAAGAATTATGGTTAAAATTTATAGAAACCCACGAAAATCCTACTGTAAGTGATTTTTATGATTTTATTCCTGAGCAACTTCAAGGTATAATAGAGAGTGCTGAGTTAGCAGAAATGCCTGAAGATTTTGATGACCATGAGATTGATGATCAAATTCGAATGCTTGAAAAGCGCAAAATCAATTTACAGCTGGATAAGCTTATGAATAAGATTAAGGATGCAGAGCGTAAACAAGATTCGGAACAGATATTAGTGTTGACTCAACAACTCATTAAGTTAAAAAGAGCTTTGGGCTAGAAGGAGGCTTTTTAGTGGCAGAAAAGGGAACAAACACTGAAAAATTATCTTTAGATAAGATGGTTAAAGAAGTCGTAAAAGATGTGAAGAAGAGTAAGACCATTACTGAAAAAGACTTTACTGAACGACTAATTAAGCCTTATAACTTACAAGGTAAGGCTGTTGATCAATTAGTTCAAGAGTTTGAAGATAATGGTATTAGCATTGTTGATGAAAAAGGTGACCCTTCTAAATTAGCTTTAAAGAAGCAAAAAGACGTTGAAAAAGCTGAGTTAAAAGATATGTCAGCTCCTTTAAGTGTCAGAATGAACGATCCAGTTCGGATGTACTTGAAAGAAATTGGACGTGTTCCTTTACTAAATGCTGATCAAGAAATTGCTTTAGCTAAAAGAATCGAATCTGGAGATGAAGAAGCTAAGCAAGAATTAGCAGAAGCTAACTTACGTTTAGTTGTATCTATTGCTAAGCGTTATGTAGGACGTGGAATGTCCTTCCTTGATTTAATTCAAGAAGGTAATATGGGATTGATGAAGGCGGTAGATAAGTTTGATTATCGTCTGGGATTCAAGTTTTCAACTTATGCAACTTGGTGGATTAGACAGGCCATTACGCGTGCTATTGCCGATCAAGCTCGTACGATCAGAATTCCTGTCCATATGGTTGAAACTATTAACAAATTGATTAGAATTCAACGTCAATTGTTACAAGACCTTGGACGTGAACCAACTCCTGAAGAAATTGGGGCTGAAATGGATATGGCAACTAATAAGGTTCGTGATATCTTAAAGATTGCCCAAGAACCTGTATCTCTTGAAACACCTATTGGTGAAGAAGATGATTCTCACCTTGGTGACTTTATTGAAGATAAAGATGCTACTAGTCCAGAACAACATGCTTCATATGAAATGTTAAAGGAACAACTTGAAGAAGTTCTTGATACTTTGACTGATCGTGAAGAAAATGTTTTAAGACTTCGTTTTGGTCTTGATGATGGTCGTACTCGTACTTTGGAAGAAGTTGGGAGAGTATTTGGCGTAACTCGTGAACGTATTCGTCAAATTGAAGCGAAGGCGCTTCGTAAATTACGTCATCCAAGTCGGTCCAACCAATTACGTGATTTCTTAGACTAAAATAAAAAGGCTGCTACATATGTAGCGGCCTTTTTATTTGCTATTTTCTTTAATGTCATCTGTAATGATCTTCATCGGATTAAGCCATGTGCCATTGTTTTTCCACCAATTACCACATGGATCTCCATGTTTATCGATATAGTGTTTATCAGTTTTAGTAACACCAAGGTGAATGTGTGAGCCAGTTAATCGACCAATCTTTTGCCCTAACTTAACATGTTGGCCTTTTTTAACATAAATGTCGGTATCATTTAAAAAGCCTTCTTGATATATTTCAACATAGCCATCTTTACTAATAATCCAAACATATAAACCCATACCTGGTTTAAAATGTACTCGATGCACTATGCCGGAATGAATAGCAAGAACAGGGGAATGACCTACTTCTGAAAAACCAAAGTCATAGCCATCATGAAAATAGCTTTTTGGATTCGTTCTTCTCAAAACATCTGTCTTACCGAATTTTTGTCCACTTTTAAATTTGATGTCTTTTTCATACAAACGCTCAAAAGGATACCCCCAAGTCACCTTATGAACCACTTTTTGTTTTTTAACTTTTTTCTTTATGCGAGTTACTTCGCCAGGCTTATGATCCAAATTTCCTAAATCGATATGCCAAAGAGGAATAGACGCAAAAGCAATGATTATCAAAAGTGAGATTAGAAAAAGAATTTTTGGTTGTTTTTGCATTAGAATAATTCGTCTCGCTTTCCATCAAGTAAATGTTCACTTAGTTGAGCATCAAAATAAATAGGAAGATCTCGATCAAAATTATATGCGAGTTGATGTTTAAGAAGCTCTTCTTTAGTCATCCAGCTTAGAGTACCTTCATTAGATTCTTTAACTTGGCCAGTAAATTTATTGGTAACATAGAAAAATACTATATATCGTTCTTGATTTTGATCATAAAACTGTTTAACGCCAACTAATTTTGGAGAAAAAATAGTTAATCCAGTTTCTTCTTTAACTTCACGAATTACTGAATCATGAAAAGATTCGTGAGGTTCTACATGTCCTCCAGGAAAAGTTAATCCTGGCCAAACCGAATCATTACGATTGAGAACTAAAATTTGATGATCCCTTTTAATCATACACATATTAGTTAAAGTAACGGGTTCTGTACGCTTACTCATAAAATACCAGCTTTCTATTTGTTGATTATAGCAAAGTTTTGAGTGAAGTGTTGCCCATTTTTTGCATTAAATATGCTAAAATTTTAGTAATCTAGTTAAATGTGAGGAAAAAATGAATAAACGTTTAAATGCTTTAGCGGAAATGGTAGATAAGGGCAGTCGTGTAGCTGATATCGGTACCGATCATGCTTATTTACCTATTGAATTAATGAATGAAAATAAGGTTTCTTATGCAATTGCTAGTGATATAGCAGCTGGTCCACTCCAAAATGCCAAAGATGACATTGTAGCAGCTGGATTTGAGGATAAGATTGAAACGCGTTTAGGCGCTGGTCTAACCACAATTACTAAGACAGATAAAATTGATACTGTTGTGATTGCTGGTATGGGCGGTAAATTAATGGTTCAAATATTAGATGATGCTTTAAATAATGGTTTTAAATTTAAAAATCTAGTTTTAGAACCCAATATTGGTGAACCAGGTGTAAGAAAATGGTTGATAGAACATCAATATCAAATTTTAACCGAAGATCTTATCGCAGAAGCTGGGCATACTTATGAGTTAATTAAAGCCCGGTTAGGAGAAGAGAGAGAATCTTTAACTGAAAAAGAACTTTACTTTGGTCCTTTTATTTTAAAGGAAAAGAATCCGGTCTTTTATCAAAAGTGGCAAGGTCAGCTTGTTTATCATGAAAAGTTATTGACTAACTTGAATAAAGCTAAGAAAAAGGATCACAATAGGATTAAGCAAATTGAAAAAGAGCTTGATTTTATAAAGGAGGAATTAAATGACTAAGGTTAAGGAGATTGTCGGTCGTTTGAGAGAAAGCTTCCCTGAAGAAATTGCTAGTAAAGGAGATCCAGTAGGGCTTCAAATCGGCTCCATGGAAGCAGAAGTTACTAAAGTAATGACAACTTTAGATGTACGTCCTCAAGTAGTGGAGGAGGCTGTAGAAAAAGGGGTTAACTTCATTGTAAGTCATCATCCGGTAATGTTTCGACCAGCCCATAACTTAGATTATAGTGATCCACAAAATGCAATGTATGCCAATATCATTAAAAATGGCATTACAATTTATTCAATTCATACTAATTCAGATAAGGCTCAAAATGGATCAAGTGATTGGGAAGCAGAAGAGCTCGGGTTACAAGATATTGCGCCCTTTGCTTTAGATGATGATGGAATTGCTATTGGTCGAAAAGGAAAGCTTCCTCAAACTATGTCGGCTTATGACTTTGCTTATTATGTTAAAGATAAGATGAATATTAAGATGGCACGACTTATTACAGCTGATAATCAAAAGCCTATTACCACTGTAGGTTTTATCTGTGGAGATGGGGGAAAATACTGGCGTAGAGCTTTAGAAGATAATTTAGATGCTTTTATTACAGGGGATGTTTATTATCATGTAGGCCATGATATTATTTCATCTGGTTTAACTGTAGTCGATCCGGGACACTACACTGAAAAATTATTCAAATATAAAGTGTATGATCTTTTAAAGGATTGGAATGAAGAAAAGAATTGGCAAGTAGGGGTTGAACTTTCAGAAGTATCCACCAATCCATTCCAAGATTTATTTTAAAAGGAGAATTAAAATGGAATATCCAAATTTATTACCAAGATTTTTAAAGTATGTAAAAGTTAACTCACGTTCTGACGAACACTCAGATCGTTTTCCTTCAACTGAAAGAGAAGAAAACTTCCAAAAGAATGTGATTATGAAGGATTTAGAAGAATTAGGTTTGAGTGATGTGCACTATAATCAAAAATCGGGCTGTGTAATTGCTACTATTCCTTCTAATGTTGATTATGAGGTTCCTACAATGGGATTTTTAGCCCACTGTGATACAGCTGATTTTAATTCTGAAAACGTTAAGCCTCAAATTCATGAAAATTATGATGGGGAATCTAAAATTCAATTAGGTGATTCAGAATTCTACCTTGATCCTGAAGTATTTCCTCACTTAAGAAATTATAAAGGTCAAACAATTATTACCGCGTCTGGTGATACTTTGCTTGGTGGGGATGATAAGTGTGGAGTTTCAGAATTAATGACTTTTGCAGAATATTTAATGAATCATCCTGAAGTAAAACATGGCACAATTCGTTTAGGCTTTACTCCTGATGAAGAAATCGGAACTGGTGCTGAACACTTTGATGTGGCAGATTTTAATGCTGACTTCGCGTTTACGGTGGATGGAGAAGCTCCAGGTAAACTGGATTGGGGGACATTTTCTGCTGCTCAATTTAGTTTAGATATTCAAGGTGTTAATGTTCACCCAGCTGTTGCTAAAGGCCAAATGATTAATGCAGTTCAAGTGGCAATTGACTTTCATAACCAATTACCGGATCATGATCGTCCTGAGCATACTGAAGGTAAAGAAGGATTTTTCCATTTAATGAAGCTTGATGGAACTGTAGATAATGCACATATGGATTACATTATTCGTGATTTTGAACGTGAAGGACTTGAAGAGCGTAAGAACTTGGTAAAGTCTATTGTTGAAAAAATGAATGCTGAATTCGGTACTGAACGGATCAAACTTAAGATGTGGGATCAATATTATAATATGGCCGATGAATTAAAGAAGCATATGGATATTGTAGATTTGGCAAGAGATGCTTATCGAGCTGAGGGGCTTGAAATCAATGAAGACCCAGTTCGTGGTGGTACTGATGGATCTCAGTTAACTTATATGGGTTTACCATGTCCTAATATTTTTGCAGGTGAAGAAAATATGCATGGGAGATATGAATACACTGTTCTTGAATCTATGTATAAAGCTGTCGATGTCATGATTAAAATGGCCGAATTAAATGCTGAAATAGCTAAATAGTGAAACAAAATCATAAAAAAACTAAAAATTATCCAAATATATCCACACCCTTAAACAGCCTATTTTAAAGGTAATGTATCCATTTTCATAATTTTAGTAAAAAGTTATACACTCATGCTTTAATATTTTAAGCAAGTCCTATGATTGTTGTTAGGTCAACGATTAAGGCTTGCTTTTTGTTTTATATTTGTAAAAAATCTACATTGTGAAACAAATTATCTGCTTATTTACAAATATTTTAGATAGTCTATAATACTGTTATAGCTGAATAATACACTGATGGAAGGTGAAATTGTGGAATTTAAAGATAATATTCCAATTTATCTTCAGATTGAACAATATCTCTATCGTCAAATTGCGATGGGAAAACTCCAAGCGGGTCAAAAAATTCCCTCAGTCCGTAAGTTAGCTGTAGAGTTGACAGTAAACGTTAATACGGTTCAACGTGCTCTTCAGCAAATGAATGATCAGGGAATTTTATATACCAAACGTGGAGAGGGTAATTTTGTTACTGAAGATACAGCGCTTTTGGATAAAACTAAGCAATCGTTAATTGATAACGAATTAGACGAATTCGTTCAAAATATGACTCGTTTAGGGGTTAAGAAAGAAAATTTAGGGCAAGTATTAGAAGAATATATACAAAGAAGTGAGAATAAAAATGAATAACTTATTGAGTGTGAAAGATTTAAGCTATAAGAAAAACCAAAAGCAAATTTTACATGATGTAAATTTGAATTTAGAAAAAGGTAAGATAATTGCCTTACTTGGAGAAAATGGAGCTGGAAAAACCACTTTAATGAGAATTATTGCAGGTGTAGCTAAAAATTATAAAGGAACTGTCTCTTTAGAGGGCGCAACTAAAGAAGCGGACAGAAAGGCAAGATTGTCTTTTACAGACGGTTTAACAGGTTTTAGTGACTCAACCAAAATAAAGGATGTTGTTAACTTTTATATTAATATTTTTGAAGATTTTGACGCAGATCAATTTGATCAATTACGTGAGTTTATGAAACTAGGCCTTGATATGAAACTTAGTCAACTTTCTCGTGGGATGAGAGAAAAACTAATTATTGCTTTAACTTTTTCAAGAAAGGTTGATCTATATCTCTTAGATGAGCCTTTTGGTGGGATTGATGCAATGGCACGTAAGAAAATCATTAATTCCATTATTTTGTGGAAAGCTGAAGATGCTACTATTTTGATTTCAGACCATTTCGTTAATGAAATAGCTACATTGTTAGATGAGGTAGTGGTGATCAAGGATAGGACCATTTTTGCTCATGAATCAGCAGAAGAAATTCGTAGTAATCATGAAAGTATCGAAGAATATTACGAAGGTTTGTATGAAGATGAGGATGAATAGATTATGACATCATGGTGGCAATTATTTAAAGTTTTTTGCAAACAAAAGAGTAAATCTGTTTATTTAATCTTTATTTTTCAACTAATTTCATCTTTGGCTTTGATCATAATGGCTAAACCAGTGAATAGTAATAATTTTTATTCAGATGCGGGGTTAATTAAAGTAAGCGATTTTAGTTCCTTTTGTTTAGGTTTAGTGGGGATGATTTTTATGACCACCTTTCTAGCAGAAGGAGTTTTGGGGATTTTAACCACTATTAAAAATGAAAGATTTAACAAAAGTAAGACTTGGCATTTAATTCCAATTAGTAATGGGAGATATTTTACTGCAAATATTGCTAGTTCTACTCTTGAATTGATATGGTTAGGCGTGCTAAATCTGATTACTATAATTGTTTTAGGAGTTATTGCGCTTCCAGGGATGCACCCTAATAAATGGTTAGGGGAAATGGTAAATACCATTGGAAAAGGAATTTCAACTTCTGAATTTAGTCAAATGCTCTCGTACTTAATAAGTATTGTAGTTTTCTTGGTATTAATTGCAATTGCCTGGTATTTGATGATTAGTTTTTTGAACTTTTCTAGTTCTGCAATTGTAAATTTCTTGCCTAAAGCTTCTAATAAATTAGTCTTATTTTTTGTTAGAGCAATAACAATTATTATATTGCTGGTTTTGTTTGATTTTGTGTCTGTTTACTTTGGTAATATTTTTCAAAATATTGTAAATTGGATCCCTGCTGGCAGTGAAGCCCAAACTGGTGATATGCTCCAAGCAAATTTAGCTATTTTCATCTTTGATATTATAGTTGCTGGGTGGATATTGGACTCTTTAATAAGTTCTTTGAAGCCAAAATAGAGCACTAGAGAGGTAATAGAAATGACAAGTTTTGGAACTTTGTTTAGGCAGATGTTTTTGCAAAAGAGCAGGTCAGCCTATTTGATTTTTGGAATCCAGTTCTTAGCAGCCTTTGTGTTAACCATCTTGGCTATGGGGAGTGCGGGATTAAATAATCCTAAAATTGATCAGACTGCAATAAATACTATTGCTGCAGCATTTTTAACCTTTATCGTTCTTTTTTTGATGCTATGTTTTTTAACAGCTCCGGTTTATTTGGTAATGACTAGTTGGAAAAGTGAGAAGATCAATCGGGATCAAACTTGGCGCTTAATACCAATTAGTTCAGGGAAGTTTTATCTTAGCAATACTCTTAGTTCATTTGCGGCTTATATTTATTTAGAAATAATGCAGTTGGTATTAATGCTTGTGGGCTTTTTTGGAGTATATTTAGCTTCAGGTGAGGTTCGTAAAGGAGTAAGTGAAGTTATTGCTGAAGCAACAAATAATAATGCTGATTATGGAATGTTAGTGGAATACCTAGTTATTGGATTATTACTCAATCTTTTCTGGTATGTGATGATTAGTTTTTATCATTTCTTATCTAGAAGTGTAATTGATTTTTTGCCTATTGCATCTAATCGTTTTGTGATCCTTATTGTTAGGGTATTAGTTTTAGTTGTAGTAATCTATGCTCTATATTTTGTATCAATTGGATTAAGTGATTTATTTATTCATCCATTAACCGATTCTAGGGAAAGCTTTGAACTTTTGATGACTATAGTGATATTTATATTATTCAATGTGATATTTGGGGGACTAAATATTTTATTGATTAATAAATTTGTTGAAGCTAAAGCAGATAGATAGGGGAATGAGGATGAAAAGTTTTAAAGCCGTCTTTAAACAAATGTTTTTACAGAAAGTAAAATATATTCATTTAGTATTATTGATTCAGATAATTACAATTATATTTTTAGCTTTATTTTCTAATAAGGGTAGAGAATTTGATGCAGCCTTAAGTGAGGTTGGATTAACATCAACTGTAATAGCAGACTTAGCTATTACAACAATTTTGTGTTGGCGGAATGAAAGGATAAATTCTAGTCAAACGTGGCAATTAATTCCCCTAGCTAGTTCAGCAAAATATATAGCTAATGTTTTAAGTAGTGTTTTAGGATGTATTTACATTTTTATTATTCAATTGCTTATTAATTTTATTTTACTTTTACCATATCTGAGTGCTTCGCCGGTTCCTATAAACATAAATAATCTTGAATATGGAGTTATTCATGATTACTTTCAACTTTGTGTATCTTTATTTTTATTAGTATTAGTTATTTTTATTTTTGTAAGTTTTGTAAATTTCTTATCCTATCTCATTATAAATATTTTACCTACTAATACTAAATGGATTCGTTTATTAGTTATAGTTGTCTTAACTGTAGTGGCTACTTATATATTCGGATATACATCCACGGGTTCTATAAGTGATTGGTTAAAACCAAATGTTCAATATATAATTGATATTTTAATATTTGGTAGCTTTGATCTATGGTTAATTAATAAATATGTAGAATCAAAAATTAAGTAAAGATAGAAGGGGAGGGAGAAAATTGAATCTTTCAGGAAAAATTATAAAAGAACAATTTAAGCAAAAATCGAAATATGTATATTTGGTTCTAATTGTTCAAATAATTGTATCTGTATTTGCAATTAGCTTAGCGCTATTTAATAAGAATGGGTCGCAATACTCCTCACTTTTTTATGAGTCTAACCATTTTACTGAAGTTGCATTTGAAACTGCATTCATAATAAGTATATTTGCGGATGTTGCTTATTGTGCTATTTCATGTTGGAAGAATGAAAAAGTTAATTTAAGCGAAACTTGGAATTTAATTCCTGTTTCAAGTGGGAAACTTTGGCTTAATAATATTTTTAGTAGTTTATTAACATGTGCATATATCTTTATTGTTCAAAATGTCTTATTGGCGTTAGTTGCTTTAAGTACCAAAAATGATATTACAGCGCCACTCAGAGAGTATGGATTATGGGGAAATGAATTAATTATTTCAAGTATTATTGAGCGTTTAATATTTTTGATTTTAATGGTAACTTTTATTTATGCGTTTGTAAGTTTTGTTAACTTTTGTTCAAAGGTAATAGTAGATAGATTGCCCTTTAAAGAGACGCTATGGATAAAACTGTTTGTAATGGCAGTTTTATCAATTATAGCAGTGTATTTTGGAAGTATTATTCTTGCTCGAACAGCAGGGTATATAGAAACTCACTTTACCCAAATTAATACAAAGTATACGTTCATTAGTGATCCGATGTGGTTCGATAATTTAGAATTATTGATAGCAGATATTATTGTGGGAATCATTGATATTATTTTGATTAACAAATATGTAGAAAGTAAGTAAAATTATGTAAAGTAGCTATTTTATTAGCTGCTTTTTATTTGCTATAATTATTAAAAGATAGTTGTTACTAAATCACTAAAAACAAAAAATATACCCAGCACACAACATGCTGGGAAACATCAACTACGCATTGGCAGCCATATAATCATAAATTTGATTTACTTCTTCATTAGTAAAAGAACCTTCACCAGTCTTCATAGCATGAACTTTCTCAACGGAAAGGTGACTAGCAAAAGCTAAATCAGTATCATTAACATGATGCTTTACCTGATAATCAATAATTGCATTGGACAATTCTTCTTGTTGATTCATAATTGATTCTCCTTACACCTTAATTTTAACCAAAAAGCAAAGTAAATTCAAAGTAGGCTTATCAAAAAGTTCTTATTTGATTCAGTGGCCAGTATCTTAATTTAACTTCTCCAACTAAAGCGCTACGTTTAACAAAACCAAAATAACGTGAATCTTTCGATACATCTCGATGATCACCCATCACAAAATAACTATCTTTTGGAACTCGCTCTTTTAATGTAAAGTTATTAGTATAAAGCTCTCCATCTTTATGAGCTTGTTTTTCAAGAGCATTGTTTAAATAAGGCTCTGAAATTTGCTTGCCGTTAATATACATCTTATCATTTTTAGAAGTAACCATGTCACCTGGAAGACCAATAATACGTTTAATATATAAAGCATTTCTTTGGTCTGGTGCCTTTAGAATTACTACATCATTTCTCTTAGGAGTAAAATGTCTAACAGCAATTAAACGATCATTATTTTCAAATGTTGGCTGCATCGAAGGTCCAGATACTGTTTCGTTAGATAAAACAAAACTGAATACTAGATAATAAACCCCGATTAATATTGCAAACATGATTACAATATCGAGTATAAATTTACCGAGACTTTCATCTTCCTCTGTTTTTTTGTTTGATTTTTTTGCCATAAAAACTCTCCTTTTTCATACTGTATATTATTATAACTGATTTAGTTCGAGTTGAATGGTAAAATCATTAATAGGTATTTAAGATATGACAAATTTTTTGAAGAAATTAAATAAAATTGATAAAGAATTAGATAATAACCTTGTGCATTACCAGGTTTTGGAAGTAAATAGGATAGTAAAGTCCGTTGAAGAGGAAGAAGTACTCAAGCAATCACCAAATAAATTAGGCTTAACTGACTTTGAAATAGCAAATTTAAAGAAGAACAATTCTGAAAAGACCTATGAAATAAACGTTCTTAATAATATGCTTAATAGTCTGCGTCAATATTTATCCTTGAATTATGGCATCTGGTCATTGCCCAATTTAAAAACTGCTGAGCTGATTAAGAATGAATTACAAATTGGATCAGCTCTAGAAATTATGGCAGGAAATGCATTTTGGTCTAAAGCACTAAGTGAAGTAAGAATTAAGACAGTTTCTACAGATTCTCTTGAGTGGGCTAAAACTTCTTCAACAGGGAAAAAACCATTTTATCCAGTTAAAGATTATTCAGCTACTAACGCAATCAAAATTTATAAAAATGTGGATTTGATTTTATGTTCTTGGTCGCCTAATTTTGGTACTGCTGATCTTGAAGTAGTGAAAGCTTGGAAAAAATATAATCCAAAAAGCCACTTGTTGTTTATTGGTGAAGAAATGGGTGCAACAAATTCATCTGAATTTTGGCTAACTGAACACTTTACAAAATCGACAGCAATTAATAAAATAAACAAATCCTTTGTTAGTTATGACTTTATTAATGAAAAGATATATGAGATAGAGAATGAATTATAAGAAGATTGTATTATTTTTTATTATATTTATGTGTTTACTAGGCGTCGGGAGTCTGCTCTCAAACGTCCAGTCGCGGGAAGCTGATCAACTTTTAGAAGCTCATGGCTTAAGTAACAATACTCGTTACATTGAAGTTAATCGTAATGAAACAATTAGCGATTTTTTACGTTACTTAGATAAATATAAAAATGCTAATATTCAATTACATCTGGATAATCGCTATGATAATGATCAAGTTTTAGTATGGGCAAATCATAATGTAATTAATTTACCAACCCAAAATGGTCGCTATTTCTCACCTGATGATTTTGAAGGACAGGTTTCTTTTGCTGTATTAGGACCAGAAACCAAAAATGTTCAAATTACAGAAAGCCAAGGAAATCAATACTTAATTTGGAATAATGATTATTATTCTGTAATTGGCGATTTAAAGCATTATCACCAAATGGAACAAAATAA
Source organism: uncultured Lactobacillus sp. (assembly GCA_947575965.1). Lineage (GTDB taxonomy): Bacteria > Bacillota > Bacilli > Lactobacillales > Lactobacillaceae > Lactobacillus. Next base: position 73,652 of record CANPPJ010000002.1, on the reverse strand, counting down.
ATATTACTTAAGTACTGGAATAGATCAGCCTACAGCAAAAAACAAATTAAAAGATTACCGAATTGTAATTGATAGTTCAAATAAAGTCATTCATGAGATAGCTAAACATTATCATGTAAAGGTTAACACGCCATCATTTGTTAAGAACCATCAGATTCATCGATTTTCTATTCTTAAAGAGATTGCGATAATATTATTATTTTGGATTTTTATTGTAGTTTGCAATGGACTTCTAGCATTTTTAAGTATCCAGCAGCTCAAAAAAAGCCACCTTAGAGGTCGTTTATCAAAGAATTGGATAATTAATCGTAGTGTGCAATTAATTCTCTTAGAAGGCTTAATATCGGTTGGAGCATATACGTTTTTACGTTGGCGCGCTTTCTTTTCAAAACCAGATCATTTGATTGGACTAATTATATTAAGTTTCATTATTATTATGGTTTCATATTTAATCTCAATTGTATATTTATGGAGGAAGTATATAAATAATGCTCAATTTACCAGTTGAATTTAAAGAAAAATATCAAAGATTATTAGGAGATTCGCAAGCTAAAGCGTTCTTTGACGCACTAAATAAAGAAAATAAAAAAGCTTTTCGTATTAATACATTAAAGCCTAATCAAGTTTCATATGATTTAAGTAAAAAAGTTCCTGAAATATCAAATGCTTATTATGGAGAAGTAAATGGACAGGATCCTGAATGGGTAAGCGGCACTGTATACTCTCAAGATCCTTCTGCAATGTTTCCAGCTTTTATAGCCAATGTAAAACAGGGGGATCATGTATTAGATCTATGTGCTGCTCCTGGTGGAAAAAGTACAGCTTTAGCTGAAAAATTGAATGGTAGTGGTGTTTTAGTTGCTAATGAAATCTCATCTGGCAGGGCTAAAGCTCTAAGAGAAAACATAGAACGTTGGGGCATTAAAAATACGGTAATTACTAATGAAAGTCCAGCTAATCTATTTCCTCATTTTACCCAATATTTTGATGAGATTTTAGTAGATGCGCCATGTAGTGGGGAAGGGATGTTTAGAAAAAATCCCGAAGCTATTAAGTATTGGTCTCAAGATTATGTACTGACTTGTCAAGAAAGACAAAAAGAAATTCTAACTGAAGCTGTAAAGATGCTGAAGCCCAATGGACAATTGATTTATTCAACTTGTACCTTTTCTCCAGAAGAAGATGAAGAAATCGTTAGCTGGCTAGTAGAGACCTATAATATGAAAATTGTCCCAATTGAACTGGCCTCTGATAAAATTAGTCATGGTAAAAATGAATGGGGAAGTGTCTCTGGATTAGACCATACTTTACGTTTTTGGCCACAAGAGGGACTTGGAGAAGGTCAATTTGCTGCAATTTTACAAATGCCAGATGGAAAAATAGCTAAAGTTAAAAAGCGAAAAATTAAAAAAGTCGATCGCTCTACTCGAAGACTTACAAAAAATGATCAGAAGCTAGTTGAAAAAGTACTAGATAAGTTTAATTTGAACTTTGACTGGACTGCTGCAGTAGTGAGAAATGATCATGTATTTTTACCAGCAATTGATAAAGATTTAAAAGGTCTTAAGATTGTTAATAATGGGTTAGAATTAGGAATCATGAAAAAGAATCGCTTTGAACCAAGCCATCAGTTAGCAGAAGTATTAGGCGAATTACCTCAAGAAGATGTAATAGATTTAGAAAATCAAGACAACTATCTTAGCTATCTGCATGGTGAAACCGTCCGAGTAGACAGCAAAAAATTAAAGGGATTCGTTTTAGTAAGCTTTAAAGGGTTAATTTTCAGTTTTGGTAAAGCAGCTAATGGTACTCTAAAGAATTTTTATCCTAAAGGTTTACGAATTTTGAAAAAATAATAAAACATGCAACTTCTATGTTGCATGTTTTATTATTTTTACTTAGCTTTATTTATAGCATTTTTAACAGCTTCTTTAATTGCACGTGAAGTAGCAGATGCACCAGAAACAGCATCGACATCAGTAGAATTTTCTTTTTCAATTTCATGCGGAATGATCTTTAAAGCACGCTTACCAAAATCTTCGCTTTCATGATTTTCAACAATGTCGACTTTCTTGATTTTATTATCTTTATAAATTACGCATACTACTAATTTACCACCAATACCAGAATTAGATTCGCCGAGGTATTGATCTTTAGTTAAAGTTATATTTTTCTCTTCACCTTTAATTAAATCATTAATACCATTCAATGTGTTTGAAACATCTTCAGCAATGTCATCATGATTTAAAGAAACACGATCACCAGCAATCTTCCCCCAAATAAGACATTCTGCTAAATTGTTACCACCTTGATATTGATTAGCACAAATACCGCCTAATTCACCCGCGCTATATAGATGAGGAATGGGCTCTCCATTTGAATTCAAAACACGAGCATATTGATCTCGTTCAGGTCCACCTTGAGTGTTTAAAACATCATTACTCATTTTTATAGCATAGTAGGGACCATCATCAAATGGACGCATAGTTTTTGGATTACGACCATAAGCAAAATCGCAACCACTTTTAGCAAATTTGTCAAATCTTTTTCTAGTTTTCCTTAAAATTTTTGGCTTAACACCGATCTTTTTTGCTAATTTTTTAATTGACTTTGCTTTAACTAAACGATCTTTAAAGTCATTAATTGGCCACCCAGCCTTCTTAATTTCTTTATACTTAGTGTGATCAAAAATAATATAAGGATGAACACATCTAATAGGGATGCGCCATTCACCATGTTCATAAATATGACCATGACGATTAGTTTCATCTTCTCTAAAGTAGCGCGTCCCATCATCTGCAATCGTAAACAAACTGCCTTTTTCTAAAAGGGGATAAACTACAAACCTACCACGTTTACCTGCAGGTTCCGCAAAAACTAGCCCATGTTGTAAACCTAAAGCTTCATAATTCCACATGTGCCACATTCGAGCACCTACTTCAAGTCCCATCTTTATTCCATCACCTTTGTTATACATTGAGCCTAAGGGGAGTAGGTGATCTGCTCCCAAATAGTTTCTCACCATTTCGCGGTTATTTTCAAAACCACCAGTAGCAAGAACAACACCTTTTCGAGCATGAACTTCAACTTTTTGATGATCACGATCAATTTGAACCCCAATTACTTTTTCATTATCATCTTGAATTAAATGAAGAGCACGAGAATTGAGCCAAACATCAATATTTTCTGTGCGCTCGAGTACTTTTTGACGCAACAATTTCCAAAGACCGGCGTCAAAGAAAGCCTCGTGAACCATTAACACATCGTAACTATTACTTCCAGGGAACTCCGAATATTCTGGAGACATCCCACCCAAGAAAGGATATTTCTTTCTAATAGAATTATAGGTGACAGGATCGCACAAGTACTTTTTAAAGTATTCAATCATATCTTTAAAGCCATCTACATAAGTTTCAGTCATAGAATAAGGTACATTCATTGGATAGGTTAAAGCCTGATAATATTCCATCATTTGTTGCTTATTAGTGGTATAGCCAACAATTTGTCCAGCATAGCGCGTATTTCCACCTTCATGTCCAAAAGGGGCTGCATCAGCTAAAAGTACTTTTTTATTATGATCGGCTGCAAATCGCGCCGCAGTAGCTCCAGCTACTCCAAATCCTAAAACAATTACGTCATAATCTGCTTGATAATGTGGTTTAATATGCATAAATTAACCTCCAACATATTTGTATTCGCTTACATAAATATTATAGTTCAATTAGTTATTTTCTTTAATTAATATGCTAAACAAAAAACTTAAGCCGAAGCTTAAGTTTTTATACTAATTGATCAATTATATTTTTAAGTGGAAAATCATAATACTGCTGGAGTTTGGTAGCATCCCTTAAACTATCTAAACCATAGATAGCAAGCAAATTAGCTAATTCAATTTTCCAATTTTGGATCCGTTCTAAAAGAGCCTTTTCTCCATTTTGCATATATTCTTGTAAGAAAACATTAGCAATTCCCACGTATTTTCCTTCAAGAGCTAATCCTTTTAAAACATCAAGCGGATTTCGAACTCCCCCTGAAACAATAAAATTAGCGTTAGCTTTTTTAGCCATTAAAGCAGTTACAACGGTAGGTAAACCAAGATCTTGTAAATAAGAAACATCTCGATGATTACGGCCATTTTCAATTTGAGCAAAGTTTGTTCCACCACTACCAGCTATATCAACCAAATCAAAATGTTCACGTTTTAAAAGCTGAATAGTGCTATAATCAATACCGAAACCAACTTCTTTAACAATGATGGGAAGATCTAGATTATCTCTAATTTCGCGCATATTATTTAACCAGTGAAAATCTCGTTCACCTTCGGGCATCGCAATCTCCTGAACTGTATTAACATGAATTTGCAAAGCATCAGCTTGGAGTTCATTTGCAATTTTTATAGCATCTTTAAAAGGAGTAAGGGGATTAACGTTCGCAATTAATACTCCATGTGGGTTTTCCTCTCGAGCAATATAAAAACTATCTAATTGATCTTTTTCCTTAACTAAAATGCTGCTTGATCCAAGAGCAAGCGCGATTTTTTGCTTTTCGGAAACAATTCCTAAAGCACGATTAACCTTGCGAGATTTTTTTGATCCTCCAGTCATTGCGTTAATGAAAAAGGGAGCTGAGACGGATTTACCAAACATTTCTGTCTTAATAGTATTCAAATCAGCTTTTTTTTCAGGCAACGCAGGCCGCAATAAGTGCATTTGATCAAAACTGTTTTTCTTTTTTTCATCAAAAAACATCTGGGCTAATGCCAGATGTTCTTCTTTTCTTTCAGATCTAATTGACATAAAAACCTCTATTAACGAGAATATGTAATTTGATGAACACGGAAATTTAAAGGTAAAATTCCATTTTCACGCCATTTATTTTCTAAAGCTTCTACATTGGTGTTTTTATCAGTAATTACTATACCACAGTCACCATTACCAGCACCTGAGGTTTTAGAAGCGCCACCAAAATCTTCCGCAATATTAATCAATTTGGACAAGCGTGGAATTTCAATTGCAATATGATTAATTTTAGCAAAATGTTGTAATAATTTGCGATTTACGCGAATTTGCTTTTGGATAGCTGGAATATCATTATTTTCAAAACCATCTACCATTTTTAAAACACATTCTCTGGATTTAGTTAGGAAAGCTTGATATTCATCATTTAAAGCTGCCTTATTAGCATTAGTTTCATCAACTAAACGAGAAGTAGAAGCAGGTTTTTGACTCCAGCCGATCATTAATTTCATCCCTTCAGGAGGGGTAAGCAATTCAATCTTCAATCCTGGCCAAGCTTCATTCACCACTTCAGACAAACTCTTTTTCTCAAGTTCATTTTCTAACCATTTTTTGTCAAAAGTTTGATAAGCGAGCCAGCCACCATAAACACTAGCTGCGATATCACCAGCAGACCCATTACCTTGAACGGAGTAGTGAGAAATAGCAGACAGTTTATAAACTAACTCATTAGTAAATTTAACCCCATAAAAGCGTAAGATAGCTTTTACGGTAGCAACTGTGACGGCGGCACTTGAACCTAAGCCGTACTTTTTTCCGTCGGCTGAATCCAAGTCAGAATTAACGTGTAAATCATAAACGTTCATTTTTATATTTTGCTCAATACAAAAACGCTCAGTAAAAGAAATTGCCGATAAAATGTATTCAAATGGATTATCGCGGTTATCAATAACCATTTTTAATCCTTGACGTACCCAATGAATCGAATCTTGGGAATATTGCTTTGAGTGAATTAAGCCGGTACTAGTTTTACTTTTAGTAATTGAAACTCTTACAAATTGATTAACTGCTACTAAAATGGCAGGGCAGTCCTGTTCTAAAACTGCATATTCGCCGGCAATGTATAATTTTCCGGGTGCTTTTTCTGTTATCAAAAGATTTTAATCCTCTAATCTAATTAAGCTCTAAATAGTTCAACGATCTAGGTAACTAATACCCGATCCAAAACTTGCAACAACTATATTAACATTATTAAAACTAGTCTCAAAGGCTTTGACGATATTTTTTATATTTCTTAATTGGCATAATACTTTTACATTGGGACCAGCATCAATAGTATAATAGCACTCAATTCCTTGCTCGCGCAGATTTTGGACTAATTTAACGGCTTTGATAGTATCAGGTTCAAAATAAGTAAAGCCTGGAACGGCAGTTGAATTGATAGCATGCATTTCACTAGCATTTAATTCAGCTAAACTTCCCAACTTAGTAAAGTCATCAGCTTGAATTGCGGATTCCATATCTTTTAATTCCAGGTCATTACGATCAATCCACGGTTTAAAGAAAGGAGAAGTTTGAGCCAGCTGCATCCCTTTAGTAGAAGATAGCTTTTTAGGTTGAGCATTTAATTCAACTGCAATCAGATGGAGATCCAGCTGGGGATGCTCATCTAAAGCATAAGCATAAGAAGACTCATCGCTAGTTCCTTTATTCCAAACGGCAAAACCGCCATAGATTGACCGACTGGCAGATCCAGATCCAAGCCGAGCTAAACGAGAAAGTTCTTTTTTGGAAAGATCAAGTTCATAATAATTGCAAAACGCAGCTGCCAAAGCGGCAAAAGCAGAGCTTGATGAAGCTAGTCCTGCGGCAGTAGGAACATGGTTGATAGAGTTAACGATTAAATTATCGGTGATCCCGTATTTATTCTTCAAAAGTTCTAAATACTTAAAAACTCTATCTTTAGTAGAATTACTTTGAAGCTCTCCATTTAAAATAAATGTATTAGGTCCGTCAGTTTTTTCTAAATAAGTATCTGAATAGAATTTATCTAAGGTCATTGATAAACTTGACATTAAAGGTAGACGTAATTTTGCATCAGCTTTCCCCCAATACTTGATTAGAGCAATATTAGTATGTGCACGTGCAATCTTTTTCATTAAACTTCCTCAATCCAGTAATTAGAGATTAAATCTTTACTTTTGTCAGCAATTTGCTGAGCAATCTCACGATTATCACAAATGGCAATTACAATACCACCTAAACCACCACCTGAAAACTTAAAACCAAGGGCACCATTTGCTAAGGCAATGGTCTTAAGCTGATCTATTTTGTCAGTAGCAAGTCCAAAAGAAGCAAGAATCTCTTCGGCATCATTAAAAATTTTTCCGGCCGTTTTCTTATCTTGCTTTATCCATGCAGCTTTGAAATTATCAGCCAGTTTACCAAGTCTTTCAATCTTTTTATTAGCTTCTACTGATTCGTCAAGTTGGTGACGAACCATAGTTACAGCTTCCTTGGTGTTGCCCAATTCTCCCGTATCCATAATTAAAAGGGTAGCCCCCAATTTTGCCTGTAATTTTTGAGGACCAATTTCTTTATTAAAAAACACCAAATAATCAGAACTAACGGTTGCTGCATCAAGTCCTGAAGCTTTTCCATGGTTAATCATTTCTGCATGATTAGTAATATCCATAATTTCACTATTGGATAAATTCAGCTTATAATAATTATCCATAGCTTTAACTGTGCCCAAGGCGACAGTGGCACTTGATCCAAATCCACGTTCCATTGGGATTTCACCGGTATAAGTAATTTTAACGTTATCTGTGCTACTTGCTTTATCCATCATTGTCTTGACAACATATTTTAAGCCATCATAATTAGCAGGTGCATCAAATAAAGGTCCGTGGTAATGAGCTGTATTCATATAAACTAGACCGTCAGTTTCATCAACAGTTGTTTTAATGTGAAGTGCGGTAATTGGCATAGCTAAAGCATCATAACCGTAAACTACAGAATGTTCTCCAATTAAAATAACTTTTCCATGCGCTAAAAAACTACTTTTCATTTTTACCATCCTTAAGTGAGATTTATAAATTAAGTATCCATACCTATGATAAAATTAAAGTAAGGAGTTACGAACAAATGATCAAAATTCTTACAGGTCGGCAAACCGATCCATTACAAGAAAAAATTCTGGAAGAAGCAGTTGAAAACTACCAAAAAAATCCAGAATACGAAACATTCATCATTGTCCCTAATCATATTAAGTTTACCACAGAAGTTAAAGCAATAAGTAAACTTGCTATCAATCAAAATAAATCTGAAGCTTCTGTTAAGAATTTACAGATTCTATCTTTTTCTCGATTAGCTTGGTATTTTTTAAAGGATGCAGAACGTGGTCTGGCTACTACTTTAGATGATGCAGCAAGTGCTATGCTTTTAGAAAAAATTATTAGGCAACATAAGGATGAACTAACCTTGTTTAAGCAAACTAATATCAACCCAGGTCTAGTTAAAGATATTTACACTAATATTTTAAAAATCTATGATAGCAACTTAGATTTAGATGACATTGAAGAAGAAAATTTAGATCTTGAAACTAAAAATAAGATTCATGATCTAAAAATTATTTATGAAGTATTTTTAAGTGAAATTGCGGGTAAATTCTCAACAAAGAATGAGGTTCAATTACAACTTAATGAACTTTTAGCTAAAACTGACCTAAGTAAAAAGAGTTTTTACTTTACCAATTTTTCACATTTTTCCTTGCAAGAGCTCTTAACAGTAGAGTTATTATTAAAAAATGCTAGAAATGTTACTTTAGCCTTCAAAACAAAACTTGGAGATCTTAATCCAGACTGTGAGGCAGGGGAATACGATTACGTTATTCAGCAAACAATTAAGCGGATAACTAATTATTTAGATAAACAAAATATTGAATATGAAACTCAAGCTGAAGACCTATCAACAAATCCTTCTGCTAAAGAGCAACTAAACAGTTTTTGGACTGAAGCAGTCCCAAATAACGATAATTTAAATCAAGTTCAATTAGTTAAAGCCGATTCACGCTATGCGGAGGCTTATTTCGTGGCGCACACGATTTACCAACAAGTAGCATTGCGTAATTATCGTTATAACGATTTTTTGATTTTAGCACCAAATTTGCATGAATATGAGACGTATTTAACGCCAATTCTAAAGCAAAACGATATTCCATTTTTCAATGATTTACAAAAAGAAATGAAATATCATCCTTTAGTTATTTTGATTGAAAATATAGCTAATTTACTCAAGCATCCCTACCAAACCACAAATCTTCTTTCTCTTTTAAAAACGCGTCTCTTCATTCCTTCATGGTACCAAGACGAAGCCAGTTACATGCATGATGTTGATGAATTGGAAAACTTTGTTTTAGCCCATGGTATTAATCATACTTTGTGGAAAAAAGATTTCTCTAACTTTGTAGATGCCGATGTAATTAAGCTTGATAAGATGGCAGATGAAATTGCAAAAATTGAAAGACTACGTGAATTTACAATTGATGAAGTAACAAATTTGCTTAATAAAATTCAAAAAGAAAAAGATAGTCAAAAAGCCATTACTGTTTTCTTCAATTTCTTAGTTAATAATGGTGTGGCGCAGCAACTTGAAAATTGGCGTGATAAGGCAAACGAAAAGGGCGATTTACAACAAGCACAACAACCGGAGCAAGTATGGAATTTACTAAGTACACTTTTGCATGACTATCTTTTAATTAATTCAGATGAATTTGATGTTAGCGAATTTTTCAATATGTTAATTAGCGGTTTTAGGGAAGCAACATTTTCTCAAATTCCTTCAACTCTGGACGCTGTAAATATTTCTGAAATGGGGATGGTACAAGCTAGTGGCTACAAGCAGGTATTTATCATTGGAGCTACAAGCGGAAATCTTCCTTCAATTCAAAAATCACCCAGCTTTTTAAGTAGTGAGAATCTCCTTCAAATCAGACAAGATTTCAATGATGATTCATATTTAGAAGACAGCCAAGAATTAAATAATCTTGATCAAAATTATCAGTTTGGCTTGTCATTAGCTCTGGCTGAAGATCAAATCTATTTGTCTTATCCTGTAATCAATACTTCTAATGAACAACTTGAACCTTCAATTTATTATGAGCGCTTAAAAAAGGCTGGGGCTCCTGAACTTGCTCAGCATGATCTGCCAAGTACCATTCAAGACACTTTATCTTTTATCACTAATCCGCGAGCTAGCTTAGGATACCTATCTTATCTTGAATCTATTCATCCTAGTTCTTTATATAAAGATTTGTTAAATCTTACCAAGGAAAAGGATCCAGAAAGAACCGATGCCGTTATTGATGCGACTGAATTTGATAATCAGCCAGAAGATATCGGCCCAGAGTTAGCGCAAGAATTGTATGGTCAAGATTTAAATTCATCGGTTTCTCAACTTGAAACTTATTATCAAAATTCGTATGAGTACTTCTTAAAATATGGTCTTCGACTAAATAAACGTTTTGAAAGTGAGCTAGATATTATTCAAGCCGGTAATTATTTCCATGAAACTTTTGATCGTTTAGTAAAAGAACTAAATGAAAAGCATTTAGATTTAGCAAATTTAAATGATCTAGAGTTGGAAAAATTATTAGCTTTAGCTAGAGAAAGAATGAGTGAAGAGGGTAGATACGCCCAATTAATGAATGATCCTTTCAACAAGTATTTATTTAAGTGTTTAGATCATACTACTTCAAAGGTTGCCTATAATTGGCGCAGCTCATTGAAGAAGACACCATTTAGGGCCAAATATTCTGAGTTAAGCTTTGGTAATAGTGAAAAATTAAACGGATTGGTCTTTCCCTTACCTGATCTTGAAGGAAAACATCAAGTAAAACTTAGAGGAAAAATCGATCGAGTTGATTTGGCGCCAATTAATAATGAAGAAATCATGGCTCAAGTCATTGACTATAAGTCTTCAAACAAGAACTTCAACTTAGCAAAGTTCTACCATGGTCTATCTCTTCAAATGGTCTCATATTTAGATGTACTTTATCAAAATCCGCAATTTTTTGCGGGACAAGATAAAATGGCATTATTGGGCGCCTTTTATCAAACTGTTACACGTAAACTTGAGCGCTTAAATAAAAAAGAGATTATTACTTCCACTTTTGATTTAAATGAAACCAAATTAGATAGCAAACCTGAATTAATGTATAACGGCTTAATAAATAATGATCCTGATTTACTTAAAAAAGCTGATCCAATGCTAGAAAACGCAAAAACCAACTCGGATTTGTACAAAAATATAAGAACTATTTCAAGTGGGGAAATCAGTTTTGGCCGTTCTAAGACTAACTTTAATGAAGAAGAGTTAGAACTTATTTTAGCTTATGATGAATATCTCATTAAACAAGCCTCAAGTAACATTTTGTCAGGAAGTATTGACCTTAATCCATTTAAATTTGGAAAAACAGAATCTGCTCTTACTTATTCATTTTATCGAGATATTTTCTTTTTTGATGCCATGCTTAATAACCAATATCACGAGATTAGCTCTATTGATAAAAAGAAACTTTTAACTCGAATCAAAGAAAAATTAGGAAAGAAGGAATAATATGCCTTTTACTAATGAACAATTAAAGGCGATTAATGACCAAGATAAAGATATTTTGGTCTCAGCTTCCGCAGGAAGTGGGAAAACCACAGTATTAGTTCAAAGGGTACTAAAAAAAGTCATTAATGGAACCGGTGTAGATGAACTTTTAGTAGTCACCTTTACCAAAGCGGCTGCAGAAGAAATGAAAGAACGAATCAAGCAGGAATTGCGCAAAGAACTGCAAAAAAATCCCAAAAAACGCAATTATTTGAGAAGGCAATTGAACTTAGTAGATACTGCAAATATCTCTACTATTGATTCATTTTGCTTAGATGTCATTCGCCGTTTTTACTACACGGTAGATCTTGATCCGAGCTTTAGTATTTTAACTGATGAAACTCAAACAGAAATTCTAAAAGAACGCGCACTTCATGATATTGAAGGAGAATACTTGGAAAATGACAATCAAGATTTTATTTCCTTCTATGATAATTTTGCGGGGGATCGGGATGTAGATTCAGCTCGAGATTTACTCTTAGATCTTTATAATTTTGCGATGGCTAAGCCTAACTATCGTCAGTGGTTGAGAAGTTTAAGTGCGAGCTATGATATTAAGGAAAATATTGTAGATTCAGCCTTATGGCAAAATAATATTAAGCCATATTTACTATCTATTTTGACCTTTTATCAACAAAAAGCTGATCAGCTTTTAAATTCTAATTCAATCGAAACTAAAGAATTGCAAAAAATCAGAGGTTGGCTTTTGAATTGTAAAGAAAGTTTAGATCGTTTAATTAAAGCGATTAAGGATGATGAATCCTACAATATTTTAAGAACTTTAATCAAAGCTTTTTCCTTTAATACCATTTTTCAAAAAGGAAAAAATTGGGATGAAGATTTAGTGGCACTTAAAGAAGAAGCTGCTAGTTTTAAATCTAATTTCAAAGACCAAATAATGAAACTCTATGCAGCTTTCTTTGTAGTTGAAGAATCTGAGCAAATTGCGGAAATGAAAAAAGGCTACGAGTTGATGAAAGTCATTAGTAATGTCGAAATATCCCTAATCGATCATTTTAATGAATTAAAACGCGAAGAGAATATGATTGATTATAATGATATGGAGCAACTTGCTTATCAAATTCTAAGTCAGGATACTTCTAATTCTCATTTAGCTAGAGAATTTTATCAGAACAAATTCAAAGAGATCTTAATTGATGAGTATCAAGATATAAATGCACTTCAAGAAAGTATTATCCAATCTCTTAAAAATACGAATAACCATATTTTTATGGTCGGGGATGTAAAGCAGTCCATCTATGGTTTTAGACAAGCTGAGCCAAGTCTGTTTCTAGAAAAATATAATGATTTTGGTAATAAAGCTAATCCTAATAAGGAACGAATTTTACTTTCTGATAACTTTCGATCAACTAAACCTGTCACTAAAACTGTTAATCAAATCTTTAATACGATTATGACTAAGGACTTTGGCGGAATTGACTACCAAGAGGAAGCACAATTAATTTTTGGAGCAAGTTATTATCCTGACTCTTTAGCAAAAAGTAGCGAAATTATTTACCATAAAAGTGAAAAATACAACACTCAAGAAGATTTTGAGGATGATTATTCAGAAATAAACATGGTCATCGATCGTATTAATCAATTTAAAAAAGAAAATCTTCAAGTTTATGATCCTAAATTAGGACAAACTCGACCACTTAAATATAGTGATATTGCTATCTTAACTAGAAGTAAAACTAGTAATTTAGATATTATGCAATCTTTTGCCAAAAACGGCATCCCTCTCTATGTGACAGATGCAGATAATTACTTCCAAACTTTTGAATTAACAGTAATTATGAACCACCTAAAGATTATTGATAATCCTGATCAAGATATTCCTTTAGTAACCGTTCTCAGATCTCCATTATTTAATTTTAAAGAAACTGATTTAGCTAAAATAAGAATTAATAGCAAAAATAGCGGTTTTTATAATGCCTTGTCTTCTTATGTCACTCATCAAGACGAATTAAGCCGACGTGTGAAAAACTTTTTAAATCAATTGGAAGAGTTGCGGGAAATTGCTACTAATAGTAGAATTTCAGAGTTAATTTGGAGTATTTATGAAAAAACAAATTTACTTGAAATTATGACGTCACTTCCAAATGGAGAACAAAGACGAGTTAATCTAGAAGCTTTATATGAAAGGGCAAACTCGTACGAAAGTGCTGGTTTTAAAGGTTTGTATCAGTTCATCAATTTTATTGAGCGAATTAGAAGAAGTCAAAAAGACTTAGCTCAGCCACTTCTTACCAAAGAAGCTGGAAATGCCGTTAATTTAATGACGATTCACCATTCAAAGGGACTTGAATTTCCAATTGTATTCTATTTAGGTGCGCAACGTAAATATCAAATGCAAGATTTAAGTCGTAAATATATCATTAATTCCGATGATGTAGGATTAACCATTCGGGAGCCAAAATATTTTATTGATACTTTAATTAAATCTGTTGGTAACTTGGAAAAACAGAGTCAATTACTAGAAGAAGAAGCGCGAATCTTATACGTGGCTTTAACTCGTGCAAAACAAAAGTTAATTATTGTAGCTGATATTGATAATTTTGATAAAAAGGTCTCAGGATGGAGTAATAATCTCGATTCATCTCATCACTTACCTTTAAATCTTAAGCTTAATAGTCAAAGTTCATTAGAGTTCATGGGACCGGCACTTAATTTTGATCAACACCTGAGTCAAAAAATTTCTGAAATTACTCATGCAATTGATGAAAAAGGTGACATGCTTTATATTGAACACAAAGATGAGGATACAGTGGAAATTAAGCAACCAGAAAAAGCAGAAGATTCAGTGCAATCTGATTTATTATTGAATACAACTAAGAAGCTATATAACTTCAATTACTCTTTTAAAGATGCTAGTCGTACAACTGCTTATCAAGCTGTTTCTGAAATTAAACGAGCATTTAATGATCCAGTAGAAACCGAATTAGAGAATTCCCGTGTTCTGCCATCAACCAATCGTTACTTGCAACCGATTGATACTAAACCCAACTTTTTATTTGATACTAAATTTACTGGTGCAGAAATTGGAACTGCGACTCACTTAATTTTGCAATATTATGATTATGCGGGATCTCGCGATGAACAACAGCTAGATAACGAGATCGAAGAACTAATTTTAAGAAAGAAACTCAATCCAGATATTGTTCCTAGCTTGCATAAAGATCAAATTGAATGGTTTACTCATAGCGATTTTGTTCAAAAGTTTATTGAACATCCCCAAAATCTAAAACGAGAAGTTGATTTTTCTAGTCTAATTTCAGCTAGTCAACTTTTTGAAAACTTTAGCGATCCAAATGCGAAGATCTTAGTTCATGGTACAATTGATGGTTATTATATAGATAAAGATGGCATTATTTTATTTGATTACAAGACAGATCACATTGATAAACGCCATCTTGATTTAGCAATTGATAAAATTAAACAAAAGTATACAGGACAACTTCGCCTATATGAACAAGCTTTAAATAGTTTCAGTAATCAAAAAGTTAAAAATAAATATTTAATTTTGCTTGACGCCAAAAAAGTAGTAGAAGTTAAATAGAATATAGTAAAAAAGAAAGGAGGCTAATAAGATGAGTCATATTTTTAAAAATAATACATTTGCAGTCGTTGACTTAGAAACGACCGGAACCAGTCGTAGCGATAACAATCATATTATTCAGTTTGGATGCGCGATTGTGAAGGACATGGAAGTTGTTAAAACTTATTCTTTTATGATTAACCCTCATCGAGAAATACCTCTTTCTGTCCAAAACTTGACAGGGATCAGTAATGATGATGTTGCCAATGAGAAAGATTTTTCATATTATGCTCCTAAAGTTATTGAAATCTTGAAGGATACGGTTTTTGTAGCCCATAATGTAGAATTTGATTTTCCATTTTTAAATTATGAGCTTATGCAGCATGGCTATGAATCTTTAACAAATAAAGCAATTGATACGGTAGAGTTAACCAAAATTGCATTTCCAACATTGCCATCGTATAAGTTAAGTGACTTAACTAGTCGATTAAAAATTAAGCATCTCAATCCTCACAAAGCTGATTCAGATGCTTATGGAACAGCGGTTTTATTAATTGATGATATTAAAAGATTAGAGCAACTTCCCCAAGCCACCCTAAATACCTTGAGTTCTCTTTCACATGGATTAGTTCGAGATACTTCTTGGATTTTTACAGAGATTGCAGATACTTTACGAAAAACAAAACGCCCACTGCCTAAGGAATACATGCAAGTACGTAATATTATTTTGCAAAAACAAACTCATAATATAGCAAGTAATGGAGAAGATCACAAATTTCCAATTGAAAATACTGCTAAACGTAGACTTTTTAAAGGAAAAATCAATTATCGAAAAGCTCAAGTGGAATTAATCGATCATATTCATTATTTTGTGGTAAACCCTAATGAGCGGGCAATGCTAGTAGAATCTCCAAATGGGACAGGTAAAACTTTTTCTTATTTATTCAGCTATGCTTACCAACTGTATTCAAGCCGAAAACTGGTGATTTCTACACCAACTAAAGTCCTCCAAGATCAAATCTTGACCCGAGAAATACCTCAAATGCTTAAAATCACTAATTTGGATCTAACAGCAGAAGTAGTTAAGGCAAGTAGTCATTATTTAGACCTGGATGGCTTTGTACAGAGTCTTTTTCAATCAAGTCCAAATAAGCCTACATTAGTCTTGCAAATGCAAATTTTGGTATGGTTAACTCAAACTAAAACTGGTGATTTGGATGAATTACAATTAACTAATTATAAGGCTCCTTTGTTCAGTCAAATTCAACATCCAGGGGATGCACGAGTAGGTAGCAATTTTGCAGAAGTGGATTTTTGGAACCTAGCTCGTCAAAAGCAAGAACAAGCAGATATTCTCGTAACAAATCATTCTTATTTGGCTAACCACTATAACGATAGTATCTGGGGACAAAATCCTTATCTAGTTATTGATGAAGCTCATCGATTTGCGGATAATGTTACTACTTCTCGCAATAATGCTTTACATTTTGAATCACTGTGGGGGGTACTAAGTCATTTAAGAAATTTGCTCTATTATAAAGATGATAGTGTGAAAGAGATTGCAAATAATGATGTTCAGCTTAATTTTTTATTGAAAAATCTAGATCCAGACATTTTAGAGTTAATTCAGGTTATTAATAGATTGCAGCAAGCTTTATATAAACAAAAGGAATTTGCAACGGGTGAAAATTATTTACCAAATGGTAGTTTGCAACTTAGTTTTGAAGGAGCTAATTTATTCCCTAAAAATGGCGCATTTATTACTAGTCTAGAGGAATTTGAAAGGAAATTAGAACAAGTCCGTCAAAATACTAATCAGCTACTATTTCAACTGTATAATTCCCAGAATCTAGCAGCAACTGATGAATTACTCAGCGATCTTACTGATCAGATTGATCATTTAGACTATTATATGGAAAAATGTTATCAATTAGCTGATATTATTTCTGATGAAAATAAATTGATGGATGAAGGATTTGTACTGATCATTACTAATCCTGATGATCCATTGAGTACTAATCTAAGTTGGCTAAAATTAGATATCAGTCATGAACTTAAGCAAATTTATCAACGTTTTGATCATATTTTGTTTATCAGTGCTACTTTAACTAGTGATCATAACTTTGACTTTACAATTAACCAATTATCTCTCTCTGATCTGCATCCCCAAACCTACATTGGTAATAGTACGTTTGATATTAAAAAGCACCTCGAAGTGCTCAGTGTTAAAGACATGCCGAGTGTAGATGAAGAAGCTCATGATAAGATGTTAGAGAGCATTTTATTAAACGATATTTCAACCAAAAATCATGTTTTAGTATTAATGACTAACCTAGATAAAATTCATGATGTATTCTTAAACATTATGAATGCTCCAGAGCTTAAAGATTTTGAAATTCTAGCCCAAGGATTATCGGGATCGAATAATCGGATTGCAAAAAGATTTGCAATTGCTAAAAAGGCCATTATACTAGGAGCTGATAGTTTTTGGGAGGGTATCGATTTTCATAATTGTGGAATTGATACAGTGATCATTTCTAAAATTCCATTTGAATCCCCAGATCAGCCTGAAGTACGATTAAGACAAAGAAAACTAGAAAATAAAGGGATAAATGTTTTTGAAAAAGATACCCTTCCTCGAGCTATTATTAAGTTTAGACAAGGAATGGGAAGACTAATTCGAGGAGAAAATGATCACGGACAATTTGTTGTTTTAGATTCCAGACTTTGGACTAAAAATTATGGATCGGCATTTTTAAGTACTATTCCAGTAAAAGTTGAGAAATTTAATCTAAAGGAATTACATAAGAAACTAGAAAATTATGATCAGAGACGACACAAGACAGACCATTAAATTTGTTATTTGGGTAATTGGTATTATAATTGCTATTTATATTGCTAGTGTAGCTATCTTTTATGGTGCTGGTTCTCAATCACGTAATAATGATCGTGAAATTACCAAACTAGCAAATCAGAAGACTCCTATTAGAAATATTGATACATATTATCATTTAGATAGAGGAGTAAGTAGCTATTCTCTTAAAGGTACCAGTAGCAAAGGACAATCATATTATTTTATTTATCTTCCTAAGTCTAAAAGGGCTTATTTGATGCCTGAGAAAAAAGGTGTCAGTGAAAATAAAATTCGCAGTGAATTTGAAAGATTACATTCAAATCAGAAAATTTCAGAGGTTAATTTAGGTTGGTATAAAGGTAAAGCCGTTTGGGAAGTGACTTCTCAAAACAAAAATAATGATTATAGTTATACTTTATATGAATTTAAAACCGGAAATGAAATATCTGAAGTCGCTAATTTATAGAATCTTTGGTATGATTAGTTAAGTAAATTGATGAAGGTGGATAGGAAAATTATGACAGAATTAATTTCAATCAAAGATAGTTCCAAACATGTCGATGAAGAAGTAAAAATGCATGTTTGGCTAACAGATAAACGTTCAAGTGGTAAAATTATTTTCTTGCAATTACGTGATGGAACCGCATTTTTCCAAGGGGTAGTTCGTAAAAATGACGTTTCCGATGAAGTATTTAAGCAAGCAAAATCATTACACCAAGAAGCAAGCTTTTATATTACAGGTACAGTGCATGAAGACCAACGTTCAAAGTTTGGTTACGAAATTCAAATTACTGATTTAAAAGTTGTATCTAACAATGAAGACTACCCAATTGGTAACAAGGAACACGGTGTTGATTTCCTTCTTGACCACCGTCATTTATGGTTAAGAAGTCGTCGTCCTTTTGCAATTATGCAAATTAGAAACACCATGTTTAAAGCAACTGTTGATTTCTTCGAAAAGGAAGGTTTCATCAAGTTTGATGCGCCTATTTTTATGCATTCAGCTCCAGAAGGTACTACCCAATTATTCCATGTAGACTACTTCAAGAATGATGCCTACTTATCACAATCAGGTCAACTTTACGGTGAAGCTGGTGCTATGGCTTACGGCAAGATCTTTACTTTTGGTCCAACATTTAGAGCAGAAGAATCAAAAGGTCGCCGTCACATGACTGAATTCTGGATGATGGAACCAGAAATGGCATGGATGCACCAAGATGAATCATTAGACCTTCAAGAAAGATATTTGGCATACATGGTTAAGCAAGTTCTTGAAAACAACAAATATGAACTTAAACTTTTAGGTAGAGATCCTGAAGAACTTCGTCCAACTACTGAAGGTAACTTCACTCGTCTTTCATACGACGATGCAATTAAAATGCTTCAAGAAGCTGGTAGAGATATTAAGTGGGGCGACGATTTTGGTGCTCCAGATGAAGGCTACATTTCAGAACAATATGATCGTCCAGTCTTTATTATGAATTATCCAACTTCTATTAAGCCATTCTACATGAAGAAGAATCCTGACAATCCTAAGGAATATTTGTGTGCAGACGTGATTGCTCCAGAAGGATATGGTGAAATCTTCGGTGGATCAGAACGTGAAGGTAACTATGAAGTTTTGAAGCAACAAATTGAAGATGCAGGTCTTAACTTAGAAGACTACCAATGGTATCTTGACTTACGTAAATTTGGTGGTGTACCTCACTCTGGATTTGGTATGGGATTTGAACGTACTATTGCTTGGATTTGTAAGCTTGATCATATCCGTGAAGCTATCCCATTCCCAAGATTAATCAACAGAATGCAACCTTAATTGTTTTCTAAAACATGAATATATAAAAAAGTTGGACTAGACAATAGTTCAACTTTTTTTAAAGGGGTTTTTAGCGTGAATTACAATAATTATCGTGAATTAGGTTTTACAACTTTGCCTAATGGCTTAATCGCTTATTATTCTCAGCTGCAAATTAGCGATGCACAATTAATCCTTCTCATCCAATTGGAGGCGTTCAGCCAAAGAGGGGAATTCTTTCCTTCTAATGAAAAACTTGCAGCTAATACTAATCTTTCTGTTAGGGATGTAGGAACTTTAATCCAACAATTAATTGATCAAAATTTACTAACCCTTGAACAAGTAACAGATACTTCCGGAAAAATTGGAAATAGATATAATTTGAGACCGCTATATAATAAACTTGAGGAATATTTAGACCAACATATTTTAATTAAACATAAGCATGATTCTACTGATATAACTGATAATTTGAACAATAGCCCAATTAATCAGCTTACGCGGCGATTTGAGATTGAATTTGGAAGATACTTAAGCCCAATTGAAAAGCAAGAACTTGCTTCATGGATTAATATTGATCATTATTCTCCTAAAATGATTGAATTAGCCTTAAGAGAAGCTGTATTATCCCAGGTTTATAGTTTAAAGTATATAGATAGAATACTTTTAAATTGGCAAAATCATAATTTAAGAACAGAAGAGGATATTGAAAATTTCTTAAGAAGAGGGCGTTAAAATGAGTGATAAACTATTAAGCGATGAAGAAGCCTTAGATATACTAAATCGAATCGATCAACTATATCCAAATGCTAAAGGGGAATTAAATTGGGATAATCATTTTCATCTCCTATGTGCGGTTTTAATGAGTGCACAAACAACTGATAAAATGGTAAATCGTGTAATGCCCAAATTTATGCAGGATTTTCCAACTGCCGAATCTTTAGCAAATACCAGTATTGAGCGTATTGAAGCAGATATTCATCAAATTGGACTCTATCATTCTAAAGCAAAACATTTAAAAGAATCAGCTCAAATTTTAGTTGAAAAATATGGCGGCAACATCCCTAAAAGTAAAAAAGAATTAATGGAGCTTCCAGGAGTAGGAGAAAAGACAGCTAATGTAGTTTTAGCTGAAGGATTCGGCGTTCCTGCAATTGCTGTCGATACTCACGTATCAAGAATTTCTAAAAAATTCCATATCGTAAATCAAAAAGCCACGCCACACGAAGTTGAAAAACGTTTAGAATCTCTATTGCCTGAAGATAGATGGATCAAAACTCATCATGCAATGATCCTTTTTGGAAGATATACAATGCCATCTCGAGCTAAAAATGATCCATATTCTTATTTACCACCTAAAGAGTAAAATCTATAAAGAAAAAGCATCTGAATAAATTCAGATGCTTTTTTATTAATCTTCATTTTGATTATCTTCTTCTGAACGACTTGATTGTGTAGTACGAGAGGAACTAGAGCTTGCCACAGCTGAAGATTGTCTTGCTGAACTTGAAGAGGAAGAACTTGTAGCAATTCGACTTTGAGTAGAACTTGATTGGCGTAATGAACCGTTATTGTTGCGAGCTCTCGTAGTCTCACGACTTGCAGTTACATTAGCAGTTTGATTATTAGTATCTGCTTCTTCATCTTCTTCATCATAATTTGCGGAATTATCACTTACACCACTTGGTGCATGTCCACGAACAAATAATTGCCAGCTTGAGGAACGGTTGCTTGTAGCTACCTCTGGAGGATTAGAATTATTTATAATACGTGCTCTAATCACTGAATTTGGTTTTTGCCAATCAACGTTTTCTTTATCTTGCATTAAATAGGACATCATGCTTCGATACATTAATTGCGCTGATTGCTGACCAATTCCAGAAATTGTTCCATCTTTCAAATTGTCATATCCTGTCCAAACACCCATTACATAGCTCTTGGTATAACCAACAAACCAAGAATCTTTTGGAGTTGAATTATAAGCCGGATATTTTACTAAATCTTCATTAGAATATTTAACTGTACCTGTTTTACCAGCTTGATATAAACCATCAATTTTTGCTCGAGTACCGGAACCCGACTTAATTACATCCTTAAGCATATCGGTAATCATATAAGCAGTAGACTTCTTCATTACACGAACACCAGGAGAGTCATAATTTCTAGATAAACCATCTGGAGTTTCAATCTTTGAAACAAATTGTGGCTTATGGTAAACACCCATTGTAGCAAAGGCTCCATATGCGCCAGCCATTTGTAAACTAGATGCATTGGCACCAATAGCAACTGATAATCCAGAATTTGCAGGAACATCAATACCCATTCTTCTGGCAAAAAGAGAAGCACGGCCTACACCAACTTTAGCCAAAGTTTTAACGGCTGGTACATTTCGTGATTGCTCTAGGGCCTTACGCATAGTCATCATGCCATCATACTTGTTATCCCAGTCATACAATTGAATATTGGTTCCTGGATAAACATATCTACTATCATCAAGCATTTTAGCAGTAGACCAATTTAAGTATTGGATAGCCGGTGCATAATCCAATACTGGCTTAATAGAGGACCCTGTTGAACGACCAGTTTGAACAGCACGGTCTAATCCTAATTGAACTGAGGGAAGATGACGACCACCCAAAATCGCTACAACATGACCAGTATTTGGATCAACCACTGTAGCACCAATTTGCATTTTATCATTAGTAAAAGGTACCGAACCATTATTGGCTAATTCATAGAGTTTGTTTTGAGCATCTTGATCGATATTCACCGTAATCTTTAAATTGTCATTATATGGATCAAAGCCCTTCTTTTTAACTTCTGAGATAACTTCTTTAATGTATGGGTCATCGATCTGTCTAATTTTAGACTCATTATTGGAGTGAGGAGGACGTAAGCCATGTTTAATACTTTCATTAACTGCTTGATTATATTGGGCTTTAGTAATCTTTTGATTTTCAAGCATTGTTTTTAAAACAATATCTCTACGATATTTAGCTTGTTGTGGATATAAATAAGGATCATATGCTACTGGCGCATTTGGCATCCCAGCAATTAAAGCAGTTTGTGCTAAGTCCAACTTATTAAGGGGTTTATTGTAGTAGTAATTAGCGGCCGTCCCCATCCCGTAATTACCATAATTCATATAAACCTTGTTAATATAAAATTCTAAGATTTGATCTTTGCTAAATTCTCGTTGAACTCTCATTGCAAGCCATGCTTCTTGAGCCTTTCTTTTAAGAGTTCTTTGAGAAGTAGCAGTTGAAAAGACTGTTAATTTAACTAATTGTTGGGTAATCGTCGATCCACCTGCAGCAATACTATTACTTTTAGCATTAGTAAGCATTGAACCTACAATTCTGATTGGATCAACACCGATTTTATCTTTGTAGAAGCGTTTATCTTCTACAGAAACAATTGCATCTTTTAATTGTTGCGGAATTTTATCATTTTTAACATAAATTCTTTTTTCTGAACCTAATGATAATAAGAATTTGCCATCATTAGTGTACAAACTTGAAGTTCCTCCACTTTGCAATTGATTTTGACTGATATTAGGAGCATCCTTTGCATAATAAGCAAATAACCCAATTCCAGATACAACCACTAGAAGTACAATCAAGAAAAACCATTTGATAATTTTTACCCATAATCGACTACTCCTTCGTCGATTATGATAGTCTCTGCGTGATTCACGCTTCATATTTTGATTCGGATCTAAATTATTCTCTGCCATTCTTCATTTCCCTATCTGCAATAAAATGATCAACTGCCTCAAGATATGGAAGAGTAGGGCGAAAGCCACTACTAATTTCATAAGAATTATCTTCTATTTCTTTTAGCGTCATTGAACTTTTATTATTTTTTTGCCACGCTGAAATTACAAAACTTGCTGGTGTAACGAAATAACGCTCCAAGCTTGTGAATTCAATAATAGTAAAACAAATTCCTTTTTGTTTCAAACATGCATTTAAGTGAAAAATTTGATGTTCATGAAAGTTTTTTAACGGAAAATTTGTTTTATTTTTTGTTTCCTTAGCTTCAAAATCAAGATAATATCCTTTATAAACGCCATTATAGTCAGTAGTGGAAGCTTGTCTAAAATACGCTTCCCTAATGACCGCTTTAGATCGCTTAGGATAGTCTACCTTTACAATTTGGACGGGTGTTGGTTTTTTATGAACTACCGCCATTTCTTCTTCAAGGTAATACTTATTCGACTCATTGATTTGTTGCTCAAGTGTCATACCTCTATCAGAAAAGTTTACACCTTTTTTGTGAGTATAAGACTTTCTAATTTTACGTTTATTCGGTTTTCTAAATGCAGCCATACTGCCGCTTGGATATTTGACCATCAACTTCACTCCTGGTAGCATTATAACAATAATGATATATTTTTTGAAATAAAGGAAAGGGGGGCTAAAAGGGATGCATAGACTTTGGATTAGCGGATATCGAAGTTATGAATTAAATGTTTTTGGTGATAAGGATCCTAAAATTGCAGTAATCAAGTATGCACTAAAAAATCATTTAGTCAATCTACTTGAGGAAGGTCAATTAGATTGGATAATTACTGGAGCAAACTTAGGAGTGGAACAATGGAGTGCGGAAGTCGGAATTGAACTTCGAAATCAATATCCAGTACATGTTTCAATTTTAACACCCTATACAAATTTTGCAGATCGTTGGAATGAAAGTAATCAAAGCAAGTTTTATAATTTAATAGAAAGTGTCGACTTTTTTGCTTCAACTTCCAATTCTTCTTATCAATCGCCAGATCAACTTAGAAATTATCAAGCTTTTTTACTTAGTCATACTGATCGTGCTATGCTCGTTTATGATAGCGAACATCCCGGAAAGCCCAAATTTGATTATAAGTTAATCAGAAAATATCAAGAAACTAAAGATTATCCTTTAGATTTAATTGATTTTTACGATTTACAGGATGTAGCTGAAGAATATCAAGAAAATCACCGCCGGGATGATTTTTAGTAATTTACAAAAGTAAAGGTTTTACTAAAGTGGTATTTTTAGTTTTACCCATGCTTTATTTTTGCTAAAATATAGGTTGGATGTAAAGGAGTTGTCAGACTAAATGGCAAATTTAAATGATGTTAAGCTATCTGCACAAGATATTTTAAAAAAACAATTTAGAAGTAAAGTAAAGGGATATGATCCTGATGAAGTAGATGCCTACTTGGATCAAGTTATTTCCGATTATGAAACCTTCCATCAAATTATTGAAGATCTTTACGGACAAATTGGTACTTTGCAGCGTCAATTAATGGATGCTAAAAAACAAAGCGCTACGGCAGCAACTGAAACTGAAGAAGTTAAAACTTACACGCCAACTAAACGCAGAAAGCCTGTTTTTAATACTGAAGATGAAAATCAAGGCGAAATTTCTACTAATATGGCAATTATTCAAAGAATTTCAACACTTGAACGTAAAGTATATAATCTAGAACAACATGTTTATGGATTACAAAAGTGATATGTTCTGGTATAATGATTGATGGTGTGAATTTTGAGCAGTCGCGGTTTGCTTTATGCAAGCTGAGGAAAGTCCACGCACGCACAAACTGAGATGTTTGTAGTGTTCGTATTCAGCTCAATAAGCTGGAGGATACATTTAGAGTGTATCACGGCGGAAAAAGTGCTAAGTCTTTGATATGCATGACTATCCTTGAAAGTGCCACAGTGACGTAGCAAGATGGGAAACTGTCTTGGTGGAACGAGGTAAACCCTGCGAGCGTGCAACCCAAATTTGGTGGGGGCGTTTCGACCTAAGAAAATGAACTAAAGGTCGGGTTACTACTTTAATTAGTAATAAAGATAGATGGCTGCTGAAAGTATTTTTGCCAAAAATACTGGAACAGAACGTGGCTTATAGAAATTCACATTGGCAAAGTTGAGCTTCTTTGAGGCTCAACTTTTTTTATTGAAAAAGAAAAAGAGTGTTTAAAAATGGAAAAATATCAGCTTTATACAACAATGGGTGCTGGGTTTGAAAGTGTTGTAGCTAAAGAATTACAAAATTTAGGCTATAAAACCCAGACAGAAAATGGACGTGTCTTTTTTGAAGGGACTCAGGAAGACATTGTAAAAACTAATCTTTGGCTTAGAACTGCAGATAGAGTTAAAATTCTGCTCAAAGAATTTAAGGCTTTAGATTTTGATACATTATATAATGAAGTTTATGACATGGATTGGGCTAAGTTATTGCCCGTTGATGCCAAGTTTCCTGTTCAAGGTCGAGCTGTAAAGTCAAAACTCCATTCCGAACCAGATGTTCAATCAATTGTTAAAAAAGCAATTGTTGATAAAATGATGGATCAATATCATCGTCGTGGCTTTTTACCAGAGACTGGTAGTGAATATCCACTTGATGTTCATATTTATAAAGACAAGGCTCGAATTTCACTTGATACTACGGGTGAAAGTCTATTTAAGCGCGGCTATCGTGTTGAACATGGTGGAGCTCCCATGAAAGAAAACTTCGCAGCAGGTTTATTGAAGCTTACTCCTTATAATGGAACTCATCCCTTAATTGATCCGATGACAGGATCAGGGACGTTAGCAATTGAAGCAGCCTTAATCGCTAAAAATATTGCTCCTGGAACTTGGCGCAAATTTGCTTTTGATAACTTTGATTGGTTCGATAAAAGTATCCATCCAAGAATGCTTGAAGAAGCAAAAGCACAAGTAAAGCCATTAGAGGCTCCAATTTGGGCAAGCGATATTGATCAATCCGTTTTGGAATTTGCTAAGCTTAATGCTCATAATGCAGGTGTTTTACAGGATATTCGTTTTAAGCAAGTTGCAGTAAAGGACTTTACAACTGATCTGGAAAATGGAATTATTATTGCCAACCCTCCATATGGTAAGCGATTAAAGGATAAGAAATCTGCAGAAGAACTATATGAGCAAATGGGCGAAGTCTTGGGTAAATATACTGACTTTAGTCAATATTACTTAACTGCAGATCCAAATTTTGAAAAATATTTTGGCAAAAAAGCTACTAAAAAGCGTAAATTGTTCAATGGTAACTTACGTGTAGATTTCTATCAATATTGGGCAAATAGATAAAATGTTAACAAAAGAGTTAAATACGGAAGTTTGGGTAATTTCAGATACTCATTTGATTGCGGATAGCATCCACGATAATGGACAGGCTTTTTCTCGAATGCAAAAAACTAGTCAAGGTAAGGATTTATATTACCAAGAAACAGTACTCAAGGCGTTCAGAAAGATGGCTCAAGAAAAAAAGCCAGCTGCGATTGTGGTAACTGGAGATGTAACTTTTAATGGGGAACGGGTTTCTGCAGAAAAATTTGCGGAAATATTTCAACCTTTAAAAGATACTAAGTTACTTGTTTTACCAGGAAACCATGATATTTTTGATGGTTGGGCTAGAGAATTCCGTGGAAAAAAACAATTCTATGCTGGAGAAATTAGTCCAGCATTTTGGAAATCGATTTTTTATAAGTCATATAGCTGTGCAGAAAGTAAAGATAGAAGCTCACTGGCTTACAGCGTCCAGCTAAACCCCCAATATTTATTAATTTTGGCTGACTCTAATTATTATGGGAAAGAGGAAACCACTGAAGCTCCCCATACCCGAGGTCGAATTAATAAAGATCAATTAAATTGGATTGAGAATCAGTTAAAGATGGCCTCTAAAAACAATTTACGACCAATTATTTTCATGCATCATAATTTGTATGCGCACAATCCAGCAGTAAATAAAGGATATGTCCTCGATAATGCATCTGAATTGCGGAGATTGTGTGCCCGTTATAACGTAAAACTCGTTTTTTCTGGTCATATTCATGCCCAAAATATTATGGGACCTCAAGATATGACTCCAACTACAGAAGTAGTTACTTCAAGTTTTTGTTCTAATGACCAAGGCTATGGAGTGGTAAGATTGCATTCGCGCCATATTACTTATATTCGTAAAACCTTTGATATGATGCCTTACTTAACTGAAGAAGAAAAGCAAGATTATACTTTAGCTCACTTTCATAATTACTTGGAGAATTTGCAATTAGGAAGTATTGCGGCTGATTTAATGCAAAGTGACCTACGTAAGAATCATAATAGTATTGATTTAGTTAGAGAAATGGGCACATTATTTGGTCGAATGAATTATAATTTTTACACTGGTCACAATCATATGAAGCCAGCTCATTTAAATAAAATTCATGGGACCCGTGCTTATCAAACTTTAATCAAGCAACATCCAGAATATCGGCTGTATTTAAAGACTCTTTATGATACAAGCGACCATAGTAATTTACAGGTAAAGATTCGGTATTAGGAGAAATCAATGAAAAAGAAACATTTCATCTTTTTGGGAACTGCGGGGATCATTTACTATAGCTGGCTTTTTATCATTTTGTTTATCAGTTTGATTCTAATGTATGAAAGTAATACACCCATTAATTGGCCTGCTATCATTATTGGAGCGCTCTTTGGGATTTGCTTTATTTATACTTATTTATCTTCTTATTGGACTCTCAACTACCTTAAGTTTCCTTATCGAAAAAAGCTTAAGATTTCTCATACTCCTGAACTGGTTCAAAGATATTGGTGGTTTAGTATTTATAAGATTAAACTTCAGGATTATCCTACTTATTATTTACTTCGAATTGAAAAAAATAAAGCTACTTCTAGAGTGGCTTTATCAAAATAATAAGTTCTACATCTTTTTTATTAAGCTAACGACTTTTCAAGTTCCTTACTGAATTCGCTCTTTTGTAAACTAGTTGAGAGATACCAAACCACAGCTTGCTCGTCATGTACTGTGAATGCAATGCGAACTGACCCCATTTTACCTAGATTAAGCCGCATTTCGTAACCGGGAAGGTTATTAATCTTTCCTCTAGTAGCTAACTTAACTTTTGTCATCCCTGTTTGAACTTCTTTTTTAATTGCAAAGCCTATCTTTTCTTGAGCAACTTTCTTTGCTTGGGGATGTTTCTTGAAAAATAGTTTGCATCCCTTGTTAAATGATACTTTCAATTTATTTCACCAAATTTCTAACAAAAAAGCCTTAGATGCTAGTTATACCTAACATTATAAGGCTTTTTTCTCTAGATTTTACTTTAATTCTTCAAGAGCAGCAGCATAATTTGGTTCATCAGTAATTTCATCAACAATTTGACGATAAATAATCATGCCATCTTTATCCAAAACCCAAACTGAGCGAGCAAGAATTCCCATCTCTGGAATCAAAAGACCAGTAGCTTTACCAAATGAGTGATCCTCATCAGAAACTAATTGCATATTTTTCACGCCTTCAGCTGCACACCACTTTTGTTGATCTTCAATCGTATTGGTGGATACTGTCAAAAAGTTAACATCAGGATATTGATCCATCGTTTGATTAAACTTCTTAGTTTGAATGCTGCAAACTGAAGTATTGATATCAGGCACTACACTAATGAGAGTAGTTTTACCCAAAAGATCTTGATTGGTTATCTTTTGACCATTTTTGTTAATAACCGTAAACTCAGGCATTTTCTCGCCAACTTTTGGTGGATTACCAACCAATTGACATTCTTTTCCTTTAAAAGTGACTTCCATGAAAATCCTCCTTAATTCAATCTGATATTAAACCTAGTATAGCAAATTTAAAATAAGGATTTAAATAAATTGCTTAGAAAGAAATTTATCATGAAGAGATGTGGAACTTCGTTAACTAATTTTTCTAATACCCAGCAATTAAAAACTTTTTTGTTATAATAGATTTTGAAAACTGTAAAAGGTGGGACCTAAATTCTAAAGTGAAAGATCAATTGCTAGATATTTTGTTACTTTTATAGAAGAAAGAGGCGCGCAACCGATGAAATCAGATATTCAAATTGCACAAGAAACAAAAGAGTTACCTATTACCGAAATTGCTAGTCACGTTGGTCTAAACCAAGACGATCTTGAACTATATGGCTACGATAAGGCAAAGATTAACTGGAAAGCTATCAAGAAAGCACGTCAAAATAAACATTTAGGCAAATTGATCCTTGTTACTTCAATTTCTCCAACTCCAGCTGGAGAAGGAAAGTCTACCATTACTATTGGGTTAGGCGATGCGATTAATAATCAATTGCATAAGAAAACAATGATTGCTTTGCGCGAACCTTCAATGGGACCCGTTTTTGGATTAAAAGGTGGTGCCACTGGTGGAGGAATGGCCCAAATCATTCCTATGGAAGATATTAACTTACATTTTACTGGTGACATGCATGCTTTAACTGCAGCAATCGATACTTTAGCTGCGTTGGTAGACAACTACATTTATCAAGACAATGAATTGAATCTTGATCCTGACCGTATTTTGCTTAAACGCGGAATCGATGTGAACGATCGTGCTTTAAGAAAGATTACTGTAGGTGAGGGATCTAAATTTAATGGGATTGAACACAACTCCAGCTTTGCTATTACTGTTGCTAATGAATTAATGGCTATCTTGTGCTTGGCAACTGATATTGATGACTTAAAAGCTAGAATTGGTGATATACTGGTTGGATATACTAAAGAGGATAAACCTGTTTATGTAAAAGAACTTGGATTTGAAGGCGCAATTGCAGCCCTTTTATCAACTGCTTTAAAACCTAACCTTGTTCAAACTCTTGAACATACTCCAGCCCTTGTTCATGGAGGACCTTTTGCTAATATTGCTCATGGTGCCAATTCTGTGATGGCTACTAACTTGGCACTTCATTTAAGTGACTATACTTTAACTGAAGCTGGCTTTGGTAGTGATTTAGGTGGTCAAAAGTTTATGGATTTTGTTTCTAAGCACCTTGATAAAACTCCAGATGCAAGTGTAGTAGTTGCAACTGTACGAGCTCTTAAGTATCAATCACTTAAGTCAACTGATGATTTAGATGAAGAAAATCTTGATGCTTTACGTGATGGTTTTAAGAACCTGGAACGTCATATGAATAACATGCGCTCCTACAATGTGCCAGTAATTGTTTTAATCAATCGATTCACTACAGACACTGACGCTGAACTTGATTTACTTAAACAATTAGTTGAAGCACAAGGTATTCAAGCAGAAATTGTTAACTATCATGATGCTGGTTCAAAGGGTGGCATTGAAGCTGCTCAAGCTGTAGTTGACCTTGCGGATTCTGGAAAAGCGCATCTAACTTCCACTTACAATGAAGATGATGATGTAAAAACTAAGATTGAAAAAGTGGCTCGTCATATTTATCACGCATCAAACGTTGAATATAGCGAAAAGGCAGAAAAGCAAATCAAAGAACTAGAAACTTTAAGAAAAGACAAGCTTCCAGTAATTATTGCTAAAACTCAATACTCCTTCAGTGATGATAAAAAGCAACTTGGCGCACCAACTGACTTTACCCTTCATGTAAAAGGAATCAATCTTAAAAATGGTGCTCACTTTATTGTAGTTACTACAGGACATGTACTTGATATGCCTGGTTTACCTAAGCATCCCGCTGCACTTGATATTGATGTTGATAATGATGGAAAGATAAGTGGTTTATTCTAATATATGCAATTTTTATATTTAATAATTTCCCTATGTGTTGTGATTGCAGATCAGGGTTTAAAAACATATATCGTTAATAATTATGCAATTGGTGAAACTCACCAAGTTATTCCAGGAATTCTTTCCTTTAACTATCTCCAAAATAATGGTGCTGCCTGGAATATCTTACCTGGACAAATGTGGCTTTTTTATGTGATTAGCATTGTTGCAATTGGTGTTTGCGCATATTTTTTGTTTAATAAAAAGTATAAAAATCCTTTGTTTGATACTGGCCTAGCACTTGTCTTAGGTGGGATTGTAGGTAACTTTATTGATCGTTTGCATCTAAAGTATGTAGTTGATATGTTACAGCTAGACTTTGTAAACTTTAATATCTTTAATATTGCTGATTCTGCAATCACAGTTGGTGTTATTTTGATTTTTATTTACTTATTATTTTTCGATGACAAGGAAGAAAACCATGGCAAATAGTTATGATTTAAGAGTACACGATGAAAAAGGGCGCCTGGATAAATATATCTCTGATAAAATTCCAGATTTATCGCGTACGAGAGTAAAAGAATTAGTTAAAGATGGAAATATTTTGGTCAATTCTAAAAAAGAAAAGGTTTCTTATAAAGTACAAGAAAATGATCAAATTTCTGTAAGTGTACCTGCAGTTAAGCCTCTTAATATTGAACCAGAAGATATTCCTTTAGATATCATATATGAAGACGCGGATGTGATTGTGGTCAATAAACCTCAAGGGATGGTTGTGCATCCCTCAGCGGGCCACCCCGATCACACTTTAGTTAATGCACTTTTATATCATACCCGCAACTTAGCCGATAGTCTGGAAGGATTTCGGCCAGGAATTGTCCATCGAATTGATAAGGATACCTCCGGTCTTTTGATGATTGCCAAAAATGCGAAGGCTAGAGAATCCTTAGAAGATCAACTAGCTCATAAAACTAATAAAAGACAATACTTGGCTATTGTTCACGGTAACTTTGGTGAGGATGATGGATTAGTTGATGCTCCTATTGGACGTAATCCTCATGATCGTAAGAAGATGGCTGTTGTTGAAAATGGGAAGAATGCAATTACTCATTTTAAAGTTTTAGAACAATTTAAAGGCTATAGTTTAATTATGTGCCAATTGGAAACTGGTCGGACACATCAAATCCGTGTTCATATGGCTTATATTGGCCATCCAGTTGCTGGAGATCCTTTATATGGTCCCAGAAAAACTTTAAAAGGGAATGGTCAGTTTTTACATGCAAAAGTATTAGGATTTGAGCAGCCAACTACGCATGAATGGTTGGAATTTCAAGTAAATCCTCCTCATATTTTTGAAGAAAGACTTTCTGAATTAAGAAAAAACAAGTGACAAAATGAAACGATATTTAATACTTGAAGATGGAAGTTCCTTCGCTGGAGAAGGAATAGGTTCAACAATTATTTCTACAGGTGAACTCGCGATTCAAACTGCTAATTATGGATATCAGGAGGCTTTAACTGATCCCACGAATGCAGGTAAAATTTTAGTTTTTACCACCCCTATGATTGGAAATACAGGTATTAATGCCATTGATTATGAAAGCATTGATCCCCCTGTCAAAGGGATTATTGCCAATGATGTAGCTAAAAAAGTTTCAAATAGTGAAAATTTTCAGGATTTAGCTTCTTTTTTAAAAGAAAAGAATATTCCTGGAATTTTTAATGTAGATACACGAGCTTTAGTTCATCGCCTATCAGAAGAAAAGACTATCAAAGCCTCAATTATGGATACTGATGATGAACATGCCTTTGATCAAATTAAAGCTCTAGTTCTACCAAAGAACAAGTCAATGAATGTTTCTACTAAAAATGCCTATGCTGCTCCTAATGTAGGCAAAACAGTCGCTGTAATTGATCTTGGATTAAAACATTCCATGTTACGAGAACTTTCATTAAGACAAGTTAATGTTACTGTATTGCCATACAATGCAACTTCGACTGATATTGAAAACTTGCGACCAGATGGCATTATTATTTCTAATGGCCCTGGAAAACCTCGCGAATTATCTTCTGTATTAACTCCAATTTTGGATTACTTTTACGGTAATTTACCTATCTTGGGAATTGGATTAGGCTTTTTAATTCTTAGTGATTATCTAGATTTTGAATTAGTAGACTTACCTGAAGAATTTGATGGGGTAAATTATCCTGTAATTGAACAAAATTCTGATGCCATTTGGCAAACTTCCATGGATATTGATAAATTAGTGTTCCCTGATAATATACAAATGAATATGAATCAAGAATATTTCGATTTACACAGTGATCTGCTTGCTGGATATTGTAATGATAGTCAAAAGATTATCGCGACAGCTTTTAATCCTGAAGGGGCACCAGGTAGTCTAGACGCTGTGGGAATATTTGATCAATTTTTACACATGATGGAGTAATTTAAATGCCTTTAGAAAACGATTTGGATAAAATATTGATAATTGGCTCGGGTCCCACTTTGATTGGTAGTGTAGCAGAAATGGATTTGTTAGCAACTGATGCCATTGATGCTTTAACTGAAGAGGGGATCCAAGTTGTAATTGTTAATCCTAATCCAGCAACCATTTCTACAGATAAACGTCCTAATGTAACTGTTTATCTTGAACCAATGACTTTAGATTTTTTTAAAAGAATCTTACGAATGGAAGAGCCAGATGCGATTATGACAGCTTATGGTTCTACTACCGGTTTAAAAGTAGCTCATAAATTGCTGCAAGATGGCATTCTTCAACAGATGGGAATCAAATTACTAACGCTGAACTCGAAAACTTTGCAGATGGGCAATCAACAAAAAAGAACTGATTTCTTGCAAAAAATTGGCGTTGAAGTTAACCGCTCCTGGCAACTTAATACGGCTATTCATGATTTAAGTAATAATACTCTCAACATTAAAGACGTCTCTTTTCCGATAATGGTAACTAAATATCATAAATATGTTCACAATGAGCATTTAGGATTTCCAACTCCTGAAGAGTTGATAGCTTATTTTAAAGCAGAAAATCAAAGTGAAAACTTTTCTTGGAAGCATTATCGTTTAATTGAAGATCTTTCATCTTGGGAAGAAGTAATTGTAAATGTTATTCGAGATAGTGAAGGTAATCTAGTTTTTATTAATTTTGCAGATTCGCTTGAACCTGTTGCAACTAACTCGGGGGACTCTTCCGTAGTAATGCCGAGTTTGACTTTAAACAATGATCAAATTCAAGAATTAAGGCAAACGGTTAAGAAAATTGCTGAAAATTTAAATGCGGTAGGAATTCTTAGTATTCATTTTGCGGTGCGTCATCGTGATACGCAAATCCAAACTAAGGTCCTCTCTATAACTCCACGGTTAACTCGAAGTGCGGTTTGGGCTCAACGCTCAGAACTTTACAGTGTAGGATACATTGTGGCTAAAGTTGCGATTGGTTTCCATTTAAATGAAATCATTGATCCAACCTCTGGATTAAACGCAGCCATTGAACCAATTTTAGATACCGTTACAGTTAAAGTGCCATATTGGTCTTTAACAGAATCAGGTTATAATCACTATCGTTTAGGTAAAAGAATGCAAGCTAGTGGAGAAGCTATTGGAATAGGACGAAATTTTGAAACAGCTTTTTTAAAAGGACTTGCTTCAACTATCGATGTTGATCTTTCTTTATCTGTCTTTAAAAAAGAAGTAGCTAAAGAAAATGATGAAATTAAAGATGATCTGCGTCATCCTGATGAGCTACACCTAATTCGACTTCTAGCAGCTATTTATAAAGGCTTATCATACGCAGATTTACAGAATGTCGTTTTTTTGCATCCCGTTTATTATCAAAAACTACAACATATCATCAGTTTAGTGCAGGAGCTAGAAGAGAAGTCTCTTACCGACAGCAAGCTTCTTCTAGAGGTTAAAAAGCGCGGCTTTTCAAATACATTGATTTCTGAAATTACGCATAGTTCTTTAGCTAAAGTTGAAGAAAGATTGATTGATTTAAATATTAAACCCAGCTTTTTAGAAATTGACGGAAGTGCAGGAGTCTATCCTCCAAATGTACACGCGTATTACAGTGCTTATGATGTACAAGATGAGGTTAAGGATCTTAAAGACGACAAAAAAGTTTTAATCATTGGTATTTTACCTCTCCAAGTTTCAGTAACTAGTGAGTTCGATTATATGTTAGCTCATTCAATCAAAACTTTACATAATAATGGATATACCACTGTACTTTTGTCAAATAATGATGAATCAATCGCTGCTCGCTATCGAGATGTAGATCGAGTTTACTTTGATCCCATTACTATAGAAAACATCCTCACAATTGCTAAAAAGGAAAATATCAAGGACGTTCTTTTACAATTTTCGGGTAAAAAGGTAAGTGCCTTTAGTCAAAAGTTAATTGATAATGGATTACATATTTTAGGGAGAGAAGCCCTTAATCCTCGAGAAAAAATTAATAAGCTGCTTTCAGATAATTATCTTGATGTTAAAAGAGTACCATCCTTAACAACGACTGATTTAAGTGAAGTTGATAATTTTATCAAATTATATGGTTTCCCAATCCTTATTGGAGGGATGAGTAAAGAAATCAAACAAAAATCTGCAGTCGTTTATGATCAGCCAGCTTTAATTAAATATTTGAATGAAAATAAACTGGATCAGATCTCAGTATCGCGATTTATTGAAGGCAACAAATATGAAGTAACAGCAATCTCTGATGGTCAATCCGTAACTATTCCAGGTATTATTGAACATCTAGAACAAACAGGCTCTCATGCATCCGATTCAATTGCTGTCTTTAAACCTCAGAACCTGTCACCTAAAAGTCAACAGAAATTGGTTTCATACTCTATCAAGCTGATTAAAAAGCTATACATGCGCGGTATTTTTAATTTGCATTATCTCAAAGTAGGTAAACAGCTTTATTTATTGCAAATTAAGCCATATGCAGGCCATAATGTCGCATTTCTGTCTAAGTCTTTAGGACAAGATATTACAGCTTGCGCTACCGAAGTATTAATTGGCAAGAAGTTATCAGAATTAGGCTATGAAGAAAATCTATGGCCTGTAAATGATTTTATCCATGTGAAAATGCCAGTATTTTCTTATATTAACTACAACAGTGACAATACATTTGACTCTAAAATGAAATCATCTGGTTCAGTTATGGGCCGCGATACTCATCTAGCTAAAGCTTTATATAAAGGATATGAAGCAAGCGACTTGCATATTCCAAGCTACGGAACCATCTTTATTTCAGTTAGAGATGAAGATAAAGAAAAGATCACCAGCTTAGCGAGAAGATTCGACAGGTTAGGTTTTAAATTAATCGCTACAGAAGGTACTGCAAATATGTTTGCGGAAGCTGGAATTACGACCGGTGTAGTTGACAAAGTTCGAACTGATCCACGGAATCTTTTAGAAAAAATTCGGTTGCATAAAATTGTGATGGTAGTAAATATTACCAATTTATCTGATGCGGCCAGTGGGGATGCAAATTTGATTCGTGATCAAGCTTTGTATACCCATATTCCAGTGTTTTCGAGTATTGAAACCACTGAATTAATTTTAGACGTATTGGAATCATTAGCTTTAACCACTCAACCAATATAAAAATAAAAGCACTCAATGAGTGCTTTTTTCTTAGTCTATTTTTTTAGATAAAACATCTTTTTCTTCTGGAGTTACCTCAATTGAATTTTGACCAGTATAAATTACAAAACCTGGCTTAGCTCCATTAGGCTTTTTAACTCTTTTATCTTGAACATAGTCTACTGGAACATGAGCTGAAAGCTTACCTTTTGAAAAGTAAGCTGCAATTTCGGCTGCTTCTTGGATATCCTGATCAGTGGGGTTACTGTCCATCAAGATTACGTGAGAGCCAGGCATGTTTTTAACGTGGAACCAATAGTCGTTCTTATTAGCCTTTTTCAAGGTTAACCAATCATTTTGATAATTATTCTTGCCAACCAAAACAGTTTTACCAGAAGAAAGCTTGAACTTATTCAAGTTTTTCTCGGTAATTTTCTTTCTGCGTTTATTCTTTTTTTGCTTTCTAATATAACCTTGGTTAATCAATTCATCGTTGATTTGCTCAATATCTTCGGGATCTGCATTATCAATTGCAGTTTGAATAGAATCAAAATATCTTAAGTTAGTTTCGGCAATTTTAATTTGTTCATTAACGTGCTTGATTGAATCACGCATTTTCTTATACTTAGTAAAGTACTTTTGTGCATTTCGAGCCGGAGAGAGCGCAGGATTAAGTTTAATCTCGATTGGATTATTATTGTCATAATAATTAGGCAAAGAGATACTTTCCATCCCAGCTTTTACTTGGGTTAAATGAGCATTTAAAATTTCACCGCGAATTCGGTATCCTTCAGAATTTTCAGCTAAATTAAGCTGCTTCTTAAGCTTAATAATCTTTTTTGAAAGCTTCTTTTGTTCATTTTTAACGACACGTTCTACCTGACTAGCACGTTGTTTTACCCAATCACGCGTAGCTTGATATTCATAAAATTCATCTAAAGCATGATTTAAATCTGGATCTGAACTTTCTTTAGTTAATTCTAAATGGTAGGGAAGGTAGCAAAAGATTTTTCGTTTATTCCGATCAGTTTTCAATACATAACCACGCGGATTGTCGAACTGATTAAAGAACGTCTTAAAGGAAGAATAGGAATAATTATCTTCTAGATATCCCAGTAATTCCATCCGATCATCACGATCTAAACCATCAACCTTACGAACAAAGTCTGCAGACTCACTAGTGGCCTGTATTTGTTTAAATTCGGGTTCAGTCATTTCTAAACCATTAATACCTGGCTTTAGAGGAGGGAGTTCATATTTTGCTTTGGGAAGTAAGATACGAGCTCGATTTTCATCAGGATTAATTCGCTTTAGTAAATCAATAATATGACCTGTTTTCTGATCGTACAAAATCACATTGCTATGTCTGCCCATTAGTTCCACTGAAAGAACTAATTGAACTTGATCTCCGAGCTCATTTCGATTGCTAAAATGGAAGTTTATAATTCGATTGACGCCGACTTGGTCAATTGACTGTAAAACAGACCCTTCTAGATACTTTCTCAAAACCATCACGAAAGTGGGTGCAGTATCGGGATTAGATATAGATTGTTTGGTTAGGTACATTCTAGGATATTGAGCATTAGCAGAAATAAGTAACTGATAGTTTTTACGCTCTTTTCTAAATACTAAAACTAGATCTTGATTAAATGGTTGATAAATTTTAGATAAACGCCCCGTTAACAGAGTAGGAGCTAACTCTTTTAATAGACTATGGATAAATAAACCATCAAAAGCCATATATATCACCTCAAAACATGTTTTATTATACCAGTTAATTTAATTATTTGAAATTTAGATAGTTAATCTGAACTTTTACATAAACATATATCCACTTTTACATATTTAAGAATCATGTTATAAAATATAAAAAGATGGGATTAATAATACGGTTATCAAAGTTAATATTTATGATAGAATAACCTTATATTTTACTTTGGAGAAGAATGCAATGGATATATTGTCCTTTAATATAATTTCTGACTTTATTAAAAAAGAGATTAATGAGCAGTGTGGTCTAAACCTTTCTCAAACTCGTTTATTGTTGTTCTTTGATGGCAATCAAAATCAACCTTTGACTATGGGAAATTTAGCTCAGAGCTTAAATATCTCTTTATCTACCTTAAGTCGACAATTACAACAAGATAAAACCAAAAAGCTAATAAATATTACTAAATCTGACAATGATTCAAGTAAAAAAGTGAATTTAAATAATATTGGCATTGAAAAAATGACAACTTTAAAATCAACACTCAAACAAATCGAGAATCAACTATTTAATAGTTTTGCACCTAATGATTCAATGTTTTTTATTAAGCAATTGACCATTTTGGCCAGAAAAGCTATGTTTTAGTCTTTTAGTCGAATCTAGTAATATTTTATGCTATAATTTTTCTATACAATCAGAAAATATGAAAGGGTTAATAACATGAAGATTGCATTAGTTACCGACAGTACTAGTGTCTTAACAGAACAGGAAATCAAAGAAAACAATGTAATCGTTGCACCTATTCCAATCATTATTGGAGATAAAGAATACTTAGAAGGCGTCAACATTACATCTAAGCAGCTTTTTGAAACCCAAAAGCAAGGTGCGGCATTTCCAAAAACTTCCCAACCAAGTATGGGGGAAATGATTAGTCTTTTCAATAAGCTTCATGATGAAGGCTATGAAGCTATTATCACTGTAACTTTATCAAGTGGTATATCTGGATTTTTCCAAACTTTACAAAATGTTGCTCGCAATAATCCTGAATATCATTTATATCCTTATGATTCTAAGATGACAGTTCGTCTTCAAGGCTATCTTGTATTAGCTGCTGCCAAGATGATTAAAGCAGGCTATACACCGGAAGAAATTTTAGAGCGGTTGGACAAGATTAGAGCAACGATTGATGAATTGTTCGTAGTTGATGATCTTAAGAATTTGAGTCGTGGAGGCCGTTTAAGCAATGCAAGTGCCTTTATTGGAACCATGCTTCACATTAAACCACTTCTTACTTTTGAAGATGGAAAAATCGTAGCCTTTGATAAGATTCGCTCCTTAAAGCGTGCGGTTTCTAAAGTAGAAGATATTGCTTTAGAAAGAACTAGTAAGTTGCCCTATAAAGATAAACTTCGCTTGTTTGTTTTCCATTCTAACGATGAAAAGCAAGCCGAAGGGATTAAAGAGTTTATTTTAGACAATTTCCCAGGGATGCCTGTTGATGTGGCAGAATTTAGTCCTGTAATTGCGACTCACTTAGGAGAAAAGTCAATTGCCATTGCGTGGATGATTGATATTGATAAATTAGAATTTTAAGAATTAGAAGCTGTAAAGGTTTAGATACTCTTACAGCTTTTTTATTGTGCAAATGTTTAGTTAATTACAATCAAAAGTTTGATGCATCCCCAGCTTGAGGGATGCATTTTTATGTTTTTGAGTGCAAATATGACGTTTGCTAGACAAAGCCACTACTTAGTTAGATAATATTCTCTGTTATTAAATCAACAGTTTTGATTTAGATGTATGAGTAGGAGAGTAACGAATGAAAGTCAAAAAATTATTAGGAATTGCAGGTATTGCAACATTTGCTTTAGTCAGTGTATGTGGATGTCAGAAGCAGAACGCACAATCTACCACTAACTATTCAAATCAGACAAAGAGCAGTCTACCCGAAATTTCCAATAATCCATTAAACAACGTAAATTACAAATTCAAACGCAGTAGTGATGATCATAGTGTAGTCTTAGTTAATACGCAAAATCGAGACGTTCTTAACCTTTTTGCGATTATGTTGAAGAAAAATGATAACAATTCAGAAGTTCTAAGATTCTTGGAAGAACATAATGAGGCTAAGAATGTATATTTGCAAATAAGTGATAATGATTATGATGATTTCACTGCACTTGGAGATCACTTTAACGAATTGCTATCTGAAGATCCCGCAGCTCAAAAGGTATATACAAAGCTTCATAATTATTTTAGTAACCATGATAATACTGAGGTCTTTCCGATGAAACCTGCTACAGATCATTTAAAGGTAGGAGAAACGGTTGAATTTGGAGTTAATCTACCAAACAGCTGGATTAAAGAGTATGGTATTAATACTACTCCTAGACGAGTTACTATTAAACAGATTACAGATGACGATGAATAAACGTGGGGGAGAAAATGAAGAGATTTAGATATATTTCGTTGCTTACAGTTATAGTAGCTAGCTTTTTTGTGCTATCGGGATGCACTTCAAGGCCTTCAGTGTCACAGCTTAATAGTAAAATTCCCGAAAAAGTTAATAGTCTTCACTATAGTTATGATATAAAAGTAGCTAAGGTGGGAGATAGTAGTGAGTCTGCGACACAGCATATGGAAACTATTATAAGGGAAAAGCCTAAACTTATTAAAAGTTACAGCAAAGATGACAATTCACGTGCAATTTGGGCTGATTCAACTAATATGTATTTAAAACAAGATAAAACATGGTATAGTTTTCCTACCTCAGCATATTCAGCACTTATTAAGTCAATGAGTTTTCCAGTATATCGCCGAGTTAATATGTTTCCAAAAGAAGTAGCTAATAAGATGAAGCTTAAGGAGAATTCTAACTCTTATGTTTTAACGCGCAAACTTAATAAAAAGAATGATCCACATGATTTGAATGTATTATTAAATTCTGTGGCAACGGAAGCAAGTTTGAATATAGATAGAGATAATTTATCTAAAGATGCAAACTCACTAGCTGAAAATGGTATTCATGTTAAGTCCGCTGAAATTAAAGAAGATTTTTCTAAGAGTGGCCAATTAACTTCCACTAGTTATAAACTTAAAGGAAAAAGAAATGTAGACGGTGAGGGAGTAAATTTCACTTTTACCATTACCAAAGATCACTTTAATCAATATTCTAATTTCAAAATACCTCAAAGTATAATCAATAATGCTCAAAGACCCACATCGTCTCTTTTAGATCAAATGGATAAATTAAATGAATCAATAGGTGATGTGTTATCAGACAATGATAACTAAAAAATAAAAGAGCTATCTTACAAAGTAAGCCATAAAAGTTTATATGCTTTTACGGCTTTTTACTATATATCTAAATCAAGCTTCTTAATCGAGTTTTTTCTTCTTCTGAGCAAAATGCGGCCCGAACAGCATTTAATATAATTGACGTTCATCTCTTTTAGTTAAGTCTGTTTTTTTCTCTAGTTGCTGATATTCAAAAGGTAGATTAGTATTAGAGACCGTCATATTATCAGAATTAAGAGTAACTTTAACATCTTCGGATAATAACTTTTTAATAGGATAGTCATCCAATTTATCAAATACTTTCGTATTTAAATTTGAAGTTGCACAACATTCCAAGGTGATTTTATCCTTAACAATTGTCTTAACTAATTCTTCATCTTCACTACAACGAATTCCATGGCCGATTCGAGTAGTTTTTAAAGCCAGAGCCTCCTTCATTGATTCTGGTCCCATTGCTTCTCCTGCGTGAATAGTGTAAGGAATATGGTAAGATCTAGCTTTGTCAACCAAGTCTTTATATTTATGAATCGCAAATTCTGGAGTCTCTGCACCGGCTAAATCGATTCCAACCACACCTTTATTAAGAAACTTTTTTGCCACCTCAACAGTCTCTTCATTTTCTTGATGATTATTCTTCATTCGCATACAACAAAGTAAAAAGTTTGCATGAAGAGGAGCAGTAGATTCATTTTTAATTTGCCAATTCAAGAATTTATTTCGTCCCTTAATAGCAGCTTGAACTACTTCGGTTTGAGTTAAGCCGTTTTGAGTGTGTAGTTGTGGAGCAAAGCGGATTTCCACATAAACCAAGCCTTGTTGTTTAAGTTCTTTTAATAAATCGAAAACTATCAGTTCTAAATCGCCTTGCGTTTGCATCAAAGTCAAAGGGAAGGCGATTTTTTCTAAATATTCATTCAAGTCATGACAATCATTAGACACGGATAAATGAGATTGTAATTGCATATCTGTCATCGGAGGGATGCCATGAATTTGCATTAGCTTTTTAACCGTAGAGTAGGGTAAAGAACCGTCCAAATGTAAATGAATATCAATTAATGGTTGCATAAAAAACTCTCCTTCTAAATGATAAAATGTTAAATTGTTCATATTTTACCACTTATTTAGAAAGCTGTAAGCTTTATTCATTAAAAATATTATTAAATAACTACGTTTTATCAAATGGCAGTTTTATTGTTCGTGTTTATCCAAATTTGAAATTTCATTTAAAGCATTTCGTTGTTCTTTTTGGTTAACGTGGGTATATAAGTCCGTCGCACTCGTTCCTTTTTGACCCAATTGCTGGGCCACTAAAACTTGATCTTTGGTGACACTATATAATTCCGAAGCTAAAGTGTGACGTAATTTATGAGGGGTAAGAGGGTGGCCAAAGGCAGCAGAATATTTATTGACCATTTTCTCAATAGCATTTGTAGTCATTCTTCGAGTTTGATCGTGCCATCTAGTTAAGAAAAAGGCGTTTTCCTTATTATCAGCCAGATAACGATCTTTACGAATATTCTTATACTCAATAATATAATCAAGCGTCCACTCAGCAATGGGGACACTGTCTCTTTGTCCACCTTTACGCGTTACATCGAGAATTGCATCTTTAATATTTAAATCCTGCATATTCACACCGGCACATTCAGAAACCCGGATTCCAGTTCCTAAAATCAAAGCTACAATGGCCATATCCCGCTCTTTATTCCTTTTAAAGCCGGGGAGGGCTTGTTTATTACATTGTTTTTCGTATTCCTTATCAATGAAGTCTAAAAATTGATACTTTAAATCGCCTGTGTACATATGCGACTCGAGCACATGAGCTCGATAGTTCAAAGTTTTTGAGCTGTTCAGAGAATCGATCTTGAGCATCACATTTCTATCAAAATATGGTTCACCATTGTTATTATCGGCGGTAACTGTCAAAAATTTAAATAAAGATCTCAAAGCGTTAATCGAACGATTAATGGTTGTAGGCGAATTCAAACGGCCTTGTTGATTTTTTATATGACCCAAGTAATCAATATAGAGCATGATGTCGTTTCGTCTAAGCTTTGCAAGTGTATCGATAGTTACATGCTGATTATCTTTAGCAGATGAAAGATTTTGGCTACGTAACCAGTCAAAGAAACGTCTGATTTCAGTAAGATATTGATATGAAGTGGTTAAAGAATGACGGGTTCCTAAATTATATTCTTTAACAAAATCTGGCATCTTGGTTAATTCGCTTTGAATCAAATCTAAATATTTTTCTGTTTCCAAAAAATCAGCTCCTAGAATATTTACCTAATTTATTGAATTATATCATGAAAAAGAGCGAGAAAGAGGATTATCTACCTATCATTAAAATTATAGTTTTAATGATAGCAGTAAAAAATACTAAGAAAAAGCTATTTTTTAGGCATATCAATAACTTATTAGCTGAATTTGGCTATCAAGATTTAATTTCTAACACAAATATTTGTAAATATAATTTATTTGATTTAAGATATATTTTTAGTGAATCCAACTCAATCAAATTATTTAGTAAATATATTATTGATCGTTAAGTATTTTTAGATTTTATCTAAATAATCTATTAATATTTATAACTTTAACTATAATTATTAATTTATAGTTAAAGTTTATCTTATGTTTAATACTTTTCTGTTTAAATAATAAACTATTTATTTTAAAATATTCATTGATTAGATTAGTTGAATCTCTAATCTGTAACTATACGATTTAGTAGTTTTTAATAAAATATATTATTAATGGTATAGATACACAATTGTTTTGATAGATTTTTATCTATCTCACCAATTTAACAATCTATTAATAAACTGTGTATTTATATAGTATGTTTTAATTTTATTAAAATAGTCTATGTATTTTTAATTTAAAGTTGTATAGTCTATAGCTATAGCTTTATAATAATTGAAGGGATCGAAATGCTCTATGAGTGTTAATTTAGGACAAGAAATTTCACGTCGTAGACGTGAGCAAAAATTAACTCAAGAAGATTTAGCGGAACTCAGTGATTTATCCGTTAATTTCATTTCACGTCTTGAGCGTACCAAAGATCAAAATGTAAGTATTCAAAAGCTAGATTCTATTGCTCAAGCTTTGAATACAACCACTCCAGATATTATCAACAATGCTTATCGTTCAAAGAAAGTTAAAAACGATAGTACTCCAGATAATACTCCTGTTTT
The DNA here is from genome assembly GCA_947575965.1 of uncultured Lactobacillus sp. Lineage (GTDB taxonomy): Bacteria > Bacillota > Bacilli > Lactobacillales > Lactobacillaceae > Lactobacillus. The sequence goes on along the minus strand of CANPPJ010000002.1, from coordinate 28,750 downwards.
TATCCAAAAAGTAACTAATGAATTAAGAAAGTTACCTGCAGATAAGGCAGAGCGTGTATGCAAATCACTAATTGTATTGGTTAAAGAAATTAACAGTTAATAATACAATCTACAAATAACAAAAAGACACCGCTATTAATGGCAGTGTCTTTTTTGATTCCTTTTTCTAATCAGTAAATTTAGATCCAGTAATTTCAATAGTTTTAATTACTACATCCTCTAAAGGTTTATCTTGCTTATCTTTTTTAACCTTTGCAATTTTATCAACGATATCCATACCTTCAGCAACTTGACCAAATACCGTATGTCTACCATCTAACCATGGAGTTCCACCTTGCTTATAAGCTTCGATGATCTCCTTTGGATAACCAGCAGGCTCCATTTGTTTAATCATTCGTTTAGGCATATTCTTGTTTTGCACAATGAAGAACTGACTGCCGTTAGTATTAGGACCTGAATTGGCCATGGATAAAGCTCCTCTTAAGTTGAAAAGCTCTTTTGAAAATTCATCTTGGAATGGATGGCCCCAGATACTTTCACCGCCGGTGCCATTTCCCTCTGGATCTCCTCCTTGAATCATAAAGTCACTAATAACTCTATGAAAAACAAGACCATCATAATATCCTTTTTGAGCTAAACGCACAAAGTTTTCTACTGTCATTGGGGCTTCTTTAGGGAACAATTGAATCTTTACATCCCCTAAACTAGTTTTCATTACAGCGTATGGTTCTTTTAATTCTTCAATATTAAGTTGTGGGTAATCCATTTTATACTCCCTCTTTCTAAACAACAAAAAAGGCAACCTTTCGGCTACCAATTTATCTTTTAATTATCCTTCAAAAGCATTAGTTAATGGAGGAACAACTTGCTTCTTTCTTGAAACAACGCCTGGTAACTTAACTTCAGAATCTGATAACTTCTTACCAAAGGCCTTTTCAAAAGTAGCTTTATTTTCATCGCTACCTACTACTAAAGCTTCAGAGTCAGAATCTAAAATATTAGTAATAAGAAGCATGAACATATCATATCCATTTTCTTTTGACGCATTTTCCATAGCCTTTAAGAAAGCATCTTTACGTTCCATAGCTTCTGGAAGGTCTACAACGTTAATTTGAGCTACACGAACATTGTTGCCATTTAATTCAAAGCTCTTAGCATCTAAATCAATTAATTCATCTTCTGACTTATCAGCAATATTAGTACCAGCTTTAAGCATTGCAAGACCGTATTCCTTGTAGTCAACACCAGCAATCTTAGCTAAAGCTTCAACAGCTGCTTTATCTTTATCAGTAGTAGTTGGGGACTTCAAAAGCAAAGTATCTGAAATAATTGCAGAAAGCATTAAACCAGCTAACTTTTCTGGGATTTCCATTTCTTGTTCATCGAACATTTCCCAAACGATAGTACTGGTACAGCCTACTGGTTCAGCACGATAGTATAAAGGATCAGCAGTATTAAAGTTCATGATACGGTGGTGATCAACTACACGACTAACTTTAACCTTATCAATATCAGATACACTTTGTTGAGGTTCATTATGGTCAACAAGCATAACTGACTTAACTTCATCTGATGCTGTCTTAATTACACGTGGTGCTTCAAAACCAAACTTAGCTAAAGCATAGGCAGTTTCGTCATTAGGTTCTCCAAGAGCTACAGGTTCAGTGTTACAGCCTAACTTATTTACAAAATATGAAAATGCAATGGCAGTACCAATGGCATCCGTATCAGGATTTTGGTGACCAAAAACTAATTCTTTTTCCATTAAAAAGATTCCTCTCTTCTTTGAATTTTATTCACTCTTCTCTACTAGTCTACTAGAATAATCCTTTTTATCCAAGAACTTCTGAAATTCTTTTATCATATTTTTAACGCGTGGAATTTCCGTTTTCCCTTTTCGATATACCAAAGAAATGTCAAATTCTTTATCACCCTTTAAATAAACTGGGGTTAAAGAATTGATATTGTCTTCATGTTGCAAATAATAAGATTGACTAATAAAAGTATCATATTTGCTATTTTGCGCCATTTTTACATTTTGTTGAGTAGAAGAAGAAGTAATTGGTACTCTTAGCTTATTTCTACTCCCAAAAACATTTTGTATTACTCTTCTTAAATAAAAATCAGCAGGATATGCGACCCATTTACGATTATAGAATCTGCTTGGGATGCATTCTTGATATTTTTCTACTGTGTCTTTATGGGTTAAAATAATCAATCGATCTTTATAGATATTTTCTTTAGTAAATTGTGATTGAATTACAGGATCACCTTTTGCATACATCAAAGCAAGGTCTAATTCATTATTATCAAGATACTTTAAAATATCTTGATGATTTAAAACTTCAATAGTAAGGGTAATATTTGGATAATGTTTATGATAATCCACCAAAAAGTCAGAAAGGACTTTTCCTTCAATTGAGTTTAAAACCCCGATCGAAATATTTCCCTTATCGATTCTGGTAAAAGCTTGCACATTATCCACTACTGCACTAATGGTACCCAAGAGCTTCTCGGCAGCCACTCGCATTTCTTTTCCAGCAGCTGTTAAATATAACTTTTTGCCGGCTTGCCCAAAAAGTGGTGCCCCAATAGCATGCTCTAACTTCTTAATTTGTTGAGTTAAAGCAGGTTGCGTAATCCCAAGTATTTCAGCTGCTTGGGTATAGTTCATTGTGCTAACTAATTGTAAAAAATAACGTAATGATTTTGCTGAAAGTATAGTATCTGTTTTAGGCATAGTGATTAGCTTCTTTCTAAAATAATTATTTAATAATAAGCTACATCCCATAGCAAACTTTATTATCAACCTAAAAAATAAAAGTGTCAACGAATACGTATTGTTGACACTTTTGAAACGGTTTCAGATTTTAGAATAATTCAGATACATTCTCATTTTTATCACTAGTTGGTCGACCTAATTCTAGTCTAATAGGCGTTCCATCTACTGAAGGATCCAATACAAATGACCCATTTGAATAGCGATCTCCTAAAGGAAATTCATTTGTTTTAATCTTTACATGACGATCGCTACTAGTTGTCAAAAGCAAAGTATGATTTTGACCATAAGAAGTAAGTGCAGCAATTCTATGTGGCTTAGTCTTTAATTCACGTAAGATTTGCACACCTCGTTTAGCTCTAGAGACTTTATTTATCAAGTTCAACTCTAACTGCTTAAAGGCTCCACGTTGAGTAATTAGACCTATCTTAATCAAACCTTCAAATTCAGGCGCTACTAAAACGTATCCTACTACATAATCATCATCTTTTAGATTTACTGACTTTACTCCGACTGCTTTTGCACCAGATTCAGGGATCTCACTAACATCATATTTCACTGCATAAGCCATGTTAGTAACTAAAGTAATCTCTTTATTAGAATCTGGGCTAAGTAAATCAACTTGTAATAAATGACTATCTTTGCTCTTCATTTTAATAGCAGTAATGGCACGAGATTTATAAGTTCTAGTTGGTTGTAAATTAGCTAATTTTAGACGCTTAATATATCCATCATTAGTTGCTAGTAAGAAATCTAAATCTTGGCTAAGGTCTTTAAAGTTAAATACACGAATAATCTTTTCATCACTATCAAGCCCAATTTCTTGAGATAAGTGTTGGCCTGTTTCCTTCCATTTAGTTTCCAACAATTCATGTACAGGACGATAGATTACATTACCTTTGTTAGTGAAGAGATAAAGGTTTTCTAGAGTGGATACATTCTTTTCATAAACTACTGCATCCCCATCAGGCAATCCATTATCACCCTCAGCAGTTGATTGATATGATCTTAAAGATGATCTCTTTAGATATCCATCTCTACTAATTAAAACACGAACTTGTTCATCAGCAACTAAAGCCTTCTCATCAATATGGATCTTAGCAGTTTCTTCAGAGATTTCAGTTCTTCTCTCAGTACCAAACTCTCTTTTAACAGCATTCAATTCCTTAATGATTTCTTTTTCTAAAGTTGCTCTATCAGAAAGAAGCTTTCTATACTTATCAGCTTTTTTATTTAAGTCAGTTTGTTCAGCAATTAATGCATCAACGTCGGTATTAGTTAAACGATAAAACTGTAATGAAACAATTGCTTCTGCTTGATTAGTTGTAAAATCAAATTCTTTTACTAAATTACGCTTAGCATCTGCCTTATTCTTAGAAGATCTAATCACCTTGATTACTTGATCTAAGATATCCATTGCATGAATTAAACCAGCAATAATTTCAAGACGAGCTTCAGCTTTATTCAAATCAAATTGTGTTCGCTTAGTAACTACCTCTTCTTCGTGTTCTAAGTATGAGGAAAGAATCCTCTTCAATCCTACTTGAACTGGAGTCATATGATCAATGGCTACCATATTGAAGTTGTATGAAACTTGTAAGTCTGTATTCTTAAACAAATAATTCAAAATATTTTGAGCATCTGCGCCTTTTTTAAGCTCAACTACAATTGATAAACCATGACGGTCAGTTTCATCTCGAACTTCAGCAATCCCATCAATTTCTTTATTTAGACGGATCTCATCAATCTTTTTAACTAATAAAGCTTTATTAACGTCAAAAGGAATTTCAGTGGCTACGATTTCTTGACGATGACCACGAATTTCTTGAATGCTGGTTTTAGCACGAACTTGAATACGCCCACGACCAGTTTCATAAGCTTCTTTAATACCTTTAGTTCCCATGATAATGGCACCAGTTGGAAAATCTGGTCCTTTAACATACTCCATTAAATCATCTAATGTCGCATCGGGATGCTTTAATAAGTAAATGGTCGCTTCAATTACCTCTGTTAAATTGTGAGGAGGGATTTCAGTTGCGTATCCTGATGAAATACCTGTTGAACCATTTACTAATAAATTAGGAAATCTTGCTGGTAAAACTGTTGGCTCATATTCAGTATCATCAAAGTTCAATACCATGTTAACCGTATCTTTATCAATATCTTGTAAAAGCATATTAGAAATCTTACTTAAACGAGATTCAGTATAACGCATGGCAGCAGGACCATCACCATCCATCGAGCCATTATTACCATGCATTTCTACTAAAGGCTCACGCATTTTCCAATCTTGAGATAAGTGTACTAATGCGCCATAAATAGAACTATCACCATGGGGGTGAAAATTACCCATGATATTACCTACAGCCTTTGCCGCTTTTTTATATGCTTTATCATATGTATTGCCATCCTGATACATTGCATAAAGGATTCGACGCTGTACGGGTTTTAGCCCATCACGAATGTCAGGTAAGGCACGTTCTTGAATAATATATTTTGAATAGCGGCCAAATCGTTCCCCCATTACTTGTTCAAGGGGCATTTCACGAATTCGTTCTTTTGTGGTCATTAAATCAAAACCTTCTTTATCCATTATCACTATCTAGAATAGAAGCATCTTCGCCCATTCTAAACTTAACATTTTCTTCAATCCATTTTCTTCTTGCAGCGACCTTGTCACCCATTAAAGTAGTGACACGTCTTTCCGCAAGAGCAGCATCATCAATTTTTACTCTAATCAGCATTCGAGATTCAGGATTCATTGTCGTTTGCCAAAGTTGTTCAGCATTCATTTCTCCTAAACCTTTAAAACGTTGCAAAGAGTAACCTCGACCCATTTCTTTTTCATCAGCTGCCAATTCTTCATCGGTCCAAGCGTATTTGATATTAGCCTTCTTCCCGCGACCTTTTTGCAAACGATAAAGTGGGGGAAGGGCAATATAAACTTTACCTTGCTCAATCATTGGACGCATGTAGCGATAGAAGAATGTTAAAAGCAAGATTTGAATATGTGCGCCATCATCATCGGCGTCTGTCATAATAATAACTTTATCATAGTTAGAATCTTCAACTTTAAATTCAGTTCCAACTCCAGCGCCAATTGTATAAATCATAGTATTGATTTCTTCATTTTTGAAGATATCTTGAAGCTTAGCTTTTTGGGTATTAAGCACTTTACCTCTTAAAGGCAAAATTGCTTGGAACTTTCTATCTCTACCTTGCTTTGCGGAACCTCCAGCAGAATCCCCTTCGACTAAGAATAGCTCATTTTTCTTAGGATTACGTGATTGTGCAGGAGTCAGCTTACCAGATAAAACTTCTTTCTTGCGTCTCTTTTTTCCGTTCCGACTCTCATCACGAGCTTTTTTGGCGGCTTCACGTGCATCCCTTGCTCGTTGCGCTTTTTTGACCAGCTCTTGAGCCAGTTCTCCGTTTTCCATCAAGTAGTAAGACATCTTTTCATAAACCAAAGAGTCAACTGCTGATCTTGCTTGCGGAGTACCGAGCTTACCTTTAGTTTGACCTTCAAATTCCAATAATTCCTCTGGAATCTTAATAGATAAAACCGCGCTAAGGCCTTCTCGGTAATCAGAGCCATCAATATTTTTATCTTTTTTACCTAAAAGTCCCTGCTTCTTAGCATAATCATTAAATGCTCGGGTAAACCCACTTCTTGCACCCACTTCATGACTACCACCATCAGCAGTACGGACATTATTTACAAAAGAAACAAGGTTTTCGGAATAGCCATCACTGTATTGACCACTAAATTCAATTTCCATACCATCTTGCTTACCTTCAAAGTAAAAGACATCACTGATAGTTCCTTTTCCTTCATTTAAATATGAAACAAAAGACTTAATACCATCATCATATTTAAACTCATCATGATGCCCATCTCGTTCATCAGTTAAAGTAAATTTAACACCCTTTAATAAGAAGGCTGATTCACGAATTCTTTCTTGGATAGTTTCGTACTTATACTTAACAGTTGAAAAAATGGTTTCGTCAGGTTTAAAAGTAATGGTCGTTCCAGTTTTATCATCAGTAGGTCCCACACACTTCAAAGTACCAATTGGATGACCACCTTTTTCAAATTCTTCTTCATAAGCTTTTCCATCACGAACAACGCGAACTTTCATATAACTGGATAAAGCATTAACTACTGAAGAACCAACCCCATGAAGACCACCAGATGTCTTATAATTTTGTTCTGTAAACTTACCTCCAGCGTGAAGTACAGTTAAAATTACTTCAATAGTTGGTTTCCCGGATTTGTGCATTCCTGTTGGCATTCCACGTCCAAAGTCACGCACTGTAATACTATTATCCTTGTGAATGGTAACATCAATTTCGTCACCATATCCTGCCATTGCTTCATCAACAGAATTATCGACGATTTCATAAACTAATTGGTTAAGTCCATGTATATCAGTTGAACCAATATACATTCCCGGTCTTTTACGAACTGCTTCTAGACCATGTAATATTTGAATCGAAGAATCGTCATAAGTATTAACTTTAGCCACTAAAATTCCTCCATTTATTCAATAAATTTGTATGCTCCATATATTTACTCGTAAAACTTTGCTAAAATAGCCATAGATTTAAATGGAGTTGTTTAATCATATGTTTACATTAAAAATAGAATCGCTACTTATTTTAGCATATTTGATTGGAAGTTTCCCCACGGGAGTAATTATTGGAAAAATTTTCTTCCATAAAGATATTAGGAAATATGGTTCCGGCAATATTGGGACGACAAATACGTTTAGAGTATTAGGTCCTGTAGCTGGTATTATTGTTTTCCTAATTGACTTTTTCAAAGGCACACTTGCTACCGTATTACCTGTGATCTTTCACTTAGGTCCTCATTATTTATGTTTGATTTTTGGATTTGCTGCTATTATCGGCCATGCTTTTTCAATCTTTTTAAAATTTAAAGGAGGTAAAGCAGTAGCTACTACCGCGGGGTTCATCCTGGGTTATAATGTGCATTTTTTCTTAATTTGTGCTTTAATTTTCTTCCCTACACTTTTTATAACCAGCATGGTATCTCTAACTAGTTTGATATCTATTCTTTTGATTTTTATTGCATCATTCTTCTTCCATGATTTGGCACTAACCATCTTAAGTGGAATATTAGTCATCCTTATCTATTGGAGTCACCGAAGCAATATTAAGCGTTTAGAAAAGCATCAAGAAAACTTAGTACCTTTTGGTCTTGTTTATTGGTATAAAAAGCATCATCAAAAATAATAAAGAAACAAATTAATAACCAGCAAGGAATGTATCTTTGCTGGTTTTATTATATTATATCTCATACAAACAATAGTTCGCAAGTTAGAGTTTATTATCCTAACTACTATTGATTAATCATCTACTAAAGTATTTTTTGCAGCCTGAGCAAAATCATCAAAGTAGTCTACATCCTTTTTACCCACCAGGGTATAATCCTGCTTCAGTTGCTGGCCATCATTAAGTAAAAACATTTTTTGCAACTGATCCTTCATTAATAAATCTGCCGTTCGCTCATTCATTAAAAAATATCCAGACCCACTTGTAGCCATCAAAGCTGCTTCGTTAAAACTATCTACAGCAATAAAAGGACTTGTAATCTTTAAAACATCCTTATGATAATGCAGTTCGCCAGCTTCTTCTTCCGTTTTAGCAATTAAAATATTAGGGATCTTCTTTAAATCTTTAATATCAACCGTTTGTTCTCCAGGCATAAAATTACCAGCTTGAAGAATAACCATCAAACTCACTTCTGTAATTGGTTGTAGACGATAATTATTAAAATCATTATCACGTGGATCAGTTAAAGCTAAGTCAATTTTTCCTCCTGTAAGTGCATCCCCAACTTGATCTTGATATAGAGGGAGGAGTTTAATATCTATTTCGGGATGCATCTTTCTAAATTCCTCTACAATCTTTTCTACGTCTTTACTACCAAAACTTTTAAAATATCCTACTTTTAAAGTCATTTTTCTCTCCCAAATAAATAAGGTTTTGGTTTGCGCCAAAACCCTAATTTTTATTCCTCTTCTCCATGGTAAGCAATACTAAATCCAGCATTAAATTCTTCACCTGGAGCCAAATGATTCATTCCATACTTTTCTTCTAATTTACCACTGGCATCTTGTCTATCAGCAATTCCCCACCATGGTTCGATACATACATAGTTATCAGTCTTTGGATATTGTGACCAAATTCCTACAAATGGCGCATCTCTAGTCCAAACATTAATATGAAACTTACTCTTTTCAGTCTTAAGAGAAATCTTGTTATCGTGACCACGTAATTCATAAATTAGGGCATCATTTTTAAATAAGTCATCGCTGATGGTAATTAAACTATCAGTAGAGGCTAAAGATCTTTTATTCCAGTTTAAATATGCACCCTCTAAAGGAATTCGAACTCGAGCTTCAGAAGGTTGCGTAGCAAAGTAGTAATCTTCCTTTACAGTTTCTTGATTTACTGGCAAATTAAATCCAGGGTGTCCTCCAACGCCGAAGATCAATTCCTTATCATCAGTATTAGTAACTGAGAAGTTTTCTTCCAATAAATTATTAAGCAAGTTATAGTTAACCCGTAATTCAAACTTAAATGGATAAACCCTTCGAGTTTCTTCATTGTCTCTCAATACAAAAGTAATGCTTTCTTTTGTATGCTTTTCAACTTCAAATTCTTGATTACGTGCAAATCCATGTTGTCCCAAATGATAGGTCTTCCCATCATAAGTATATTCATCATTCTTTAAACGGCCAACAATCGGAAATAGTACAGGTGCATGACGTCCCCAAATTTTTGGATCAGCTTGCCACATATACTCATATCCTGTATGTGTTCCCTTAACGCTTTGAATTTCTGCACCTTTGCTAGAAATTTCTACTTTTAACATATTATTCTCAATAGTGTAATTCATATTGTTCTATCCTTTATCCAGTTTAGTTTGCTAAAAATTAGCTAAATCTTTAATTATTATTATATCACTTAATGCTTAAAAATATATGCGCTTACATTAAGCTACTTAAAATATTCATAAGTAAAATAAAAAAGGGTAACTCTACCCTTTTTTATTAAAGAATGAACTTAGTAAGATCTTTATTGGTAATAATATCACTCAATTTATCTTCCACATAAGCTTCAGTAATAGTTATTTCGCCCATTTCCATATCTGGACCTTCATACAATACATCCTCTAAGAGTTTTTCAAGAATTGTAGAAAGTCGACGTGCACCAATATTATCAGTACCTTGGTTAACATCATAAGCAATTTGAGCAATCTTATCTACAGCTTCTTTAGTGAATACTAGCTTTATACCATCGGCATGCATTAAAGCAATGTATTGCTTAAGAAGTGAGTTTTCTGGATCCTTAAGAATTTTAACAAAGTCATCTTTACTTAAAGCATTCAATTCAACACGAATCGGAAAACGTCCTTGAAGTTCTGGAATCAAATCACTTGGCTTGCTTTCCGCAAAGGCACCGGCTGCAATGAAGAGAATATGATCAGTTGAAACGGGACCATATTTAGTTTGAATAGTAGAACCTTCAACAATTGGTAAGATATCGCGTTGAACACCTTCACGAGAAACTTCTCCAGAGGTCTTCTTGTTGCCAGCAGTAATCTTATCGATTTCATCTATAAAGATAATACCATTGTTAGTGGTTCTTTCGATTGCCTTTTGATAAATGCTGTCGTAATCCACCATCTTATGAGATTGTTCTTGAATTAAAAGCTCACGTGCATCCCTAACTGGTAAAGTTCTCTTTGCTTTTTTCTTAGGAACTAAATTATTGAGCATTGAGCTCATATCCATTCCCATTTGTCCCATCATATCACCCATTGGGTTAACTTTAGGAGCTTCCTCAACTTCGACAGTCACTTCACGATCTTCAAGTAAGCCTTTATTTAATTTTTCAGCTACACTCAAACGCTCATTACGAACTTCATCAGTAACTTCTTCTTGAGGACCATTATTATTTTGATTTTGGTTACCGCCCATCAGCATTTGCATCATATCTTGCATTTGTTGCATTTGGCTTTCGCGATTTTCACGTTTAATTCCTGGAACAAGCAAACGAATCAATTCTTTATTTGCTTCTTTTTCAGCTTGAGGTCGAACGCGTTCGAATTGATCCTTTTCTTCCATTCGAACTGCTTCGTTAACCAAATCTCTTACCATAGATTCAACATCGCGACCAACATAACCTACCTCAGTAAATTTAGTTGCTTCCACTTTTACAAAAGGAGCCTCAACAATGTCGGCAAGACGGCGAGCAATTTCAGTTTTACCAACACCAGTAGGTCCTGCCATCAAAAGATTCTTTGGAGTAATATCTTTTTGCATATCTTTTGACAATTGCATTCTGCGATAACGATTATAAAGTGCGATTGCGACAGATTTCTTGGCTTCATCTTGGCCAATAATATATTGATTTAAAATATCAACTATTTGTTTTGGGGTTTTAATTGCCATTTTATTTCCTTCTTTGATTAAAGTTCATCTGTATTAATTTGATCATCAGTAAATACGTCAATTCCGGATGCGATCTTAACTGCTTCATGAGCAATATCTTTAGCAGACATATCACTAGCATGGCGAGTCATTGCAATTGCTGCAGCTTGAGCAAAATTACCGCCTGAACCAATTGCAACAACATTTTCATCTGGTTCAAGTACTTCTCCATTACCTGAAATAAGAAGTAAGTCTTTTTCGTCGAAAGCAATTAACATTGCATTTAACTTTTGAAGAGTTGGGTCCTTACGCCAAGCTTGAGCCATTTCTACAGCAGCTCTACGTAAATCACCGCTATATGCTTCAAGTTTTCCTTCAAGCATTTCTTGCAAACTAACTGCATCAGCTACACCACCAGCAAATCCGATTACCACACGATCATGATAAATTCGACGGATCTTTTTAGCACTAGCTTTAGCAATAACTTTTTCACCTAAAGTTACTTGACCATCACCTGCAATAGCAGTTTTTCCATTGAATTTTACTGAACAAATTGTTGTCATTGATATTTTACCTCTCTTATATTTTTAACACATTATTATATTAAACATTTTATATAAGTCTAGTCTAAATTAATTATTTTCTAGAACTTCTGCTTTAAATTTATCTAAGCTTTCTAAACCACGTTCACTAATCTTCAAGTGACGTTCTTTTTTATTACGGATCTTTTTACCTTCCAAACCAGGTAAAAGTGCAAAGCTGGCATTCATAGGTTGAAAATGTTTAGGATTAGTTGTGGTTACATAGTTGGCCATTGAACCCAGAGCAGTATCTTTAGGGAAAATTGCCACTTCTTCTCCTAGAGCTTCTCTAGCTGCATTAATTCCAGCAACTAAACCACTTCCCGCACTTTCAACATAACCTTCTACCCCAGTCATCTGACCGGCAAAGAAAAGGCCGGGTCTTTGCTTTGCTTCATAACTAGCATTCAATACCTCTGGGGATGCCATGTAAGTATTTCTGTGCATTTTTCCATAACGTACAAAACGAGCATTTTCTAGTCCCGGAATCATTGAAAAGACTCTCTTTTGTTCACCATATTTCAAATGAGTTTGGAAACCAACAATATTGTACATAGAAGCTGCAGCATTATCCTGACGAAGCTGAATTACTGCATATGGCAACTTACCAGTATGAGGATCTTCCAAGCCTACAGGCTTAAGAGGACCAAACAACATAGTTTTAGCCCCACGAGCAGCCATAACTTCGATTGGCATACATCCCTCAAAGACATCATCTTTTTCAAAGCCATGCATTTCAGCTGTTTCTGCATTAATCAAGGCTTTAGTAAATGCCATATATTGTTCTTTATCCATCGGACAATTTAAATATGCTGCTTCACCGCGATCATAACGAGACTTCTTATAAACAATATCCATATTAATGGAATCTGCAGCAACAATGGGAGCAGCCGCATCAAAGAAATGTAAACTATCAGTTCCAGAAAACTTTCGAATTTCTTCAGCAAGTTTATCACTAGTCAGAGGACCTGTTGCGACTACTGTAATTCCTTCAGTTGGTAATTCAGTGATTTCTTCTTCGTGGATTGTTACATTATCAAGATTATGAATAGTGTCAGTAATATATTTGCTAAAACGATCTCTATCTACTGCTAGAGCCCCACCTGCTGGCACTTGAGTTTTATCGGCTGCTTTTAGAATCAATGAATCTAAGTGACGCATCTCTTCTTTTAAAAGTCCCACTGCGTTAGATAATTGATTAGAGCGCATAGAATTGGTACATACTAATTCTGCAAGTTCTCCCGTTTCATGGGCTGGAGTTGACTTCTTGGGTCTCATTTCATAAAGATCAACATGAACTCCTCTTTTAGCTAATTGCCAAGTGGCTTCACTACCGGCTAAGCCGCCACCAATTACAGTTACATTAGGCATTAATTTCATCCCTTACTAAAAAATTTATATATATAAGAATATCATCAAACCAGATAGTTTGATGATATCAAATACGTTTTTTTATTTAATCTTATTTTTCTTCTTGTGGATCCTCACGATAGTCACCATTTGGACAAAGAACAACTAATCCTTTTTTCGTCTTCTTTTGAACTAGAAAGTGACCGTCATTTGGACAATTTCGACTGATTGGTTGATCCCATGAAACAAAATCACAGTCGGGATACCGAGAACAGCCATAGAATTTACGATTCTTTTTAGACTTCTTTTCCACTACTTCGCCCTTACCACATTTAGGACAAGTGACACCGATTTTCTTAACGATCGGCTTAGTGTTGCGACAATCCGGGAATCTAGAACAAGCATAAAACTTACCATACTTTCCCATCTTAATTACCATTGGTGCCCCACAAATATCACAATTGAATCCAGCTGGTTCATCTTTAATTTGAATCTTTTCAATTTCTTTATCAGCTGTAGTTAATTCCTTTTTAAAGGGATGGTAATATTCATCAATAACTTTTACCCAATCCTTTTTCCCGTCTTCAACTCCATCTAGTTCATTTTCTAGAGTGGCAGTATAGTCAACATCAGTAATATCTGGGAAAAATTCTTCAATTAAGCTATCGACAATTTCTCCAAGTTCGGTTGGGACAATTGAACGTCCTTCAAGTTTAACATAATAACGTCGTTGAATAGTATCAATAGTTGGCGCATAGGTTGATGGCCGCCCTACTCCATTTTCTTCTAGTGCTCTAACAAGACTAGCTTCAGTATAGCGAGCCGGTGGCAAAGTAAAGTGTTGCTTATTATCGGATTTTTCCATCTTAACTTTGTCGCCTTCATTTAAATCAGGTAATTCAACGTTCTTTTCTTGTTGATTATCATAAACTTTAGTAAAACCAGCAAAATTCAATTTAGAACCAGTTGTTCTAAAGATTACCCCATTTTGAACAATATCTGCTCGTACAGTATCATACACAGCTGCCGTCATTTCACTAGCTAAAAATCTTGACCAGATCAGCTTATACAAACGATATTGCTCAGTAGTCAAAACTTTCTTCAAAGATTCTGGTGTACGATAGACACTAGTTGGACGAATAGCTTCATGGGCATCTTGAGCATCTTCTTGGTTCTTAAAATGGCGTTGGCTTTTAGCAGCATATTCTGCACCATAGTTTTCATGCAAGAACTTAGAAGCTTCTGCTTGAGCAACTGGAGAGGTACGTTTAGAGTCAGTTCTCATATAGGTAATTAACCCTACAGTTCCTTGCTTTCCCAAACTGATTCCTTCATAAAGTTGCTGAGCAATACTCATTGTTCTTCTAGTTCTGTATCCAAGTCGCTTATTAGCCTCTTGTTGCATAGTAGAAGTAGTAAATGGTGCAGGTGGCTGGCGACGCCGTTGTCTGGTAACAACTTTTTCAACTTCAAAATCTTTCTTTTTATCGATTTTTGATAAAACTTCTTGAACTGCTTCATTGTTTGGCAATTTTTTCTTTTTACCATCTATACCATAAAAACTAGATTTAAACAGCTTCTTGTCTTTTTCAAAGTCTGCATCAATCGTCCAGTATTCTTTGGGTTTAAAGTTTTTGATCTCTTTTTCACGATCAATTACTAATTTAAGAGCAACTGATTGAACACGACCCGCACTAAGTCCTTTTTTGACTTTTGCCCATAAGATTGGAGAAAGCGAGTAACCTACTATTCTATCTAATACACGACGTGCTTGTTGTGCATTAACTGTATCCATATCAATGGTACGGGGATGCTTAAAACTTTCTTTCACTGCATCTTTAGTAACTTCGTTAAAGGTTACTCGATTTTTAGCATTTTCGTCTAGGTTTAGAGCATGTGCAACGTGCCAAGCGATCGCTTCACCTTCACGATCCGGGTCAGAGGCCAAATAAACATCTTTAGCCTTCTTAGCTTCACTCTTAAGTTCCTTGATTGTATCCCCTTTACCACGGATAGAAATATATTTTGGCTTATAATTATTATCAAAATCTATTCCCATTTGTGATTTAGGGAGATCACGAATATGGCCCTTTGAAGCAATTACATGATAATTACTTCCCAAATACTTTTCAATAGTTTTAGCCTTTGCTGGCGATTCTACAATTACAAGTGTTTTTTTCTTCTTTTTAGATTTTGTTTTCTTTTTAGTAGTAGGCATTGAATGCCTCCTTTTATTAATTTTTTAAAATAATACTATGTTGAGAATAAAATACCTATCTCTAAATTGTCAAATATTTTTGTAATCGCTAGCAAAAAAATAAATTTTATTCTATGTTTTGAAAAGGCTCTTCAAGCTTAAAATCAACTATCGGGATAGCCCCAACTTCAATTAAACGATTTGGTCCTTTAGATAAATCACATGTAATTGGTCCAGGGACTGCATAAACATCACGATTTTCATGTAATGCCATATTAGCAGTGATTAAAGAGCCTGATTGTTCTCGGGCTTCAGTTACAATTACTAAATCTGATAGACCAGCCAAAATTCGATTGCGTTCAGGAAAACGAAATGGTTTAGGTGGCGTATCAGGTAAGTATTCGCTGATTAATAACCCTTTTTCTACAATTTCCTGTTGGAGAAACTGATTCTGAGCTGGATAAAAATGATTTATCCCATTTCCTACCACCGCCACTGTTTTTCCGCCATGGTGTAATGCAGATTCATGAGCCATTCCATCTACACCTCTGGCAAGCCCGCTAGCGATTACATACTTTTTAATTAAATTAGGCATTAATTCATCAATCACAACTTGACTGTAGTTAGTAGCTTGTCTAGCTCCAACAATAGTTGCAATTGGCCTCTTTAATAAATTGGTATTTCCCCGTGCAAAAAGAATCAATGGTGGTTGGTATATTTGCCGTAATTTATTCGGATAAAGATCATCGAAAAAACTTATTACACTACATTGCTTTCTAATACGATCAATGATTTTTTCATATTTTTCGTTATAAAAAGCTTGTAAGCTACTTTCAATAAGCTTTTCTGGTAAATCAAGTTGTTTTAGCTGAGCAGCTTCTACCTTTTCAGAATCAAGCTGGCTAGCAATTTGCAACATTTTTACATATCCAATACCGCGTTCTAATTTTAATCGTAATAAAAAGTCTGTTTTATTCATGTAAAAACCTCCATTTATAAGTACGCAAAAATAGAGGTTTTACTTTTATTTAGTTAAGCATGCTTTTTATTGGTTCAAAGCTTTTACGATGAATCGGAGTAGGACCAAATTTATTAAGAGCATCCAGATGATCTTTAGTCCCATATCCTGCATTTTTACTAAACTTGTATTGAGGATATAGAGCATCATAATCGTCCATCAATTTATCTCTAAATACTTTAGCTACAATCGAAGCAGCTGCAATGGAGTTTGATTTTGCATCACCTTTGATCAACTTAATTTGAGGAATAGCTATGGGAACATCCATTGCATCAACGAGCAGAGCATCTGGTTTTCGGTCTAAATTTTTAACAGCTTCTGCCATGGCCAAGCGATCAGCTTCATAAATATTAATTTCATCAATGACTTGAGCATTTTTAATACCAATTCCTACACTGACAGCTTTTTCTAGAATTTTAGGATAAAGTTCAAGCCTTCTTTTTGGGGACAGCTTTTTAGAATCATTAACATCGATCAAATCAAAATTTTCATCAATAATGACCGCCGCAGTAACTACTGGGCCAGCAAGAGGCCCGCGCCCTACTTCATCAACACCTGCCACTAGTTGACTATTTTTCCAGAATCTTCTTTCATATTGAAAACGACTTAAGAATTGTTCTTTTTTCTTAAGTAAAAGTTCCTGTTTTCTTTTATAAGTTGTTAAAAGTTTTTGGACTCCACTTCTAGGATCGTTTTTTAAAGCCGCGAATTCTTCTTCACTCACACCATTGTTGAGCAATTCTTTAATTTCTTTGATTGTCATGGTCTATCTAATGTGATCCTTCCAATTTTGCCTTTACGCAATCTTTGAAGCATATACAACGAAAAGCGATCATAATCATCTCTCATTCCATATTGCTGAGTCATGGCTAAAAGCAAATCAGGATCGTTAATGTTTTCAAGTTCAGCCTTATCAATATGTGCAAACTTTGCTAAATCATTTGGATAATATTGACGCAAATTTTTCAAAACGAATAATGCTACATCATCTGCATGAAAGATACTATCTTTAATTGCTCCAAAGGCTGCCAATTTATAACCTACTTCTTGATCTTCAAACTTTGGCCATAAAATTCCCGGTGTATCAAGAATTTGAATATTAGATTGGGTTTTCAACCAAGTTTGCCCTTTTGTAACGCCTGGGCGATTACCAACTTCTGCGACATTCCGTCCCACTAAGCGGTTAATAATGGTAGATTTTCCGCAATTAGGGATGCCGGCTAACGCAATTCTGATTGTAGGATGGACAGCACCTTTTTCTTCAAGCTTTTTAGTTTTGGAGCTGGCAGCTTTTTTAATCATTTTAATTAAAGCTTGCATATTAGTGTTATGAAGTGAATCCATTGCCATAACAAATTTACCTGGCTGTTGAAGCTCTTTTTGCCACATTTTAGTCATTACAGGATCTGCTAAATCTGCTTTGTTCAAAATAATCAAGTGTGGCTTATTCCCCACTAAATCTTCGATCATTGGATTACGTGAGGATTTAGGGATTCGTGCATCAAGCACTTCCACGATTACATCAATTAAACCCAACTTATCTTCTAGTTGATTGCGGGCTTTATTCATATGCCCTGGATACCATTGAATTGTAGACATTTTTCTCGTCCTTTCTTATTTCAAACTTATTTTATATCCTATTCTTCGTCTGAATGCAAATACAAAACTTCTGCCAACAATATTTCTCGATACAAAGTCAAAAATCCGGAACGATATTCCTGCTCTTTCTGGGCGATTTGTCCCAGATAATTTCTTTCTAATCTAAAAGCATAACGATAAATTTCATCACGAAATTCATGCTCCTCAGGAGTTAATTCAGGTTGTTTAATTGACTTTTTTAGCTCTCTTAAAAAATCTTCAATAGATGTTTCATTGATTTGAGCATTTAAATCAAAAATCAGCTGCTTTCTAAATTTTTTAGGAAGATAAATTTTATCTAGTTCTGCTAGAGCATAATTTACCATTTCTTCTTTAACCTGATCAATTACCTTCTTCTTTTCAATATCAGGCTTATCTTTTGGTAAAATGAATCTAAATAAAAATGTGGGCACGATCATACTTAACAAAATTAAAGTAGCCTCACTAAATAAAACTAAGTGAAAATTATTAACGCTTACTAATGTATTATCTAAAGTATAAGCTAACGCATAAGTAACTGCCCCATGAATTCCTCCCAAAGAAAAAATCCAGGCATCTTTATTACTTAATTTTAAGACAAGATAGCTATATATGTATCGAACTAAAATATTAACAACATATAAAAGCACTCCTACTTCAATTGCAAGATCAATTCGATTTGGCAACAAGTTTCCTCGTGTTGCTAAAACAATGTTTGTCCCCAAGCCTATGAATACAACACTATTTAGAATTTCACTCAAAATATGAGAAATTTGAAAATCGTTATAGATATTATATACATCAGTTAACTTACTTCTTTCAAATTCGGCATTATGAGCTAAGCCTGCTACTACAACCGCAATTATACCTGATACATGAATATGTTCAGCTAAGTAATAAAGTATAATCGGCGTCAAAATATAAATAACTACAATTGGAGTCATTGTGGTAAAATTTTCATTTGAAAAATATCCACTTAAACGCATAATTTTTTGCCGAAGTAGAATTAATACAAATGAAAATACTAGACCTAATATAATACCACCACCAGCGGAATATAAAAAGTCAACAAATGTATGCCATACTTCCAAATGCTTAAAAGTATACCAGCTTACACCCATATTCAATAAAATAATTCCAGAAGCGTCATTGAATAGAGATTCATTTTTCAAATATTTATTTACACTTGCCGGTATCTTTAAACCATGAATCACAGATTCAGTTGCTGTCGCATCAGTAGGAGTAGAAATAGCCGCTAAAATCAAGCTGACAGGAAACGATAATCCAAAAAGCCATTTCAGTCCTAAGGTACCGGCAGCAGTCGCAATAATTATCATTACTACTGTAATACTTACAATAGAGCGCCAACTCCGTGCGATGCTATAAATTCGATTTTGTTGGCCTTCAAAAAATAATAAGGGTGCAATAATTATGCCCATAAAAAATTCAGGATTAAAGCTAAAATTAAAGGTAGGTACCAATGTGATCAGCATCCCCAAAGCAAAGGATATATAATTCACTGAAACTTTTTTAAACAAATAATTTTGAACCAACATTGCTAATGCCGCTAATAAAACCATGCCAATGGTTAGATTTACAATTTGCATTTATTACCTTTCCCACTAAAAATAAAGACGGTCCTTTAGACCGGACCGTCTTAGTATGACATTTTTTCTTGGTACATTTGATAAGCTTTATCAAATGTTGACATGCTAGCTAAATAGCCTGCATTCAATTCTAAATACTCAGACAGTTTTTCATAATCTTGCTCTTGCCTAGGAAAAGTTAAATCATGTTGAGCATTATTGGCAAATTGTGCAATATCGTCCTGAGAATTAGGATCTCTCTGAGTCATCAAATAGCGATAAAAGCTTTCACGATACATTTTACTGCTCCGTATAGTAAAGAATGGCGTAAGCCCCATTACCTGCATGAGTTGCAATAATTGGACTAGTTTGTCTTACCAAAACATTAATTTCAGGATTGATTGACTTAATTTTTTCAGCTAATTCATTCATTGATTCAGGTGTATCAACATAAGAAATACCAACTTCTTTTATTTTATCTTTATTGGCTTCAATATCTGCTAATACTCTTTCATCAAAAGCCCTAGAAAACTTCTTGCCGCGCCCCTTTTTGGCAACTTCTAGATTACCTTTTGGCATATGAAGCTCAATTCTAATATTAAGCAGAGTTGCAATTTTACCAGAAAGAGCACCTAAACGTCCACCTTTAATTAAATTATCTAAGTTAACAACCATCATGCGTAATTTTTGAGTTTCGATAATTTTATTAACGTCTTCGATGATTTCATCAACGTTTTTACCTGCTTGAGCATCCTGGGCTGCTTTTAAAACTTGAAATCCTTCAGCACGGTCAGTTAGCTCTGAATCGATAATATAAACATCATCTGATTTTCCAGCAATTTCAGCGGCTTGACGTGCCGCATCCACAGTCCCACTTAAAGCTTTTGCCAAAAAAATTCCAATAACTTTGCTACCATCTGCAGTTAAATTTTTAATTGTTTCTACAAATCTGCCAATTGGTGGCTGGCTCGTTTTTGGCAAAGCTTCTGACTCATTCATCAATTCCACAAACTTACTTCTAGTTAGATCTACTCCATCAATGTAAGTCTTGCCATCAATAGTAATTGATAGTGGTACAACAGTTATGTCATATTTTTTAATTTCTTCTGGTGTTAATTGAACAGAAGAATCTGTCATTATCTTTATTTTTGACAACGTATTCGCCCTCAATTCTAAAATACTCTTTTTTTATGATAAAATGTGAGCATTACATATAAGCTAGTATATCAAAAAAATTGTTCAATAAAAAAGAGTGATTGGGATGTTTTACAAGTGAAATTAAAAGAATTGTGGCAAGAGCCAAAAAAGCGTTCAAAAACTTATGATATTTTAGATAATATATTTAGTGCTATTACCCACGGAATCGGCTTTGGATTAGCTGTGGCAGGTTTAGTAATTTTAATTGTTAAAGCCGCCCATACAGGAAGCCCAATGAGAGTCGTAACTTTTACTATTTATGGTTCATGTTTGGTACTTCTATATTTGTTTTCAACGCTATTTCATAGTTTAATCTTTACTAAAGCCAGAAACGTGTTCCAAATTTTTGACCATTCCTCGATTTTTTTATTAATTGCTGGATCCTATACCCCCTATTCTTTAGTTGCAATTGGGGGCGCTTGGGGATGGACTTTATTTGGCCTAATTTGGTCCTTAACTATTTTTGGAATTATCTACTATATTTTTAATCGTGGAAAACATGTGATCTTCGATACAATTTTATATGTTTCAATGGGATGGTTAGTAATTTTATCTGGGAGTTATCTTTATGTACGTTTAAGTCCGGTAGGCTTTTGGCTTTTAGTTGGGGGCGGAGTCGCCTATACCGTAGGAGCTCTCCTTTACACGATGCATAATGTGCCCTTTATCCATGTTATCTGGCATTTATTTGTAATGCTGGGATCAATCTTAATGTATTTTTCCGTATTGCTATATGTTTAGAAAAAACTCCAAGATCTTCTAGTTTTGGAGTTTTTCTGAGCATATTTAATGATTTTTCTTAACGTTAGGAGTATTATTTTTTGTAAATCAATTACTTTTTGTAAGGAGAAATTATTATGAAGACAGTCGAAAATATCATTATTGGATTTGGCAAAGGTGGAAAAACTTTAGCTAAATTCTTGGCTCAAAAAGGTGAAGAAGTTTTAGTTATTGAAAAATCTAATAAGATGTATGGAGGAACATGTATTAATATTGCCTGCTTGCCATCTAAGCGTCTTATTATTGAAGCTGGCAACGGAATGGACTTTGTTAAAGCAGTTAATGGAAAAAATGACATGACCTCTATGCTTCGTACTAAGAATTATCATATGCTTGCAGATGAAAAGACTGTTACTGTGCTTGATGGTAAAGCTAAATTTATCAATAACCACCAAATCACCGTTACTACCACTGATGGCGAGACGCTTGAATATCAAGGAAAGCGTATCTTTATCAATACAGGTTCTACTCCTGTCATGCTTCCAATTAAAGGGCTCAGCGACAGTAAGGCTGTGCTTGATTCAACTTCTGCGATGGAACAAAAAGAATTACCAAAAGAGTTAGTTATCATCGGGGCTGGTTATATTGGACTTGAATTTGCCTCAATGTTTGCTGAATATGGCTCAAAAGTCACTGTACTTGATTTACACGATGAATTTTTACCTCGTGAAGATGATGATATTGCCAGTGAAATAAAAGAGGATCTAGAAAAAAGCGGTGTTCGTTTTGAATTAGGTGTTAAGATTTCTGAAGTAAATAACGATACTGTTTTTTATCAAAAAGATAATCAAAATTATCAAGTCTCTGCTCCTCGTATTCTGGTTGCTACTGGTAGAAAACCTAATACTGAAGGATTGGGGTTAGAAAATACGGATATTAATTTAACTGATCGCGGGGCAATTAAGGTTAACGAGTATTTGGAGACTAGCGTTGATGATGTTTGGGCCATTGGAGACGTTAAAGGTGGACCTCAATTTACTTATATTTCTTTGGATGATTTTCGGATTATTAAGGATCAGCTTTATGGGGATGGACAAAGAACCCTTAATGATCGAATTAACATCCCTTATAGCGTTTTTATTTCACCATCCCTATCACGTATCGGTTTAAACGAAAAAGAAGCACAAGCGCAAAACATTGATTATCAGCTTAATAAATTGCCAGTTGCTTCTATTCCAAAGGCCCAAGTTTTGAAAGATCCACGAGGCTTGTTTAAAGCTTTAATTGATCCTAAAACTGATCAAATCCTCGGAGTAACCTTATATGGAGCTGAATCATATGAACTAATTAATATGATTTCTCTAGTAATGCATCAACATATTCCAGCATCTGTATTACGCGATCAAATTTATACTCACCCAACTATGAGTGAAAGTTTCAATGATTTATTTAAATAATTGGTCAAAAATATGCAAAAAGAGCATTGAAATTTCAATGCTCTTTTTATGTACACTTAATTTTGTTCTTCAATAAACTGCTTAATTGCGGCTTTACTGTTCTCTAATTCACCTTCAACCACTTTTTCTCTTATGGAGTTTAAAAGAATTCCCAACTTTGGGCCTGGCTCAATGCCATTTTTAATTAGAAAGCGTCCATCTACGATCAAATCGGATGAATTTTTGATTGGAAGTGCATCATAACGATCTACTAAGGCTTCTGCTGAAATTGGCTGACCTAAAATGTGTGCCACATCAATAGTATTCAAAAGAGTGCCCTCTCCTGCTTTAAATAGGTCATAATCAGTAGGAGCTTGACTTGCTAATAAATCAAATAATTCGACAATTCTTTCTACCGCATCTGCCATTGCATTCGAATTCTTCCAATCACGCATAAATTTTCCAATATTATCATTTGGAATTTTCAGCAAAATAATAATCACAGCCCATAAACTAGTCTCCAAAGTAGGACTAAATTGCAATTGAGGATAAATAGATAAGAGATCTTTCTTTCCAGCAAAATCTGGCACATCTTCACTTAATTGAGTATCTAAAAAGATTTGAGAGGCTTGTCTAGAATGAGGGCCAATTCCCATCTTTACAAATTCTTCTCGAACGCGTTCAATTGAAATTTTCTTAAGCAATTCATGATTATCTTCAATCGCCTTTTGAGTTTCACCTTCAAGCTCAAATTCTAATTGGCTCATAAATCGAACTGCGCGCATCATTCGTAACGCATCTTCATGGAATCTTTCTTCAGGATTTCCTACTGCTCTAATTACTCGATTATGGAGATCTTCCAACCCATTAAATAAATCAATGATTTCTCCATTTGTATTCATTGCTAAAGCATTAATGGTAAAATCACGTCTTTTCAAATCTTCATCAAGATTTTGAACAAAAGTTACTTGATCTGGTCGACGAAAATCTTGATATCCAGATTCTGTTCTAAAAGTAGTAATTTCGTAACTGCCACCATTGTATAAAACAGTTACAGTTCCATGTTTTATTCCTGTATCAATAGTTTTTTCAAATTCTTCTTTAACTTCTTCAGGATAAGCACTTGTAGCAATATCAATATCGTGAATATGTCTACCTAATAATAAATCTCTTACGGAGCCACCAACAAAATATGCCTCAAATCCAGCATTTTCCAATTTCTTTAACACAGGCATTGCTGCCATAAATATTGCTGGTAAACTGTCTATTTTCATTTAATTAATCAACCCATTCATGTGTAATAATTTCTAAAATATGTTAGTTTTATCTTATAGAACCTTTAACAAAAGGAGGATTTTTATGCAAAAAATCAAATCAAAAACAATTTTGGAATTGCTAATGATCACAATCGGCTGTGCAATTTATGGACTTAGTCTAGATATGATCTCAGTTCCCAATAAATTAGCTGACGGTGGATTAAGTGGTATTTCCTTAATCTTGCATCATTTTTGGGGAATTAATATGGGACTTTCCACCCTAGTCTTAAATATCCCTCTTATTTTACTGGGATATCGCTTTATGGGCAAAAGACTTCTTGCCTATACTATCTGGGGCACTCTTTGTTTATCCTTCTTTTTATGGTTTTGGCGTTTAATTCCCATTATATCGCAATTTAACCTTGAACACGACCTCTTCTTGTCAGCAATCCTTGCAGGAACGCTATCAGGATTTGGTTTAGGGCTAGTTTTTCGATTTAATGGGACTTCTGGAGGGACTGACATCATTGCTCGAATTTGTCAAATGAAGTATGGCATTTCTTCTGGAAGAATTTTACTTTTGTGCGATGCCATTGTTTTATTCATTTCTCTATCTTATCTTGATATTAAACATATGATGTACACCCTTTTGGCTTCTTACATTCTGGCAAAAGTTATGGATGCAGTTCAACAAGGAGCCTATACTGCAAGAGGAATTATTATAATTTCAGATAAATATCAAGAAATCGGTAAAATGATTGATTTAAAACTAGAACGAGGTTTTACTTATTTTAAAGCTTTGGGCGGATATAAACATCAAGATCGTTTAGTTATTTATGTTGTTGTTTCTCCTCATGAAGTTCCTACTGTTAAACAGCTAGTAGAGCGAGAAGATCCAAATGCCTTTGTAAATGTAATTGATGTACATGAAGCGTTGGGTGAAGGTTTTACTTATAGTAAGAAACATTGGAAGTTCGATTTTAAGAAATAGTTGTTGTTTAGGCAGTTTGTTTGCCTTTTTTATTTTTGATTTTATAGATTTAGTAACAATCAGCTCGTTATATCAAATCATTATATAAATCTTGCATTTCAGCATCTTCAGGAACTAATTTTAAGTAACGGTCCAAAAGTTGTTTTACAATATCTGTAGAATTTGGTTCTACATTAAAGAATCTTATCATTTGTTTTAAGAATTCAGGATTCTTTTGAAAATCTGGATATGCTAACAAGAATTCTGCTCGCGCTTTATCATTTTTATCCAAGTTTTCATATGAAATTGCCATGTTCCAATGAGCTTGAGGCTCTAATTCTTCATCGCTCTTATCTTTAAACAGGTTAATATTTTCTTGATCTTTATTTTCATGGATATACAAATTAGATAATTGCATTAAAAGATCGCTGTTGTCTGGTGCTATTTCTAGACCTTTCTTAAGTAAATCTTCTGCCGTATCTAATTCATTCATATTAGCCGCAGCCTTTGCACCCATGGAATATAAAGTTTCATCTAGTTCATTATAAGCGAGTCCAGCTTGTGCGGATCGCAAGACTTGTTCATTATCATGTTTATGTAAGTAAGCCTGTGCTAACAATGGATATGCATTAACATAATCCGGACTTTGATCAATTACATCATCTAAATACTTAATTGCTTGGTCATCATCCCCTACAGAAAGCATAATTAATCCAGCTTGGTACTTACTATCTATATCCAAGATATCAGCGCTATGTTCCTTAATAACTTCACTAGCCTCTTCATATTGACCTAATTTAGCCATTGTCTGAAACTCACGCTGAATTAAATTAGTTTCGCCAAAATTCTTCTGTCTTTTAACTAAATCTCTATACAAACTTAAAGCTTGTTCATATTCACCATCTAAATAGTCCAATTCAGCTAACCCAAACTTAATCGCATCTTCTTCTGGAGCTAATTTTAAAGCCTGAAGCAATTTATCCCTTGCAGTTTCAAGCAAACCATTTGTTTGATAATAATCAGCTTGAACTAATAAACTATCCAAATAAGCCGAAGAGGCGGGTGAAATATTATACAAAAGGGTTAACCCATCATCATCGTCTCCATCATTTAGAAGAATTTCCGCTAAGTACACCTTAAACAAATCTTCTTTTGGAAATTTAGCGATTAAAGAGCGATAAACTTCTTTAGATAAATTAGTAAAACCATAGCTAGTTAAATTTTCAGCCAAAGAAGCCAATACTTCTGGTTCATCATTATCTAAGGCTTGCTTTAATAAAATTTTATCTTGGGAAAAATCCTGATTTTCAATTGCATCTAATAATTTTTCTGAATAACTCATAATAATGCCTCCATTCAAAATATTATTTTACCAAAGTATTTTATTTCATACATTTATTGAATCTCCTCAAAGAAAAATATTAATTTATTATCACATTTTTCAATTTTTTAGAAAATAAAAAACAAGCAACTTCTTAGTTACTTGTTTCTCTAAGATAAGCCTTTTCAATAAAATGATGAAAACGGCTCTACTTAACAGCATCCTTAAGTGCCTTTCCTGGCTTAAATGCAGGAACTTCACTTGCAGGAATTTCAATTTCAGCACCAGTTTGAGGGTTGCGACCCTTACGTGCAGCACGGTGACGAACTTCAAAAGTACCAAAACCGATCAATTGTACCTTATTGCCATTAGCAAGGTCATTTTGAATTGAGCTAAAAATAGCATCAATTGCTACAGCAGCTTGCTTCTTAGTTAACTTAGTATTAGCAGCTACTTCAGAAATCAATTCAGCTTTATTTGCCATCTTAGGATTCACCTCCTGAATTTGAACACCAAGTTCAAATTTGATAAGAAAGAATGACCTTGAATCATTGTTTCCTAAAGACCAAAATATCATAAAAACCCTGCAGTAACAAGCTTTTTTATAAAAAAGCCAGTTTTTACTTTCTCTTTCGTGGAATAATCTTAATAGGAGTTCCCATAAAATCGAAATTCTCTCGTAATTGATTAATTAAGAATCTTTGGTATGAAAAGTGCATCAATTCTGGATCATTAACAAACACTACAAAAGTTGGTGGATTAGTTCTTACTTGAGTCATGTAGTAAACGCGTAATCGCTTGCCCTTTACAAGAGGAGTTGGAACCAATTTACTTGCTTCAAGAAGCAAATCATTTAACACGCTAGATTGAATTCGTTGGTTCTGATTTTCATATACCTTTTTAACCATTTTTGGAATTTGATCTAATCGTTGACCAGTTTTAGCAGAAACGAAAAGAATTGGAGCATAATCTAGATATTGAAATTCTTGACGAATAATTTTTTCAAAGTCTTTAGCACTTGTACTATTCTTTTCTGGTAAATCCCATTTATTTACAACAATTATAATTCCACGACCTGCCTCATGGGCATATCCGGCCACATGCTTGTCTTGTTCTCGAATACCTGTACTTGCATCAAGAACCAAACAAACCACGTCTGAGCGTTCAATAGCGCTCATAGCACGTAATACAGAGTACTTTTCAGTCTTTTCGTATACCTTACCTCGACGACGAATACCAGCTGTATCGATTAGCCGAAATTTTGTGCCATCTTTTACAAAAGGAGTATCGACAGCATCGCGCGTTGTTCCCTCTTCGTTAGCAACAATCACTCTGTTTTCTCCTAAAAGTTTATTTACGATAGAAGATTTTCCTACATTAGGACGTCCAATCATACTAAATGAAATCACATCATCGGCCTTTTGATCCGTGTCATGAGGAAAATCACTGACAATTTCATCCAGTAAATCTCCAATACCTGTTCCATGACTACTGGAAACAGGAATAGGATCTCCCAATCCTAAACTGTAAAAATCATAAATATTAGCTCTTTGTTCAGGGTTATCAGCTTTATTTACTGCTAAAATAACAGGTTTCTTAGTACGATAAAGAAGTTGTGCTACTTTTTCATCTAAATCTGTTACTCCATTAACTACACTGGTTAACATTACAATCACATCTGCTTCGTCAATTGCAATTTCTGCTTGGGCACGAATTTCTTCTTCAATTTTTCCATCGTCCCAAGTAATTCCTCCCGTATCAATAACATCGAATTTACGCCCTAACCATTCAGCTTGGGCATAATTACGATCTCGAGTTACTCCAGGTCTATCTTCTACAATTGCTAAACGCTCATTAATAATACGGTTGAAAAGTGTTGATTTTCCTACATTAGGACGTCCAACGATTGCTACCACTGGTAAAGCCATTTTTCAGCCTCCCTTTTAACGTTATACTAATTAAAAAAGCCGACTAAACGTCGGCTTTTTTATATCTTATGACTATTGACGGTCCTTTAATTGGTCACCAATAATGTCACCCAATGCAAAACCGTTGTCATCGCTACTCATGTACTTCTTGCTTACTGAGTTTTCGTTACGTGAACGACGTGGACGAGAACTTTCGTTTGAAGAAGCATTTGGATCTGCAGCCTTGATTGAAAGTGAAATTCTTCTTTCGTTAGGGTCAATGCTCAATACCTTAACCTTAACAGTTTGACCTACCTTCAAAACATCGCTTGGCTTGTCAACATGCTTGT
>CANPPJ010000001.1:0-149302 GCA_947575965.1 uncultured Lactobacillus sp. | reverse complement strand
CAATTGCAATCACATCATATTGTCTAACCAAGTGCGTTGTCAGCTTATGGAGATAATCTTTGCGTTTGTTAGCGACTTTCTTTTGATAGCCGGCTTTAAGCTTGCGTGCTCTTTGCCAGTTGGAAAAGCTTTCTAGGCTTCTAGGATTAAGAACTTTTTGATTCTTGTCCTGCTCGCAAAGAAGATAAGCTAAATGGCGTCTGCGTGAATATTTGCACTGCCAGATTCGGCTTTGCTTTTCAAAATAAGAAGCATCAAAAGCGGGGTACTTTAGACCATTTGACAAAATTGCCAAATCGGCTACACCGACATCAATCCCAACTTTCTTGCCCGTCTTTTTAAGTTTTTCAAGAGCCTGAACTTCTGCTTGAATTGACAGATAATACTTGCCGGTAGGCTCTAAAGAAACCGTATAGCGTTTAATCTTAACGTCTTTTAGAATCCCAGTTTTGCTGGTTTTAATGTAGCCCAGCTTAGGGAGATAGAGATAGCGTCTTCCAGCAATTTTTACAATAGACTTGCCGGTATAAGACGGTTTTAAATATCTTCTGGAATGAAAGCGGGGCTTGCCGACAGTGCCAGTTTTATCTTTAAAGAAGTTCTTCCAAGACTGATTTAAAAATTCATTGACCAACTGCAGACTAGAAGAATCGCTATTTTTCAAAAAGGGATATTCTTTCTTTAAGGGCTTAAGCAGATAGTTAAGCTTAAACTTGGTTAAGAAAGGCAAATCTTTGTTATTCTTATAGCGCTCGTTCATCATATCGAGCATTCTGTTCCAGACAAAGCGGTCATTGCCAAACATTTGCCAAAGCTGGTTAACCTGAGTTTGATTGGGATAGAGTCTTAATTTTATTCCAGTCAGCACATTTGTTCCCTCCTTTCTTTAAAAATTATAGCAAAGGAAAAGAAGGAAAAATAGACTTTAAAAAGAAAGCGATGAAAAGAGCCGTTTTCATCACGGGATTAAAATCCCGTGTTTTCAACGGCAATTTATTCAATAAATACTAAAATAAGTATTTTAAGTAGTTATATGCCGATTCAGTTAATAGGAAATATCTTATTATTAGCTCCATTATCATTTTTTGCAGCTGTATTCAGCTCACGATTTGCCAAATTAGGATCAATTTTTTTATTAGTTTTTTGCAGTTCTTTAACTATAGAAAGCTTGCAATTAATATTAAGTTTCTTCTACCTTGGAAATCGAACTTTTGATGTAAATGACTTAATTCTAAATTCTATGGGTACATTAGTAGGTTGGGCATTCTTTAAATTTTTAAATATTTTCTTTAATCAAGAAATAACTGTAATTAGACAATAAAATTATATTATACGGAGATTGATTTATGAAAAACGAACCGTAACTTTAAAAGTTACTAGTAGTTCTGGTTCATGTACTTTAAGAAGAAATATGTTTGGTTTCGATAAAAGCTATGGAACAGTTTCTTCAAATAAGGGAACTCATCATTTCGGTACCAAAACTGATGTAACAAGTGGTTCCTATTATCTGGAATTATTTGGCGGGAACGCTAAGAGTACCCATACTATCCATGGAAGCCTATATGATTAAAGTTCATTAATATTAATAAAATTAAAGAATGCTTGATAAAAGAATTTCTATAATAGTTAGAGGTTCTTTTATTTTTATATAGCTTCAATAATCCATATAAAATTTCAGTTTACTTTTCTCCATTTTTACAAATTTTTGGCTACTAAGTATCCAATACATTACATAAAATTCCAGCTAAGATAATTCCCAGAAACAAACTTAAAATATAGTTTTTCTTTTAAAACCAGTTAAATATTGAGTGAGGGGATCATTCAAAAAGAAGAACAGACCAACAATAATTATCTCCATGAATTTATACATCAACTTAAACTACAGAGGGATCACAGCTAAAATAACAAAAATTAAAGTAACAATGTTTCACTCATTCTCAATCATCTTGCCCATCCCACAAGTTTTATCCCCTACTTTATCAAATTTCAATTTCTACTCCAAACAAAAATACAGGCTAGTCAAAACTAACCTGTATTTTTAAATTAACTTTACCAAACACCGATGATTTTCATCCATGCTGTACCAATAAATCCGAAAATGGCTAAGTAGATCAAACCTAAAACAAAGTTCATCTTCCACCATTCCTTCTGAGTTACATAACCCGTTGTGGCCAAAATAGATGCTGGGCCATTAGCATAGTGAGTAGTTGAAGCGTTGATTGCACCAGTGAAGGCCAAAAGCATTGCACTAAGACCAAGTGGAGCACCAGTTGCGACAGCTACTGACAAGAATGGCAAGTATAAAGCAGTCATGTGAGCAGTACCACTTGCAAAGAAGTAGTGAGTATAGAACATCAAAAGGACTAAGGCACCTAATACGAGTCCCCAACTAATTCCCTGAAGTCCGTTTTGAACCAACTTTGAGAACCAGCCAATAAAGCCATAAGAGATAAGCTTACCAGCCATGAACATCAAAATTGATAGCCAAATCAAGATGTTCCAAGCACCAGTTTCTGCTAAGGCATCCTTCATTGTCAAAACCCCAGTGATCAAAAGAAGTGCAACAGCTAAGAATGCGACAAAAGTTGCATCAAGTTGTGGAATCTTGAAGAATCCAGACAATACCCAAAGAATAATTGACAAGCAGAAGACTGCTGTCATGATCTTTTCTGGGACAGACATTGGACCCATTGCTTCAAGCTTATCTTCAGCCCACTTTTTAGCATCTGGAGTTTCAGTAATTTCAGGTGGATAAATCTTATAAATTACATATGGAATAATTAAGGTTGCAACAGCAACTGGTACAACTGCTGTGAAGAACCAGCCAGCCCACGTCATTTGGTAGCCTTTTTGAGCAGCAAGCTGTTGGGCTACCATGTTAGGCGCCGCACCTGTAATAAATAGCGCTGTTGACAAAATATTGGCATGAAATGCTGTAAAGTCAATGTAGGCACCGATCTTTTTACGAGATGGGCTATGTGGTTCTGAATGATAACCTTCTTCTGAAATTGATTGAACTACTGGCCAAACTACCCCACCAGTACGAGCAGAGTTAGATGGAATCAAAGCACCTAAAATCAATTCCAATCCAGTAATCGCATAACCAATACCAAGTGATTTCTTACCGAATTTTTGAATCATAATGTAGGCGATCCGGTTACCTAGACCAGTTTTGCTAATCCCGTGAGCCATAATGAAGGCCATAGCAATCAACCAGGCAGCGGAGTTACCAAATGAACTCAGAACACCTTGGTTCACTACTACACCAGTTTTTGGATTAACTACATCTTTCATTGGTGCTAGTCCGAGCAAAACGGTAAATACTAATCCAACAAGTGTTGTACCACCAATTGGCAGAGGTTTAGTAATACAGCCAACGATGGTTGCTACGAAGACTGCAAACATTTCCCATGCCTGCGAAGTAAGTCCGCTTGGGCGCCAAGGAGTAATACACCACAGAACTATTCCTACTACTAAAGGCCAGATAAAGCCTTTATAGTTTACTTTCTCTAATGTTTTCATATCATATTCTCTTTTTTACTTAAGGACGATAAATATCATCAATAATGTCGAATCCCTTATCCTTTAAGGATTTATCAACCCAGCTGAGATCCACATCACCTTTACTAAAGGCAATCTGCTTTTCTTCATCCTTTTTATGAAAAGCTTGTGCCTTGGGTAAAACATCAGCGGCATCTTTGCGCGGAATACAGATCACTCCATCTGCATCCCCTAAGATGACATCTCCTGGATTAACGCTCACATTTCCGCATGAAATGGGAATATTCACTTCGCCGGGACCATCTTTATAAGGACCACCTGGAGTCGTACTACGTGCATAAATTGGCAATTTCCAATTTTGTAAATTATCAATATCACGAATAGGACCGTCAATAACAATTCCCGCAATCTTCTTTTGATCGCGTAAATATGACATCATGACTTCCCCAATTAAAGAGCGTGTGTTGTCGCCTTCATCATCGATGACAAGGACATCACCAGGATGACAATATCTTAAAGCCGCATAAATTGCCAAATTATCTCCTGCTCGAGTATGGATCGTAAAAGCAGGTCCTACCATTTCGCTGTCAGGTTTAGACATCAACTTCACACGGGGATGCATGGCACAATTACGTTCCATACAGTCTGCAGTGTTAGAAGCAGGAATATGTTTAAATCCTTCTATCACTTTAGGATCGGGCAAATGACGCTTTAAGTAAATTCTCTTTCCAACAGGCATCTAAATTTCTCCCTTTAAGAAATTAGTCTAAGTTAACTCCATCAAGAACTTCTTGCATCTTATCTGCGGAATTAAGCATCTTCTTAGTTTCCTCTTCGGAAAGCTTAGTTTCAATAACAGCGCTAATCCCTTCACCGTTGATAACAGTTGGAGTACCCAAGTAAAGGTCATGCTTAATACCATATTCGCCATTAATTGGTGCAGACAATGGCATGCAAATTGCTCGATTAGTCAAAACAGCTTTCACAATTTGAGTAAGCATCATTGCCACACCATAGAAAGTAGCACCTTTGTTAGAAATGATCTTTCCACCCTTCTTACGAACATCAGCTTCAATTTCACTTAAAACTTCATCGTTAATTTCGCTATAATCACGAAGTGGCTTGTCATTTACAAGTGATTCATCAAAGTTTTCAAAACTAGTGTCACCGTGTTCACCTAAAACCATTGAGTTAACCTTATCAACTGGAACATTAAGCTTCTTAGCAAGTTCAACACGAAGACGAGCTGAGTCAAGTGAAGTACCAGTACCAATAACTCTATTCTTAGGAAATCCTGACAACTTTTGAGTTAAAGTAGTTAAAATATCAACGGGATTTGCAGAAACTACAAAGACGCCCTTAAAGCCTGAATCCACAACTGGCTTTACAATACTCTTCAAAATGTTGACGTTCTTGTTAACAAGATCAAGTCTAGTTTCGCCTGGTTTTCTTGGAACACCAGCAGTAATAACTACGATATCTGCATCCTTAGCATCTGAATATTCACCTGGGTGGATGTTAGTTTCACCAACAAATGGAGTAATATCTTCAAGGTCCATTGAATCACCAACAGGACGAGCTTTAGCGACATCACAAATTACTAATTCATCTAAGTCAACATGTTGCAATAAATCATTTGCAAAAGTTGAACCAACAGCACCATCACCGACAAGTAATACTTTTCTACTCATAATAAGTCCTTTCATAAAAATAACTTGTTCTTCTTTACACAAGCTATTATACAATAAGCGCTTTCAGTTTTTCAATATTTTAAAAAAATAAATTATTTTTTATAAATTTAAAGTAGTGCACTTACCATACCTTGTGAATTATATCTCAAGTTTAACATAAAAAAAAGGAGTTAAATAACTACTGTTTAACTCCTTTTATATTAAGCCTTTGTCTAGTGTTTACGTTTCTTTACCCCAGCTAAACCGATCAACGATAAACTAGCAGCCATCATCCCAAGAGCTTCTAATTCACTATCTTTTTCACCAGTTGCTGGTAATTCCTTAGAATTAGTGTTATTCTTCACATTTTCAGAATTATTCTTACCTAACTCTGAACGTAAATTTTTATTAGCTCTAATTTGACCTTGACGACCAATTTCAGCCAATGGTGAAAGTGAGCTAGAAGAAGTAAATCCGTTAATTGATTCAGATTTTACGCTTGCTTGGCGTCCACTAGCACCATTCGTGGAGGCACCAAGACGAGAATTATAAGCGTAACTTTCAGATTTTGGACTATGGGAACTTGATCTTTCTACATGTTTAGCAGAATTCATACTCAAGCTATTTCCTGGTTTAACTGAAATGAAGACATCCTTCTTTTCCTTTTGGCCATTTGGATAATCAATTCCAATTGTTCCTTTAGCTTGACCCGGCTTTGAAACATCGGGTTTCTTAATCCAGTGGGCCTTTGTACCTTCTGGAACATTTTCAAGCATTGACGAAGCACTTGGCAAATGATCAACCGTTGTTGAAGTATGTGTTTTAATCACATCACTAACAACGATCTTTACCTTAATGTTGAACTTCTTGCCATTTGGATAAGTTACCTTCACAATCGCCTTAATAGTTCCAACCTTTGATACATTTGGTTTCTTCTTCCAAGCATATTTAGTACCAACTGGCATTAACTTTCGATTCTTGATACCTTTAATTGGTTTTGGTAAAACATTCTTCTTAGTCTTAATCTTTTGACCAACTGGAACAAGAGATTTCTTTTCCGGAGTCTTTTCTGCAACAATAACCGTTGTTGAAGTTGTATCTTGCGAACCATCTGGATAAGTTACCACAATATTAGCTGTCTTTGAACCTGATTCGCTCACTTCTGGAGCAGTTTGCCAACTTGCTTGGGTCCCACTTGGTAAACTATCAAGATTACTAATTGCAGATGAAGCATCTGGAACATCATCTACAGTGGTAGTGATGTCTTGAGTTTGAGGAGCAAACTTATCAGTATCAGTTTGCTTAGTAGGAGTAGTTGATGTTGACGGCGTGATTGGTGTTGGATTTACTGGAGTAATTGGTGTAGTTTGACCTGTATTAGAATTATTATTAACTACATTCAGTTGAGCATCAACTTCCTTTTGACCCGTTTGAGCAACAGCCATCACTTGAACCTGATTCTTACCTACTTGCATCCCCTTTGGAACAGTTAAACTACCAGTTTGTTCATCAAGTTTAACTCCAGCTGGAAGTGACTTAGCTTCAAACTTTACACTCTTTGGTAACTTGATTTGCTTCCCAGTCTTATTATCATAAGCTGCCAGTTGTAAGAACAAGTTATTCCCTGGAGTAAATGAAGCAGGCACGGCTAAGTACGCCATTGAAATTTGATTCATATCAAAGCTGTAGTTAATATCAACTTTTTCAACTTGAGCACGATCTTTAGAAACTGGAGTAGCACCATAAGGATCACCGTCAACTTCTTCATCAGCAATTAAAGACTTATTAGCGACGTAATCAGCAACTGTTGGCACACTGTATTCCTTAAAGTGAGCTGTAGTAGTTCCGGTTGAATTGCCATCACTATCGGCTACTGTCCATGGAACATACATTATCTTGCCGTTAGTAGTGTAACTGCTGTTGCCATTCTTATCCTTACGGATAAAGTGAATCACTTGAGTTACGATATCTTCTTGATCAGAATCTGGACGGTGAATCATGATTTCACGATAGATGTAGTAGTTTGAAGCATCGTTTACGCCTTGAGTGCCGGCTTGATATGGATTGCCTGTCTTAGTTGTAGAAACTACAACCGGCAAGTTAGTGGTGATTGATGATCCATCATTAAATGTTACCTTAACAGCTGGATAGGTAGTTCCTGGAACAGTTGTATCAGGAACAGTTTCATAAGTTACACTTTTAACATTGTCTTGCGCCTGCTTGTCGTGATCAATAGCTCCTAAAACTTCATCACCCTTTTTAATAGGCGTATTCTTCTTCACAGTGATCGGCTTATTAAGATCACTTGGACTGAACTTATCAGCATCATTTGGAATGATCATTACTGGAACACTGATGGTCTTAGTTGAGCCATCCTTGAAGGTGATTGCTGCTGGAGCCGTTTGCTTACCAAGAGTTGAAGGATCAATATCCTTTGGATCGACAAACTGAATATGATCAATCGTGTTATCTGGATCAGTAGCTGCACCCTTTGCATTATTAGTATTTTCTGGATCAATGGTTGTATTGTGGAGAATATCAATATTTTGCGGAGTACCAGTGTAGTTATCAGCCTCAGAAGTAATTTGAATAGCTTGTTCAAGTGTCTTAGTTGAACTATCTTTGAAGGTAATCTTAATTGGTGTTTCAAAGACGTTTCTTGGCTTTGAAGTATCCAGAACATTCACATATTGAATGCCAGTGATAGTCTTGCCAATTTGACTAGGATCCTTTAAAGCAGCTTGAGCATTAGTAGTATCGGCCGGATCAATCTTTGTACCGACTGGAATCTTCACCAATGGAACTAATTGAGCCTTATTAAAAGTTGAAGCCTCGTTAGCACCCACATTCACAGTAATCTTGACATCTTTCTTAGAACCATCAGTAAAGGTTAAAGTTGCATCATATGGAGTACTGCCTTGTTCGTTAGTTGGCACATCTTCAGTAAAGACGGCACTTTGAACACCGTGCTTAGTTGCATCGACCACACCTTCAATGGCATCAGTATTCTTAACTGTTTGACCAATCTTACGAGTTACGGCAGTTAAATCAACAGTATCGTCAAACTTGTCGGCTAATGAAACAACCTTAACCGTAATTGGTACTACAGTTGAACTACCATCACTAAAGCTTACGGTTGCATCGTAGTCCTTACTACCAAGTACTGTGGTATCAACATCATAATTAAACTTCGCATTAGTTGCACCAATCTCAGCTGCATTCTTAATACCTTTCATGGCATCAGTTACTGGAACTTGACTGTTAAGCAATTCTTCAACAACTTGAGTTTCAGTCTTGTAATTATCCTTAAACTTAGAAGCTTGACTATCCTCCACAGTTACCGACATTTGAACGGTAGTTGTTGAACCATCGTTAAATGTGACAATTACTGGATAAGTCTTTTTACCAACTACACTTGTGTCAACGTCTTCATCAAAGTTAGCAGCAATTACATTGTAAGTTGCTGGATTTTTAATGCCTTTAAGTGCGTCGCTTTTAGCTACAATATCGTATTTATTGACCGTAATGCCTTGAACGATTGTTGCGTCTTTCTTAACTGCATCGTTAAATTGACTAGCTTCACTAGCTATAATCTGAACGGGAATCTTAACTGTGGTATGAGATCCATCTTTGAAGTAAACACTTGCGGCATAACTTACAGGTGTGGTGGTAACTGTGGACGTATCAATCTTTTCATTAAAGTTAGATGTATCAATATTGTACTTGGTAATCACATCAGCGCTAAAGCCCTTGATAGCATCCGTTGGATCAACATCAGTACCCTGCTTTTCGGTAATCGTTTGAGTTAATGCTTTCTTAACCTGATCTTCATTGAAGACAGTTGCATCATTATAAACCTTAACTGGAATCTCAACTTTAGCAGTTGTGTTATCAGCAAAAGTAATCGTCGCTGGATAGCTTGTAGTTCCAAGAGTCTTAGTATCAATTACAACTCCATTGTCAAAGGCAACACTGGCATATCTTGGCAAATTCCTGATACCGTCGCTGGCATTGATCTTGGTAGGATCAGAGTTTTGAGTAACTAGAATGGTTTGAACTTGGCTGTTATCTTTGTTCTTATCCTTAAACTTACCTGCATCAGTTTCACTATAAGTTAAAGTGATGTGGGTATTAGCAGTTTGAGCCGTAACAGTTTGACCAGCAATCTGACCACTTCTGATGTCCACGCTATTACCTGCATCGTCTTTTGCGGAAACTGTGTAGTCAGTAAATATTGGTACAGTATATGCATCCCAGCTGCTCTTCTTAGCATCAACTAAAGTCCAATCACCATAACTGATTACGGCTCCATTGGTGTTGTTAACTTTCTTGCTACGCTCGAAGTCAACACCTTGAGTTACAGTTACCTGCTTGTTGGTTGTCGGATCAGTGTAAGTAATAGTCCGAGTGATAGTTTTAAACAAATCCTTTTGATCGTCTTTATGAGTTGGATCAGGATCTACTGTGTTGATTTTGTCGACTTTAACAGTAATTGGATCATTATCTGAAGCTTTGAAGGTGTATGTCTCAGGAACATTATCAGCAGCATTTAGTTGATAGCCATCTGGAATAGTTAAAGCTGATTTAATCTTAGCTTGACCATCAGTTACTCCTGAAATTGTTTGACTATCTACTTTATCGCCACTATTAGCATCAATATAATTAATGGTTATTGATTGAGCATTTGCAGTCCGGGTTACCTTAATTACTTCATTTGCGGCATGTTTTTCAACGCTAGCATCATCAAGTGCAATAGCTTCACTTGGCACTTTGCCATCACTAGTTAAAGTAATTGGCTTACCACTTCCGTCAACAGCACTAGCCCTGTAGCCAGCTTTTGAAACATCAACTTTCGCAAAGCTTGCATTATCACTTACCCAGTCTGAGTAGGAAACTTGCTGACCGACAGGCTTTGAAGTATCAGTATACTTGATCCGAGTCAAGATAACGTGTTGGGCAGGTTGAGCAGTGCCATCAACAGTAATGGTACGAGTGAAGTCTTTATAAACATCACTGTCTTGTTGGTTAGCCTTCTCTTTACCATCTTCAACGCCAATAACATTGATTGAAACATTTGCTGTAGTTGTATAGCCATCCTTATAGGTGATGGTGACATTACCAGTAGTTTGACCAGCCTTTGAAACATCCGGATCAGTCGTCCATTTGACGCTAATTGGATAACCGTCAGCAGTTGGATCATCGCTAGACTTAAGGTTAGTGACAACCTTCTTGGCATTGTCACTATTGGTCAAATCTGGAACAACATTTTGATTGGTTGAAATCGTCCCAATCTCTGGAGTGGCCTCAACTGTCACTTT
This sequence comes from uncultured Lactobacillus sp., assembly GCA_947575965.1. GTDB lineage: Bacteria > Bacillota > Bacilli > Lactobacillales > Lactobacillaceae > Lactobacillus. Next base: position 138,813 of record CANPPJ010000001.1, on the reverse strand, counting down.
ACCAGGAACATGGTCAAGAGTGCCATCTGGGTATGTAATATCAACATTAGCTGGTTGAGTACCTGGCTTAGATGGATCTGGCACATTCTTTGGATTAGCCCAAGTAATTGTTGGCGTGTCCTTAGGATCAGTTGGCAAAGTACTTGGATCAACAACCTTAGATGGATCTACTTGAGTTCCTTGCGGAGTCTTAACTGGCTCTTTAGTTGCTTGTGGATCATAAGTTTCACCATCATTCTTCACTACAGTAATTGGAATAGTTACTTCTTGAGTTACACCGTTAGCATAACTTACGGTAGCTGTTCCAGTTGTTGAACCAATTTGAGATACATCTGGAGTTGTCTTCCAAACTACACTAGTTGGATAGCCTTTACCCTTGTTAAGGTTAGAAATACCTTTATCAGCACTAGGGGCAACATCCTTTGGCGTAGTGATGGTAGTAATTTCAGGCTTATAGTCAGTAACAATAGTCGTTGGAACTTCTTTTTGAGTACCATCTGGATACTTAACAACTACAGTTGCTGGTGTCTTCGGATCACCTGGATCTGGTACTGTTGGAGTATCTTTCCATTGATACGTAGTGCCTTGTGGAGCACTTGGATCCTTAACACCATTCTTAGGGTCTGGAGTTTGAGGAGTCGTGCCTGGATCAACAATAATGACAATTGGATTCTTAGTAATAGTCTTGTCATCGCTAGCATTATCAGTAATTGCAACTGGGATTTCAACTGTGGTTGTAGTTCCATCTTCAAAACTTATTGTAGCGGCAAAGTTTTGAGCTGGATGAACAGCATCAGTTGAAGGAACTGCATTAAAGCTTGCACCAGTTACGTGGTAATCAGTTTGACCTTGCTTAGTGATAATTCCGTTGATGGCTTCACTAGCTTGGTGAATGGTTCTTTTACCCCAAGTAATTTGCTTTACTAAGGCATTATCTTGATTATCATTATCAAATGCACTAGCGTCACTAGCAATAATCTTAACTGGAATCTTAACTGTTGCTGTTGAACCATCATCGAAGTTAATGGTTGCCTCATAATCTGTTGGTGTAGTCGTTACCTTAGAAGTATCAATCGTAGTAGTAAACTTAGGAGCATTATCACCAGTTGAAACAATGCCATACTTAGTAATTACTTCTGAAGTAAATCCTTTAACTGCGTCAATTGCTGGAACAAGGGCGCCCATCTTCTCATCAACTTCTTGAGTTAATGGATTCTTTTGATTATCTTGTTCAAAGTCAGTTGCCTTGTCATAAACCTGAATTGGAATATTAACAGTTGCCGTTGAACCATCAGTAAAGGTAATAGTTGCACCATAAGTTGGGAACGGCTTATCAAGTGGACTTGCCACACTAGTATCAAGTCCAGACAAATCAGTAAAGGTGACTGATTGAACAGTGTAGTCAGTTGAAGACTTAATACCTTGCTTACCATCAATGGCCTTCTTATCTGTACCTTTCTTGACGCGGATCAATTGAGTAGCAGCGTCATTAGCGTTGTCTTTCTTGAAGTGGCCGGCATTAGTCATAGTATAAGTCAAGTTGATTGTTTGATCAGCAGTCTTAGTCTTGCCCTTATTACCTGGTTCAAGAGTTACACTAGCAATCTGTCCGTTAGTAATTACAACAGGATCATTTGCATCGTCTTTAGCAGTAACCGTGTAGTCGGTGAATGTTGGTACAGTATATGCATCCCAAGCCGTCTTATTAGAATCTGCTGGAGTCCAGTCACCGTAAGTAATATCAGTTGAATCTGAATCATTAACCGTCTTAGTGCGCTGGAATTTAACTGTTTGAGTTATGGTTTGCTGCTGAGCATCAGCCTTAGTTGGATCAGTGTAGTTGATCTTACGAGTGATTGATTCAAACATGTCACTATTCTTAGGATCTTTTGCGACATCTGGATTAGTTGGATCAAGAGTAATCAAATGATCAAGCTTGACAGTAATTGTTTGATCCTTGTCTGCAGTAAACTTGTAAGTTGTTGGCAAACCAAAATCTTTATCAAGCTTGTAGCTAGTAGGGATAGTGATGTCCGTTGGATTAATAGTGATTGACCCATCCGTCTTACCTGTGAAGGTCTCAGGAGTAGCAACTGAAACAGGAGAGTCATCTTTAGCATTGATAAACTTAATGGCTACCGTTTGATCATTAGCGGTATTAGTTACCGTAATGTTTTCACTTTGACTATCAGCAGTTACCGTTTCACCAGCAATTGTGCCATTAGCAGTTAAAGCAATTGGCTTTCCGGTAATGTCAGTACCTTTAACAGTGGCAGTGTAACCATCTTTAGTTAACTCAGCACTTTCAGCAAATGTATCCTTGCCATCTTTTGCAACCCAGTCTGAATAAGTTGGCTGTGCAGCAGCATCTGTAGTATCCGTATACTTATCACGGGTGAAGACGACCTTTTGAATTTGCGGAGTACCATTATCAACAGTAATTGTACGAGTGATTTCACGATAAATATCATGAGTATCAGCACTTGGCTTAGTTACGTCACTGCCCTTGGTGGTCTTCCAAACATTGATTGGAACAATAACCTCCTTAGTGTAGCCGTCATTATAAGTTACAGTGACAGTGGCAGTTGATTTACCAGTAGTGTCAGTTGAAGGAGTAGCCTTCCAAGCAACGCTCTTTGGCATCCCATCTTGACCAGTTGGAATTAAGTTAGTAATTGAACTTGTTGCATCATCACTAGTTGGAATTACGCCTTGGTGCAAAGTTACGGTTGTAGTTTCTGGAGTAGCTTCAACAGTTACCTTGCCGTTAGCTGTCCCCTTAGTGCCATCTGGATAAGTTACGATGATCGTAACTTCTTGCGTACCTACTTTAGAAGTATCAAGCGTCTTGTTACTCCAAGCATAAGTAGTTCCTTCAGGGACGTTCTTTGAACTAGTTGTATCAATTACATCACCAGCGCTAACTGTACCATTTTGATCTACTTGATAAGTCTTAGTCTTAAGATCATTTTGGTGATCAGTAGCTTGATCAGTAATGATAACTGGAATCTTAACGCCTAACTTAGTGCCATCTTTGAAGTAGACAGTCGCATCATAATCAGTTGGCATTGAAGTTTCTTTAGAAGAATCAATCTTAGAAACATCGTTAAATCTTGGTGCCTTCAAGCTATCTTTATCAGTCCAAACAATGTTGTAAGTATTATTTGGATCTTTTTTAATACCTTGACTTGCATCAGTATCCTTAAATTTATACCCTCTACCCTTAGAAATTGTCTGAACTAAGACATTGTCCTTATTATCTTGAGCAAACTTGCTTGCATCACTGCCGATAATCTTAACTGGGATATTTACAGTAGTTGAAGTACCATCTTCAAAGTAAATGGTTGCTGCATAAGACTTAGCTGGATTAGTATCACTAGTCAAAGTTGAAGTATCAATTGTTTCAGTAAATCTTGGTGCCTTCAAGTTATCAGTATCAGTCCAAACGATGTGGTAAGTATTATTTGAATCTTCCTTCACACCATTCTTTGCATCAGTAGCTGCAACAACTGAACACATCTTTTCGCTAATTTCTTTAGTCAACGCATTGTTCTTGTTAGCATCGTCAAAGTTTGACTGATCCGTGTAAACCTTAACTGGAATGTTAACAGTTGTGCTTGAACCATCCGCAAACTTTACAGTTGCCGCATATGGTGTCGTACCAATGTCAGTAGTTGGAACAGTTTCATTAAATTGAGTACCATCTGAAACAATGCCATATTTAGTCTTAGTTGCATCACTGAAGCCCTTAATAGCGTCACCTGCAGCAACAGTAGCACCTGTATGAACACTAATTGTTTGCGTTAATGGATTCTTATCAGTATTATCAGTTTCAAACTTGTTAGCATCTGATTGAGCAACAGTAATCTTAACTGGGATAGTTAACTTAGTACCATCGACAAAATTAATATCAACGTTAGGTGTAATAGTACCTGCCTTAGTCAAATCAGGTTTAGTATTCCAACTTACACTCTCAACTTTAGAATTATGCTCCGTAGTTAAATCACTCGTATCAACATATGCGCTTGGATCAGCCAATGAAGAATCGACATTTTGAACAGCCTTTAATTGCTTGTTGGCATCACTGGCACTAGCAGCTTTGGCACCATAAATATTTGCATAGGCATTACTCCAACCAGCATCCCCATCAGGAATGCCAGAAATTGTCATTGCATCCCCACTAAGAGTGATATCAACCCGATACTTAGAATTATGGGTGCCGTCCCATTCATCGCTAGTTTTATCTGTTTTTACGGGAACTAAAGTAGTTTGACTACCATCAGTTGAGAAGTTTGAAGCATTAGTGTTTAGTTTATACCCGTCTTCCCAAGCTGTCTTAATTTGATCAGCTGAAAAGCTCTTCTTACCATCAGTGCTTGTGTAAGTCTTACCGTCACTAGATAAGTTATAAGTAGTAGTTACACCTTTATCGGTGACGATAGTAACTTTAGAAACTCGTGGAGCAGCCGGATTGTTATCCGCACTGGTCTTGTGATAGCTAGGAGTTTCAACGGTAATCGTAGTTGTGGTGTCTTGCCCATAAACTATAGTTGTGTTTGGCTTCAGTGCACTATTGTTAGTTACGTTAACAGTGACAGTGGTGGTTTTATTATCTGGAAGAGTGACATCAACTGTCGCACTTTGTGAAGACTGATGTGGATCCGGAGCCGTCTCCCATTTAGCCGTAGTTCCACTTGGTAAATTCTCAAAGTTGCTAATTGCGTCACTAGCAAAGGTAGGATCAGCTACATCCTTTCCCTTAACTTCATAAACCTTAGCAACTGCCTGGTCCTGAGTGCCGTCCTTATAAGTTACAACTACTGGAATTTCATAACTTGCAGTGTCGTTCATAGCTGCTTGATCAATAGTAATCGCACCAGTATTGTTATCTACATGAACATATTGCTTCATAGCTGCTGGCAAGTTTTGTTCACTAGTTTGACCTAAAGCATAAGTTACTACATCACCAACAGCAGGCTTATCATTACCAAAGCTTGGATTCACAGTCACAAGTTGCTGCTTACTATCAACCGTATCGGCATAAGTTGGATTGTATTGACCAGCGTCGCCTGTAGTAACGTTAATTCCGTTTGGAATCTGAACATCTAAGTAAGTAGGATTGCCACCCATTTTATCTGCAAAACTAATGCGAACAGTCATGTCTTCAGCCTTAACTGAGCTAGTATCAGGCACCCCAACTAATGAATAACCTGTTATCTTAAAAGCCGGATCAATTTTATCAAGAGCTGAATGATTAATTAAAGTAGCTAAACGATCAGAAGTAAAGTATCCCTCTAGATCTTTTATTACATCATAACCCTTTGGCAAGCTGATTTGGCTACCTAAAATTGCGCTAGCTCCAGCAAAGTTGATATTTTCACTCAAATTGGTATGAGCACCATTGTTGATAATGCCTTTTTGAGCTGGAAGTGACTTAGTACCAAAAGTTACAGTAATTGGCAACGTGGTTGAATTGCCGGTTGTTGTGTCTAACCCAGCATTTTTAACATAACTAACACTTACATCATCAATTGAATTCTTTTCACCATCGACATAAGCACCATTATTGTAAGTATAAGTGGTCTGATCTAACTTAGTTGAATCATTAGGATCAGCAGTATAAATATCAATTTCACTAACTGCCTTCTTAGGATCGAGGCTGTCAATTGAAGATGAGGTATCACTAGTCTTGTGAATCGTATCAGTGCCAGGCTTCACAACAACGGCACCCTTAACTGAGCCGTCTGGATTCGTCTTACCCCAGATAACAGTAGACTTGCCGTCAGTCACATCGACCAAGGCACTAATATTATCAGTTGACTTGTCAGCATAAGTTACAGTTACCGGAATTGAGTAAACACCAACTGCATCCTTAGTAGTTGGAGCTAACCTGATTGTGCCATCGGAATTTAAAGTTACAAAGTCAGGCTTTGTTGCACTATCAGTTAATGCATAAGTTACACCTGTTGGAGCTGTAGCATCAGTATATGTAACTGTTCCATCCGCATTGTTAGTAACGGACTTGAAGCTTGGTGCTGTTACAGTAGCTTTCTTCCCCTGTTCAACTGTTTGAGTAATGTAACTTGGTTGATAAAGAGTATTTTGCTTTGCCTTTTTAACAGTAACTGGAACCAAGGTAACGTTTGCACTACCGTCACTAAAGGTAACAGTCATTGGAATGTTGTAAGTTTGTTCCTCTTTAGTATTGTCGCTCAACTTAAATTGAGTCTTGCTTGGATCATAACCACTTGAACCATCTGGATTATTAATACTTTCAATCAAAGAATTATAAGCATTGTATTCAACGGTATCATCATAAGCTTGAGTATCAGACTTGCCTTTTGTCTGGCTTAAAGCAGCAAGTTTAGTCTGATCAATCTTTCCGTTACTATCAAGGATGTTCTTGAACTCTGTATGAGTCCAATCAATTCCCCATTGCTCGTTAGAAATGATTTTATCTAAATCTGTAGAAATTTGTTTTCCGCTGGCATCAGTTACGCCAATAATAACCTTGTTATTAGCAAAGTCTTGAGCATTGTTTTCATACTTGCCTTCAGTATAAGTTTGCGGAGCAACCGTTGGAGTATAAAGATCACTTGGATTAATTGTGACGCCATGATCTGAATCGGTCTTTAACAAATCAGTTCCGTAAGAAATTCGCCGTGCTTTCCACCAGTTGAAGTTATCAAGCAAACTTTGCAACTTCATTAGGTTTTGCTTGCTGCCAGTTACCTCACCACTTTTACCATTAGTATCACTATAGGTAGCATAGGAATTCTTTTCGTTAGGATTCCCTGGCATCACAACAATACCGTTTGATTGACCTAATAAAACATTTTGAGCGCCTTTACTTTTAATAAAACCATCATTAGTTAATTTACTCAAATCAGCAGGTACGTAGTTAGCACTAGTATCACCACCACCATTTTGAGTAGCTAATTCTTCAATGTTCCATGCGTTATCAGGCGTTGCCGTCTTATTAGTGCCATTCCATTGTGCTAGAGGTGCATCCCCATATAAAATAGCAATGTTTTGAATATTTTTAGCCCAATTTAACGGATTAGGATTCCATAAGAACTTACCTGGAATAGCCTTACCTTCAAGGTTTAATAAACGTCCCCATTGCTTTCCGCGTCTTTGTAAGTTGATATAAGCTGGGGCAATGTATTTTCCATCGCTAACTTCACTACCTAATTGGACAGTATCCATTGAGTTAGTACCAAACATCGAAATCATACCAGGATAGAAAATATTTTGTGTAGCGTCGCTATCTAAATATCCACTGTAGTCCCACTTATAATTAGCAATTCCTTGAGAACTAGTATCATCTTGCAGATCGAGGGTGGCACCTCCATCAACAGTTAAAGTGTAATACCGGGGACTGTTAACTCCAGTCGTAATTCCAACTTGCTTACGTCCATCCCCACCATTACCAAATGAAATCATAGGTGTTATAGCCTTAGCATTTTGAGTATCACGAATAACTTGAAGCTTTGCACCATCCTTTAGATGCAATTCACCATCAGAATCAAATGCCATAGTGATTGGAGCATAGTGATTAAAGTTGGGATCAGCACCAAATTTAATATCGTTTTTATCCATTCTATTATTATTATCTTGTTTAGTAGTAATAAGAATTTGGGTGCCTTCGTCCACGTCCATATTATCGGTCAAAATAGCAGTTGAATGACCTGTCCCCATGCTCATATTAATATGAGCATTCTTACCAATAGATAAAGTAGCTGCTTTCTCGGGCGTATCTGTATTTCCATAAATACCACGAACATCGTGAACACTTACGCTAGAATCAGGTTTGGCATCACCGGTATTAATATTAATAGTTGCCCCATCGCCAATATTCATCTTATCGGTAAATGTAACAGCATTATTAGCAAAATTACCTAAGTCAGTATTTTCACTATCAGTAAGATTAAGGGTAGCATTAGTACCGACATTAATGTCTTTTCCTACCAAATCTTGACCATTAGTACTCATCGTCACTTTTGCATTGTTACCAATGGTTAAAGTGTCGTTAGCATCTAAAATTGTAGTACCGCCACTAGCATTTAAAGTAGAATTATCGGCAATAGTAATATTAGCAGAATTTACTGTTGGCTCACTGTAAGTTGTATTTAGAGTAGTGTTACCTGAAAAGATAGTGTTAACTTGACTAGCCATCAAGGCTTGTCCAGCCTCAATTTTTACATTATCGAAGGTAACATTAGTCTTAGCTAAATCTTCACTTCCAATAGACTTTAGTGCATTAGTACCATGATAGAAATATAGCGGTCCATAACTTGAAGTATTAGCATTAGTCTTAAAAGTCATATCCTTAAAGGTAAAATTCCATGGATTGTCACCATAGTTTTGACGAGAAAATGTAATCGTCCACTTATTCATATCAAGGGTATGATTGTTACCTTCAATTGTAACAGTACGAGCAATCCCACTATAGGGAGAGGATCCAATTAACTGGAAGTGATCCGCACTCAATTCATATGGGTTAAGCAAGTTGCTACCCGTTAATCCAGTACCCCCAGACTTCAGCGCACTCTGATTATCAGCTGCTGTAATATCTCCAGTCATGTTAATGGTAGTGACATTCTTATCACAAAGCGCCTTAGTGAAGTCCGCAAACGTTGAAACGTCAGCTACACCATTATTGACAGAATAAAGTTGCTGATTTACTCCATTAGCCAAAGCAAACTGCGTCTTAGCTTGTGTGCTCATCTTCTCGTAATCAGCTTGAATCTTGGCAGCTCTTTGCGTGCGTTCATCAGCACTCAACTTATCAAAATTCGTCTGCAAATCTTGATATTCTTTTTGAAAAGCAGCTACTTCAGGATCAACCGCAATATTCGGCGTCTTCTTGTCGCTCTCTTTTACCGTTTGATCGTTATTAGTAGTTGCAATCTTAGACTCATTCTTATCAGTTAAAGCTGCAGTTTCAGTCTTACTTTGAATGGCGGCATTGTTGGTATCAGTAACTGCCGTTTTATTTGTATCCTTCACTGCTGCTTGTTGGACTTTTTGGGCAGTAGCTACTTCTTGCTTATTATTGCTAACAGTCGTCTTAGACGTAGCTGTTTGATCAATAGTCTTTACACTTGTCTCATTTGGAATTTGCTTAACTTTTTCTTGAGTCTTTTGACTAACTTGATTCTTATTTACAGTTTCAGCTTGAGTTTTTTCAACTGAATTTTGTTTAAGAGCAGTTTTATTATTATTAACAGCGGCTTGTTCATCCTTATTTAAACTAACCGCATCCCTATCTGCTACAGGTGTATTCCCTTTATCAACAATAACCTTCTTAGGAACCTTCGTCTCAGCACTCTGACCACTCGCCTGCTCAGGATGTCCATTATCTTGATCTGGCTTGGCCAGTGTATCCGCATTAACTTCTTCCCCATTACTCATTCCAATAAAGAAGAACCCAATCAAAACCGAAGCGGCTCCCATCGAAAACTTACGAATAGAAAACCGATCTTGACGTGCTTCCATCTTACGTAGACGTTCTTGGTAGTTATTTTTTGATAACATCTAATTTAACACTTTCTTATTTCCCACTATTAAAACTTTTATACACCTTAAATAATAGCACTATACTTTGTCTTATTTAATAGAACCATCAATTATTATTTACATTATTTAGTAAATATAGGCTTACTTCTCACCATTTTTTCATAATCATTACGCTATTTTTGGACAACTTATAATTACTATAGAAAAAATTAAAAAAGTGCACTAAAGAACGTACAAAAAAGACTGGAAACAAATTCCAGTCTTTTCTATATTTAAGGTATAAAATTAATTTTGCTTGCTAAGTTCAACTGTTTTAGCTAAGTAGGTTGTACCACTATAAGTTGGATAATCCATGATAAAGTACTGTATTTTACTTCGCAGTAACTTTGATATTGCCACGGTAATTATCCTTCATTGCTTCGGCAATCATCTTACTGTATGTCTTTCCTTATGCTAAGTCTAGCGTAACCTGATCTTTTTAGCCATTTGCATGCCTGCTTGACGACCAAAAATTACCGTTTCAGCGATAGAATTTCCACCAATTCGGTTATTTCCATGAAGTCCGCCAGAAACTTCACCAGCTGCATAAAGTCCTTCAATCACATTACCATTACTATCTAAAACTTCAGTTTCAGGAGTGATGTGAATTCCACCCATTGTGTAGTGAATGGCTGGGTGAACGTGGATTGCATAGTAAGGTGCCTCATTGATTCCACGTTCCATTCCCGTAGTTCTGCCAAAGGCGATATCATCCTTATTCTTCACTGCGCTATTCCATTCAGCAACAGTTTGTTCTAAGTTATTCGCGTCTACGCCAATATTTTTGGCTAAATCAGCCAGGTCTTTACCATGAACAACTAAACCAACATGATCATAGAAATCAATTGCCTTGAAGTGATCCCGAATTCCTTGATCAAAAATGAGATACGCCCCATCTTCGTGCAAGTCAGTGATGGCATTAGAAACAACCTTACGAGTATCAAGTTCATTAACAAAACGCTTCCCCGCTTTATTAACTAAGATTGCTCCTTCACCTCTAACGCCTTCACCAATCAAGTAAGTATGATCATGATCAGTTTGAGCAGTTGGGTGAACTTGTACAAAGTTCATTTGCATGAGTTGTGCATCAACACCTTCGGCCAACTTCAAACCATCACCAGTGGCGCCAGGTTGATTGGTAGTTTTGTAATCAACTAAATCTGGACGATACTTTTTGATAAGTTCCTTTGAAGCACCAAAACCACCACTAGCAAGAAGAACAGCTTTAGCAGTTACAATCTTTTTACCGTCTTTAGTTTCTACTTCAACGCCATTAACTTTCTTACCATCATCTTTGATAAGCTTAGTAACGCGAGCATTATTAAAGACATCAATATCTTCTTTTTGGATTTGCTTAAGTAGGCCCGTTACGAGATCTCCACCAACTGGAGCCATTGAAGCAGGACGGTGAGCACGCTTTTTACTCATCCCTCCTGTAATGGTCAAATCAGTTAAATCAATTTCATGTTCCATCAACCATGAAATTGCAATTGCGGAATGATCAACAAAGTACTTCAGCATCGGACGATCATTTAATAAACCGCCGCCCTTTAGGGTTTCTTCATAAAAGCTATGATTATTATCAATGATGCCATGGTTCAATTGCACTAAACTTTCAGAGGCGTTCATTCCAGAAGAAGCACGGCTAGTATTTCCACCTAAATTCTCGTTCTTTTCTAAAACAACAACATTTAAACCTAATTCGTGAGCTTGCAGAGCTGCTGTTAAACCAGTACCACCAGCACCAACGATAATTGCATCATATGAATCTTTTAATTGATCTGCAGTTTTTGGGGTAAAAATAAATTTTGCCATTTTTATTCCTTCTATTTACTTTCTTCAGGCTTGTGCTTGTCAACATTTGTCATCTTCATATAGTCCATCCACTTGTCGTATTGTTCAGAAGTAACCTTGCCACTCTTAAGAGCTGCTTCACGCAAAGTAATGCCTTCTCTATCAGCTGCTTGAGCAATTTCAGCAGCTGCATGGTAACCAATATGTGGTGACAAAGCAGTAACTGTCATTAATGAATTATCAAGTAATTCGTTCATTCTATCCTTATTAACAGTTAAGCCGTGAATCATTTTATCAGCAAAGCCAGTAATTGTACCAGTTAATATATCACATGAATCAAGGAAGGCAGCGATCATCACAGTCTTAAAGACGTTCATTTCGAAGTTGCCTTGTGAACAAGTGAATGTAATGGTAGTGTCATTACCAAAAACTTTAGCGGCAGCCATGGTGACAGCTTCAGCTTGAGTTGGGTTTACCTTACCTGGCATAATTGATGAACCCGGTTCGTTAGCAGGAATGTTCAATTCGTTATATCCGCCACGAGGACCACTTGCCAAGAAACGAATATCTTGAGCAATCTTGAACATATCAGCAGCTAAAGTCTTAAGTGCACCGTGAACTACATCAAGACCAGAGTGATGAGCCAAGCCCCAGAATTTGTTAGTATCAACCTTGAAGTCATGACCATAAACTTTAGAAAGCTTAGCGGCAATCTTTTCAGTCATACCAGGAGCTGCGTTAAGTCCAGTACCAACAGCAGTACCACCAATAGCCAATTCATACAAGGTTGGCTTTAAGATCTTAATATAAGAAAGATCATGCTTCAAAGCTGAAATATAACCTGATAATTCTTGACCAAAGGTAAGTGGAGTTGCATCTTGCAAGTGAGTCCGACCAACCTTAACAGTCTTCCAGTACTTCTTTTCCTTAACTACTAATTCATCAATCAAGTGTTGAACAGCGGGTTCAAGCTTATCAAGTGCTTCAACCGCAACAATGTTCATTGCAGTTGGGAAAGTATCATTTGAAGATTGACCACGGTTAACATCATCATTTGGTAAAATATCAAGACCTGGGTGAAGCTTATTAGCTAAATTAGCCACCACTTCATTGACGTTCATGTTGCTTTGGGTACCTGAACCAGTTTGCAAAACATGAAGTGGGAAGTCTTTTCTAAGTTCTTCATCGTTTAAAGCCAAAAGATGGTCAATTGCATCTTCAATTGCTTCACCTTTTTCTTTTGGTTCATCCCCTACTTCAACGTTAGATTCGGCAGCAGCTTTCTTTAAATGAAGAAAAGCGCGAATAATTGGAAGTGGCATTAATTCGCCGCTGGGAAAGTTATTGCGACTTCTTTCAGTTTGAGGACCCCACAAAGCATCCTTAGGGATTTTAACTGGTCCAATGGTATCACTTTCAACACGGTATTCTTCGCTCATAATTTGATTCTCCTTAGTATTATTTACTTGATATATTTTCAACTTTAATGATACCTGTAAAGGCTTTCTTTTTCAATAATTTGAAAATATTGAAGTATTTTTCAACTATTTTAACAAAACCTTGAAGATAATGTATACGAAAAAATAGAGGTTTATCAAAATGCAGTAGATCAAGCTTTCGACTTTGAAAACGGTTAAAATTAATATTCAGCCACAAAAAATTAATATACTTTTTTATATATTTAAGCCTAAAACAATAAAATTATGAGATTATTTTTGCTTTGTATAGGAAAAATAACAACTGTGCTTACGCTTATTCTATTTATGATTAGAAAATAACAATAGTTATATGCAAATATAGTTTTGTTATTTAAACTTTTCTCTTATAGACAAGTTTTTAAATACTGATAATCTTTATAAGTGACAGAGGAAATTAATTTTAGTTTATGAAGAAACTGACTACTTCTTCATAATATTTAAAAAACATAACAGATAAAGAGGCATCAAGATTATGAAATTGGGAATTAAGCTTTTGGCTGTTATAGGATTAAGTGCAGGTTTATTGGGCACTACCACGATAGTTAATGAAGAAGTGCAAGATAATAACCAGGTTGTTTATGCAGCAAGTGAGGCAAATTTAACTTTACCTCAAACTAAAGGCTATACTAAGAGTCGTGTTCTTAAAGAAAACTTGGGCACTATTTCATCAAAAGATAAGCAGAAATTAATCAAAGGTTCAATCGCTGGCATGAAAGAAAATACCTATGAGGATACCGATCCAGCTGATGCAAGAACAGTTGACGTGACTAATCTTTCTCATGATGATCAAGTTGAGATTAGTAAGTTTACCCTAGAATTGATTAATCAAGTGCGTAATCAATTTGGTAAAAAGAACTGGACTTATAGCGAAAGTAGCTTGAAGTTTGCCAACCGGATTGCCAAAGAATACTATGATCATGATCACTCCTGTTGGGATTCTGATCACTATGTGGCAGGAATTGAACGCGCAGCTAAGGCTTCAGGACTTAATTCAACCGTCGGTCAAGTTTATGAAGATGAAGCAGGCTTGCCAATTACGAGTACTTTTCCTGGCCATGAACGTACAATGAAGGTTTTAAAAGAGCAAATCTATTTCAATCTTAAGCAGATGCTATTTGGTGGATTTGCTGGTTCAAAAGCTGATTACAACGATACTTCTCGTTATTTTGAATGGGAACATGCAGGTGATCTTTTAGGATTGCGGACAACAAATTACGATGCTAAAACTAAGAAGTTTGCGGTTAGCTTTAGTGGTTTGAAAAATGATGAAAGTCGGATCAGCGTTCATATGATTAGCGTAGCCGATCGTTATATTAAGAATTATAAGAAGTTTGATAGATAAGAAAAGCATCCCTGATTGGGGATGCTTTTACTATGCCTAAAACTTTATTGAATTATTTAAAATTTTCCACCTTAACGTATCTCTTGTCAGTCTTAGTGGCACCTTCTATTCTATAATAATGCTTGCCATTCTTAAATTTATAGGAATCACCATATGTGGTGATAGTGGTTCCTTTCTTTAACACTATGCGATTTGCGCGACGCGTACTACTTGCGATATATGCATTATGCTTCAACACACGCTTAGTTCCGTCAATGTTGCCGACCTTAATCAAGTAATTAGTATACGTACCATCGGCATTGTAAACTTGATAGAAATCACCACTAGTCCAGTACTTACCACCATCAACGTGAATTATCTTGTTCTTCACGTAGACATTTGTATAAGCTGAATAGACCTTTCTAGTCTTAGTACCACCCCAAGTATATGCGCGAGCTTTATGCATAATGGTCTTCTTTACAAGTTCTGGCTTTGCACTTTCACTTTCTGCAAGATACTTTGTTTGGATCCAGGCACCATCATCGTTTTGATTTGCGACGGCTTCAGAAATCTTGGAGACGCTAGTAAAAAATTGCCCATCTTCATATTTGGTTAACTTACCAACATAATATTTTTGACCTTGATAAAAAATATTTACTGCGGCAGTACCCATATTGAACCCCCCGTACACCCAATCAGAAGGCAAATTCAATTGGATTTTTCCTTGTGGGCGTACATAGACAGTATAGTTAATTGTATAAGTATTTCCATTACTTTCTACTTTCAATTTAACTTCACCAGTACTCCCTGCTTTCGAGGTATTAACTGTATTAGATTCTACTGTAACTTTTGTATCTTTATCATTTATAAGTTTATAATTTGTCCCATCAGATCCTACAAAATTAGTAGGATTAAAGTTTGAATTTGGAGATACTTGAAAGTACTTACCATCTGGATTAATGATTTCGGTCTTTCCATTTTGAACAAACTCGATATTCACGGCAGATTCAATTTTTTGTGACGTAGTCGAAATTGATGTGCTCTCTGCAGCCAAAACTGGACTTGTTATAACTGGAGCTACTGCAAGTAGAGCAGTAGTAGCCATACTAATTATTTTTACTTTTCTCACAAGCTATTATATTGATCAGAAACTTTCATTAAGTTTATTTTACGGTATATCCCACTCTAATGCTACTAAATCTACTTATGCGACAAATTCTATTGATATCTGTTCCATCATTGCCATTTTTCAGCAGTTTGAGGGGTATTTGCAGTTTGAGGGGTATTTATTGGTAGCAATTTTGGACCACCAGCGTAAATTACGTCACTGGCACTAATATATCCTCCTCTACTATTT
This sequence comes from uncultured Lactobacillus sp., assembly GCA_947575965.1. Classification (GTDB taxonomy): domain Bacteria; phylum Bacillota; class Bacilli; order Lactobacillales; family Lactobacillaceae; genus Lactobacillus. The sequence continues at coordinate 123,302 of CANPPJ010000001.1, read as the reverse complement.
TCCCAAGGATCAGAATTATCTATATGATAAAATAGTTCTGCTTTTTTCTCTGATGGATTCCAAATATACCTCAATTCATCTACTTTCCAGCTATTAGGCATATGATTCAAATCCACCTGTAGTTTTACGGTTCCATTGCCATTATAAATTACAGTATTTTTCATCAAATTGACATAAGTGCTTTTTGTAGATTTAGGAACATATTCTAATGGAACTCGGGGTTTGTCTACATAATATGCATATAAATACTTATTTGTTCCCTTAACACGATAGTAACCTAAGTTAATAGCCATCTGGGGTTTAAGATTTACATATTTATTAACTGAAAATTGCTTGCCTTTCGTGATCTTAGTTTTGGTTGGCTCACCTTTACTATCGTAAAAGACTGTATTTTTCTTAATTTTTACTGTACCCGAAGTTGCAAGTAGAGCAGTATTATTAATATCTTTTACATTCATCACCTTTATAAATCGATTATTGCTTGTCTTATAGTAAGCTTTACCTTTAATTATCGTATAAGGAACCCAACATTTTTCTTTATATGCATATAAACCTAACTCATCAGGCGAATAAACATAATTCTTATTTTCATTGATGGTGGCTCTACTCTTATAAAAATAATATTTCTTATCCTCACTTAACTTTTCTATAGATCCATTAATCTGAAGAGTTTCATTTTTTAAGAGTTTATCCTTACCAACTCGTTTACCCGCTTTATTGTAAAAATAAGTATTATGATTGAGTTTTACTTTTACTGTTGGTTTAGAAGCTCCATAAGCTAGATTAAAATCGGTGCTAAAAATTGAACATATTCCAAATGCTGCCATTATTCCTATCATTGATTTATATCCTATATTCTTCATTAACGAATTCGCTTCCTTCAGTAATTAATTTTAGTAATAAACTATTATTCTAAACTAGCTATTTTATAATACAGTTACTTCTACCACTTACGTGCTTTGCTAGGATAATTCATTTAATCTTCCGAACTATTTCTTCAAAGCACCTATATAGTAAACCGTTTTCAATAATTAAAATCTTAAAATTTCGTTATACCGAATTTTTAATAAATATCTTATATTGCAAAGGTACATTGAATATAGTGAATAAGTTTAGTTCTAGTAACTTGTTCACACTTTATGGGGTATAGATATCTTTAATTTGAGAAAAAGCAAACTTAAAGTCTCTAACCGTATTATTCAACTTTAATGCTTCTAACGTTTTTAAAAACATTTCTATCTCTTCTTGATTACCACTATTAATAAATTTAATTAGCTTTTCCATAAATTCAATTCGAATTATCTCCGAAGCATGTTTTTCAAAAATAGATTGATGTTTTAAAATTGTTAAAATCTTAGAAGCTAAAATTGGTTCCTGTTTCTTTAACAATACAAAAATTGCATTGATAATAGTGTTTAAGACCATTTTATTATTAATGCCATCATTTTCAATACTACAACTAATTAATGAGCGTGTAGTACGGTATATAGAACTTGAAGGAAGTAATAGCTGAATATTTCCAAATAAAACTATATCTTCAATATACCAACTGTCTAAGTTGGAAAATCTTAGTTGCAATACAGCTATGTCCTTATTTGAAAGCAAATTTCTTTCTGTTAAGTCCATATAAAAATTTGCAACTATAGACATTTTAAAAAAGAGCTTCTTATCTTGAGGATTAAGCTCATAATTAGTCTTGATGATATTAAACATTTCTTTTAACCCTTGGATATCATTTTCAGCATACATTTGAATTACATCTTCTGTATAAAAAAGTAATTTAGACACCCCATTTTGATCAAAAAAATCATATGGCTCAATATTAATTCTCTCAAGCAACTGCAAGACCAACTCGATATCCATTAAAGTTTTCCCGTTTTCCCAATCACTCAAATGAGATACTGAAGTGATATCGTGAGCGGCGCTTTTTAAACTTATTTGTTTGCTCTTTCTTAATTAACCGATATTTATACCCAAGATTATTTTTTAAACTCATTAATGTTAAGGAGGCTCCTATCATGAAAAAACATGTTGTAAATATTGTTTTGTCTTTTATTATTGGTGGCGGACTTGTTGTCGTCTCTCCAGCATTTTTATCACTATTTTCTTAATATAATAGCGGGTATCAAAGGCTATTAAAAAGAATGGTGTATCTTACTTATAGAGGTAAACACGATGTTTACTTTTAAATCTTAAGTATAGCCATTATATCAACATATTACCAAATTGTTTTATAAAAGGCATTGTATGTTTACATATTAGTAAAAACAAAAACCATTAGGCATAAATCCTAATGGTTTTTTCTTTATCTACTTTGATGATTCAATTTTTTAGCAAAGAAGTCGCCAACCACTTGCACGATGAAGATCAAAATTACTACCAGTACGGTTGCCACAACAGTTACATCACTGTTGAAGCGGTTATAACCATATGAAATGGCCGTATTACCCAAACCACCGGCACCAATTGCACCAGCCATTGCAGTCAATCCAATCAAGCTAATGATCGTTACCGTTGAAACTCTGATCAGTTCAGAACGTGCTTCTCGAATGTATACATCAAAGATAATATCACTGGTAGTGGCGCCCAAACTTTCGGCAGCTTCAATCTTCCCAGTATCCACACTTTCAAGTGCCACTTGTACTTGACGAGCATAGAATGGAAAAACTCCCAAAGTAAGCGGAACTAAAGCTGCTTTCATACCAATTTGAGTCCCAACGATCTTTTGGGTAACTGGTGCAATAAATGCCATCAAGATGATAAATGGCACAGCTCTAAAGATGGAGACAATTTTATCGCAAACATTGTACCAGAACTTGTTAGGACGAATGCCACCTTCTTTAGTGACTACTAATAAGACGCCGAAGATGATTCCAAGTACCCCTCCAAAAATCGCCGACCAAAATGTCATGAACAAGGTTTGGAAAATACTAGTTCCCCAACCAGCATCCCCTCCCCAACCAAGTTGAACTACATTGGGCATAATCTTTTCTAGCCAATTAATCATATAAATTCCCCTTTTCATCTAAACGAGTAAGCGTAACTTCTTGCTTGTTCAAGAATTCAACCGCCTTCTTCTGCTTTTCATTATCCCCTTTAACAAGCACAACCAAGGTTCCGATTGGCTCATCATTTAACAATTCTACGTTTCCGTAAAGCATACTTACTTCCACGCCAATCTTACTGTACAGTTCAATGATGATTGACTTGGTCACATTTGCAATGCTATAAACCAACTGGTAAACCGCTTCATTTTTACCAAGTTTGCCTAAATTTAAGCTCTCTAGAGTAGAAATAGCTTCAAGTGATCCTCCAACAAAGCGCTTGGTGAGTTCTTTTTCTGGATGTAAGAAAATTCGTCTCAAGCTACCCTTTTCAACCACTTTTCCGTATTCCATTACGGCTACTTTATTACAAATTTTCTTAACTGCGTCCATTTCGTGAGTAATCAAAACCACGGTCAAGCCTAAGTTTTTGTTCAATCTCTTCAACAATTCCAAAATCTGCTGAGTATTTTGCGGATCCAGCGCACTTGTTGCTTCATCTGAAATCAAGATATCAGGCTTATTAGCCAAAGCTCTAGCAATGGCCACACGTTGTTGCTGTCCTCCAGATAATTCAGCTGGGTAAAAGTCAGCTTTATCTTTTAAATCAACTAAATCTAATAATTCCAGTGATCTTTTTTCTAATTCTTCATCACTTAACTTGGCATGTTTTAAAGCAAAGGCTACATTTTCTAAAACTGTCGTTTCATTTAGTAAGTTAAAGTGTTGGAAGATCATGCCAATTTTACGGCGTTGAAGTTGTAATTCTTTATTGGAAATCACTTGCTTCCCATTTTTAACAAACTCAACTCCATTAACAGTGATGTCGCCGGCACTTGGCTTTTGTAATAAGTTGATGGTTCTTACCAAAGTTGATTTTCCTGCTCCAGAAAATCCAACTACGCCATAGATATCGCCTTTATCAATTTCCAAAGAAACATCATCAACAGCCTTCACCAGTTTCTTTTTTTGTAAAAAATCAACACTCACATTCTTAAGATCAATAATTCCCATTCTTATCCCCTCTTATTTCAACTTAATATCCCAAGCTGCAACTTGGCTCTTACCATAGAACTTGTGGTAAAGCTTCTTAACTGCTTCAGTTTGGTAAGCCTTAACTACATCTTGATAATCTTTGTTATTTTCTTGACCCTTCTTAGCACAGATAATGTTAATCCATTGTTCTGAATCCTTATTAACTGGTTCAATGTAAATGGTTTGCTTATCCGTCAATCCTGCTGGACCAGCATAGTCATTGTTAACTATCGCTGCATCAACAGAATTTAAAACACGACTTGTTTGTTCAGCATTAACTTCTTTAATCTTGATGTTTTGTGGATTCTTAACCACATCAGCAACAGTTACTAGAGTCTTACCTTTTCTTAATGTGATGAGCCCAGCATTCTTTAATACGAACAAAGCTCTTGATTCATTAGTCGCATCGTTTGGTACTGCAATCGTAGCTCCATCTGGTAAATCACTTAATTTATGATATTTCTTTGAATAAAGTCTAATTGGAGCAATGTAAGTTTTTCCAATTGGCACAACTCCACCATGATTTGCCTTATTCCAAGCCTTCAAGAAAGCGTAATGTTGGAAAGCGTTCAGGTCAACATCGCCTGATTTTAAAGCCTTGTTTGGTTGATTGTAATCAGTAAAGTTCTTAGTTTGGACAATAATACCATACTTTTCCTTAGCTCTTTTGGCAACTGTCTTCCAAATGGCTTCTTCTTGTTTGCTTTCACCTACAACTCCGACAGTCACAACTTTATTTTTTGAACCAACATTTAAGCCCGGTCCAAAACTGAACCATCCTGCAACTACAATTACCAATGCGATAATTGTCCAAATAATCGTATTGCGGCGTCTTCTTTTTCTCATTATCCTATCCCCTTTTTCTATAAAAAAAGCACTCATCCCTAATAAAAAGGACGAGTGCTTCGCGTTACCACCTTAATTTATCTACTTATTCGCATAAATAGACCTCACTAGCTACTTACATAGCCTGCATTGATATCGGATGCAAGTCCGCCAGTAGCTAAATATCACTACTAGTCATCATTCCAAGCCCATCTTCATTAGTTCTTACTTGTTGACTTTCACCAAAATGTCAACTCTCTTTAAAAGCAAGTGGACTAATTACTCTGCTTTTCAAGATGTCTTTCTTATTTGTTGTAAATAATTTATCATTTGATTTTAACCTTGTCAACGATAAATTTAATTTTTTGTTTAATTTTTTTGCTTCCCTCGCTCATAAGCGGTTTTCATATCACCTAATGTCATCTTGAGGCGCTTCTAATCAAAGACAACTAAGACCTCTGCTACACCATCTAAAATTCGGGATAACCATCTAAAAATTGTGATTGCTGCAAAGAATAAAACCACCAAAATAAAGAGCGAATGATTATTAAGCGCAGTTAAAGAGAATAGTCTATGGAAGAAAATGATCGCCCCAATCACCCCGATAAAGGAAATTGCCATTACTCCGGTTCTAAATTTATTAAGAGGTGCCGAAATATGATACATTACCATCATCCCAACGGCGATTAATAGCATCGTTGCCGTAGTTCCTACTTGGCCATGATCAAGTTGGATATAACTACCGGCAATCACCAAAATTCCGACAGCCAACCAATCAGTTAATCCACCTGGGATTGCACGAGCTAAAACATTTGGCATAAATTTCCCACGAATTCGGTTATGATTGCTCTCAAGTGCTAAAAGAAATGATGGCAAACCAATTGTAAAAGCTGAGATTAGCGTAATTTGCGAGGGTTGTAAGGGATAATTAATCGTTAAGAGCAAAGCAAAAATCGCCATAAGAAGCGAGAAGATATTTTTCACTAAAAATAAACTCGCCGAACGCTGAATATTGTTAACTACGCGCCGTCCTTCATTCACGACATCGGGCATTTTAGCAAAGTTGGAATCAAGCAGAACAACTTGCGACGCTTGAACAGCTGCACTATTTCCTGAAGCCATTGCAATGGAACAATCTGCCTTTTTCATAGCCAAAATATCATTAACACCGTCACCAGTCATTGCAACAGTATTTCCTAAATTTTGCAAAGCAGTAATAAATTTTCGCTTTTGCTCAGGCTTAACGCGACCAAAGACATTATAGTTTTTAACCGCTTCTTCGTATTCATCGTCTTTAATAGTTTGAGCATCAATATATTTTTCAGAACCACTGATTCCCGCTTGTTTAGCCACACGATAAACTGTAAGCGGATTATCTCCCGAAATAACCTTAATGATAACCCCTTGCTTAGCAAAATATTCAAAGGTTGATTTAGCTTCTTTTCGAATTGGATTTGAAAGTAGAATATAGCCTAAAACTTCAACCTTATCTTTTAAAGCTGAATCCTCTTCAGTTAAAGGATGATTGTATTTAGCGACGATTACTACCCGATAGCCTTTTTCTGCATAAGCTTCAAACTCTTCTTGATATTCTTCAAATTGATCTCGCAAAACCATTTCAGGAGCACCGATAATAATTGTTTTATTTTCATACACTACAGCTGAATATTTATTAACCGAAGTAAAAGGGATAACAGTAGTAGCCCTTTTACTACCACTATTAAATTTGGCATGAATGGCCTTCATGGTTTCATTATCTGGCGGCATATTAAAAGCAAAATTAGCAATTATTTGCTCAAGATCATCTTTTGGATAAGCTTTTGACTTGATAGCTTTTTCCGCTGCCATTTTTGGTTCAGTGATCGTACCAGTTTTATCAACGCATAATACATTTACCCGAGCTAAAGTTTCAACACTTTTCATATCATGAAGCATTACTTCTTTACGAGCAAGCCGTGTTGCAGATAATGCCAATGCAATTGTCGTCAATAAATAAAGACCTTCTGGAATCATTCCAATCAAGGCAGCTTCCATCGAGACAACGCTTCGCTCAAGACCAGCATGGTTGAAGAAATAGCTTTGCGTAAAAAGTGCAATTCCTAAAGGGATAATGATAATCCCCACCCATTTAACTAAACGGTTGATTGAGCGCACCATTTCCGATTGCTCTACGCTCCCCATCTTCTTAGCTTCTAGAGTCAATTTAGAGATATAGGATTCTTTACCCACCTTTTCTAAGCGCGCATAGGCTTTTCCAGCTACCACAAAAGCCCCTGACATTAGTTCTGCGCCAATCTTTTTGATGATCTCATCAGATTCACCAGTTAAAAGCGCTTCGTTAACGCGAACTTCCCCAGCAATCACTTTTCCATCAGCCGGAATTTGATCACCAGCTTTTAAAACTACGACATCCCCTTTAACCAGTTCTTCAACCCCAATTTGCACTTCCTGTCCCTCACGAACTGCAGTGACATGAACCATGTTCATCACATTGAGCTTACTTAAGATACGTTTAGCCCGAATTTCCTGAACAATCCCAATAATTGTATTTAAGATGATGACTGGTAAGAAGGTCAAATCTTTATATGCACCAACTAGCACCAAAAGAATTGACAACACCAAAAATATTAAGTTGAAGTAAGTAAAAGTATTTTCAGCAATGATTTGTTTATTAGTTTTAAACTGATCATTTACTGCTTTATTGACTAAACCTTCCTTGGTTCGCTTTTCAACTTCTTCTTGAGTTAAACCTAAAATCTTTTCCTTTGCCATATGATCAATCCTAAAAGTTTTTTGATTAATTATACCTAATTTATCAAAAAATCTCGCCTAACAGCGAGATTTTTAATGCTTCCTTATTGTTTCCGTTTGTAAGTAAAATATGTATATGGATAATGATTTTGATCATCGATTTGATGATCTTCCTTATTAATTAATTCAAACTTTGAATAATCAATTTCTGGCATAAAAGTATCAGCTTTAAACTTCTCATAAATGAGCGTTTTCTCTAAAATATCGACTTTATCTGCTAGAAGTTCAAAAATTGAAACCCCACCAATTGCACAAAAACAGGTTTCTGGATTTTGATCAACGAAAGACTTCAAATCATCAATTGAGGTAAAGAAAGTCACACGTTCATCATCTCGGTATTGCTCAACTAATTGTTGATCATGCGTTAACACAAGATGCTGACGTCCGGGAAGAACTTTCGGCAAACTAGTAAAAGTCTTGCGCCCCATAATCATAGGATGACCCATCGTTAAGTCTTTAAAATGCTTTAGATCAGCTGGTAAATGCCATGGCAAATGATTTTTATAGCCAATTGCATGCTTATTATCTTCTGCCCAAACAAATTCAATCATTTTTTCACCTATACCGCCACTGGCGCCTTGATAGTTTGATGATGGTGATAACCAATCAATTTAATATCTTTCATTTCAAAGTCCATGATATTTTTCTTATCTGGATTTAACCATAATTGAGGAGAATCGTATGGTTTATTAGCTAGAAGCTCTTTTACTTGATCAAAGTGGTTATCATAAATGTGTGCATCCCCCAAAGTATGAACAAATTCGCCCACTTCGAGACCAGTTTCGCGCGCAATCAAATGTAAAAGCAATGAGTAGCTTGCAATATTAAATGGAACTCCTAAAAACATATCACCCGAACGTTGGTAAAGTTGAACACTCAACTTATTATCAACCACATAAAATTGAAACATTACATGACATGGAGGAAGAGCACTATTTGGCACATCTTCAGGATTCCATGCAGTCACAATCATTCTTCTTGAGTCGGGAGTAGTTTTAATTTGATCAATCACATTTTGAATTTGATCGATAAAACTACCATCGCGCTTTTCCCAGTGCCGCCATTGTGCTCCATAAACATTACCCAAGTTGCCGTATTTTTGCGCAAAATCATCATCGTTTAAAATTCGCTCATCAAACTTTTTCATTTCTGCCTGATAAATCTTTTTAAATTCAGGCTCACTTTGAACACGTAACCCAAAGTCTGTCATATCCGGACCCTCATAAGCAGGACTTTGGATCCAATTTTTAAAAGCCCACTCGTCCCAAATGTGGTTATTATGTTCAAGTAAAAATTTAATATTTGTATCTCCTCGTAAGAACCAGAGCAATTCACTCTTAATTAAACCAAAAGGTACCCGCTTAGTAGTTAAAATTGGAAAGCCTTCTGCAAGATTAAACCGCATCTGCGCACCAAATAAACTGCGAGTACCTGTTTTAGTTCGGTCACTTTTATCATGACCGGTAGTCATTATTTTATTTAAAAGATCTAAATATGGTTGTTCTAGAATTGCCATCAATATGTTTCCTTTCTAAGATGATAAACCTTAGACTACCACATATTGATGATTAAGATAATACCAAACTCAAGATTTTGTGTTTTCCTTGCGATGACGAACTAAGTACACAATAGTTGCCACTACCAATACTAATAATCCCACAGTAACGGAAATTCGGGTATCAGGATTGATAAACATGAATAAAACAATTACTAATAGCATTACAAAAGCAAAGTAGTTAGAAAATGGATAAAGTGGCAATTTAAATGGATGATTTTCCATTGTTTCTGCGTTGTTGCGTCTAAATTTCAACTCAGCTAATAAAATTACAAACCAAGGAATCATTCCTGGGAGAACAGATGAACTGAAGACAACTACAAATAAATCAGAAGCTGAATGATTAAACTGTGAAGCTATTACATTCAAAATAAACCCAATAAAAATTCCTCCTGAAATCCCCATAATTGCTCGATCAGGAACAATTCTCTTAGAAATATGCTTAAAAGTCTTCGGTGCATCCCCATCATGAGATAGTTTAAAGAGCATTCTACTTGAAGAATAAATTCCGGAATTGGCTCCTGAAAGTGCCGCTGTTAAAACAACAAAGTTAATAATTGAAGCCGCTGCTGTAATTCCTACTTTAGCAAAAGTAGTTACAAATGGAGAACCTAAACTATCAAGCTTATCCCATGGATAAATAGTAACAATTACAAAAATTGCTCCTACATAAAAGATCAAAATTCGAAGTAAAACTGATTTTACACTCTTTACAATGGCTTTTTGAGGATTGGCAACTTCCCCAGCAGAAATTCCTAAAAGTTCAATTCCTTCATAAGAACCTACAATAATTGACATGGAGAAGAAGAATCCTTTAACTCCTCCGGTGAAAAATCCTCCATGGGACCACAAATTACTAAATCCAGTTGGTTTTCCGCCATTTCCTATCCCAAAAAAGATCACAATAAATCCAAGGATAATCATCAAGATAATAGTAACAACTTTAATCATCGCAAACCAGAATTCTAGTGAAGCGTATGCTTTAGCACTCGCTAAGTTAGCTAAGAGCAGAAAGGCAATAATTATAATTCCACTCCATAAAACACTGATATTCGGCCACCAATACTTCAAATACTCCGTGGCTGCTACCACTTCGGACATTCCAACAACAATATATTCAAAGACGTTAGCCCATTCGGCCAAATATCCCGCCAATGGATGAACATACTCTGTTGCATAATCAGCAAACGAACCCGTCCCCGGATTAATATATAGCATTTCTCCCAAAGCTCGCATGACAATATACAAAATTAATCCTACAAACATGTAAGCTAATAATACTGAGGGACCTGTCCATTTAATCGTTGAGGTAGACCCCATAAAAAGTCCAACCCCAATGGCCCCTCCAAGCGAAATCATTTCCATCTGTCCCGCAGTCATCGTTCTTTTCAATTGCGGTGCTGTGTTCTTCTGTTTCATTATTCTCTTCCCTTTTTTGCTATGTTTTTTCCTTTCTATTCAACATCTTCTAACATTTTATATATGTCGAGATTTTTTGGCAATAGTAAGAAAAAGACCAATTTTGAAAAAATCAAAACTGGTCTTAATATTAATTGATACTACTTTCCCTAAAAATCAACTGGGTTTTTAATACTACCTTATAACATACCTTCAATCCGTCGTTTAAAAGGTCGGCTAAGACCTTCATACCGGCTCTACCCATCTCGTGCGTGTCCACATGTACACTACTTAAAGATGGATTTGCAAACTCTGCCGCTGTTGTATCATTAAAAGAAATCACACTCACATCTTCTGGCACTCTAATTTTATTTTCGCGTAAGGCTTTTAAAGCTCCTATCGCCATTGCATCATTGGCAACAACTAATCCCTTAGGGATTTTCTTACGCTGGCTAATCGCATTTTTTATAGCTTCATAACCTGAGTCGGGGGTAAATTTTCCTACATAAACATTATCAAGATCAAACAGGTTAAGCTTTGTCATATACCTTTTATAATCTTTAAAACGGAAATCAATGAGATTATTTTTATCATAAGTATCTGCTAAGTCGCCAGCGAGTATTCCAATATCTTTTTGGCCATGATTTAAAAAGTGATTGATCACTTCCTGAACGGACGAATGAAAATCTGATACAACACAGCACTGCCCCTCAGCTAAGGTGTCGGCATCGATAAATACGGTAGGTTTTTGAATTCTTTCGATTTCATTTAATCTTTCCTTGGAGTACTGGGCTTTACCGATTACGATTACGCCAACATTTTTATCCAGATCATCAAGAGAGTCTTGCTCATAATAAATATGAGTTTGATAACCTAGTCGCTTAGCTTGATCCTCGATCCCACTTCGAATTGAATAATAATAAAGGTCTTTAATTTCTTGATATTGATTACACCATAGAGTTATAGCAATCGTCTTAAGTTTAGCTTTTCGAGTTTTAGAATTTTTCTTATTGTAGTGGAGTTCCTCCGCAATCTCAAAAATCCTTTTTCTAGTAGTATCGTTGACTGACAAACTCTTATCATAATTAAGCACCCGTGATACGGTTGCTGGTGATACTTTTGCCTTGGTCGCTATTTCCTTAATTGTTGCCATATAATCCCTCTCTGCCATTTCAAGTAAAAATAAGTAAGTTTACTAAAAGTATTTTAACATTATAACTTATAAACTGGCATTAGTGTAAAGCGAAGATCATATTGCATATTAGCAGGGAAGCAATACTCTGAATGCACTGGTGCACCCCAAGAGTCATCGCCACCCACGCCCATTTGATTTGCAAGTAATTTTAAATATGTAAAGTTCGATTTTGGTAATTCATAAAAATGGTCTGCCATTTCAATTTGTTCCGTTGAATATGGTAATGCTGAAAAATTAAAACTATTATGATCACTTTGAACCCTAACTCCTACCCCATTTTCATCCAACAATTCACAATAACGAACCTGGCTGCGATTACCACATTCTTGCGGTCTAAGATATGGGGTAAAATTATTTTTTACCGTTTGCTTATATTTACCAAAATAGGCTCCCGCCTTCCGATCCAAGTAATTCTCTTGAGGACCTAAACCATAATAAGTAAAATGATCCAACTTTTTACTTAAAACTAAACTTAAGCCAAATTCAGGTAATCTTTCAGCTTGCTGAGTTCCTGGAAAATGAGCATGCACATTGATAAATCCTTTTTTATCAATCTGATAAGTAATCGTTAACTCATCACACAAGGCAAACGGCAATTCATAGGCTAATTTAATCCAGACACTGCTGGTTAAATACTTAAGCTTTATATCCGTGAGCTTCGCATACTTAGCCGCATTTTCCCATTTAGCCATTTCAAAGCCCATTTTTGCACCACGATCATTGTCAGTTAAAGGACGCCAAAAAGCAAATTGTGGCTGCTTTTTAAGATATTCTTGACCGGCATATTTTAAAGAAACTAGATGTCCTTGATCTTTAGAAATAAGGACCTTGAAATCATCGCCTTCAACACCAATATTATAGTCACCATTAATCAATTTAGGTCTGCCTTGAGGATGATACTTTTCAATAAATTTATCCTTAACATATTGGGCGCGGCCCAATTCATAACCGCTCTTTGCCCAGAGTTCATCATGCTTTAAATATTGAACTACTTGATAAATAACCTCTTTCTTATTTTTATCAAGATGGCGCGGTAAAGATAATTTGAATTTTTTACACTCTTGAGCTTTAACCATTAAATCAAATGATTGACTTTCCCAAACTTTTTCACCATTTATTAAAATGCTGACTTTAAAGTAATATTGACTAGTATCAATGAATAAGTTCTCATTTTTAACTGTTAAGCTTCGATTTTCAAGTTTCATTTTGACATTATTATATAGCGCCTTAACCGCAGCCATTTTAGGGGAATTTTTTCGATCAGCAAAAACCAACCCATCTCCACAAAATTCATAATCAGTTGGTCGATCATCGAAGTCTCCTCCATAAACGAGCTGTTTATGTCCATTAATTTTCTTTTCAAGACCTTGATCAATATAGTCCCAAATAAAGCCACCTTGATATTGAGGATATTTTTCAAGTTCTGTATATAATTTCAATCCTCCAATAGAATTACCCATAGCATGCATGTACTCACAAGAGATGTAAGGCTTCTGGGGATTTTCAGTTAAGTATTCTTCAATCTCTTCCGGCTTTGCGTACATTCGACTTTCTACATCTGAAATTTCATCATAAGCTCGATTGTGAAATACTCCTTCATAGTGAACAATACGACTAGGATCATTTTTCTTAAAGAAACTGGCCATCTTTCCAATTACGGTACCAGCATAAGATTCATTACCACAAGACCACATTAAAATACTTGGATGGTTAAAATCACGCCGAAGCATATTTTCAGCTCTAAACAAACAGTTTTTTAGCCATCGATTATTGTTCCCTGGGACGTTCTCTTTAGGATCTTCTTTACCCACCTTTTGCCAAGTCCCATGGCTTTCCAAATTTGTTTCATCAATAACATAGATCCCATACTTATCACATAACTCATAAAAATAAGTTTGATTAGGATAGTGTGATGTTCTGACAGCATTAATATGATTTCGCTTTAGATTTTTAATATCCCACACCATATCTTCTTTAGTCACGCTACGACCAAATCTAGAATTAAATTCATGGCGATTGACACCTTTAAAGATGATTCTTTTTCCGTTTAAGTACATCACTTTGTCTTTAATTTCAAAATGACGAAAACCGACATTAATTTTTGAAACTTCAATTAAGCGACCTTCACTAATTACGCTGACATATAATTGGTATAAATGCGGAGCTTCGGCACTCCATTTTTTGATATTAAGCTGCGGAAAACTGAAAGTATTGATGGCATGCGTCACTTTACGTTTATTAGAACAGATAACTTTATTTTCTTGATTAAGTAAGGATACCTGAATATAACTTTTTAAAGAAATATTTCCCGAAAGAGACGCTTTAATGCGTAAATTACCTTTATCATCAATTACATCTCCATTCACTCGAAGATCCTCCAAATGTAACTCCTTTTTCCCTTTCAACTTCACGCTTCTAAAAATTCCTGATAAGCGCCAAAAGTCTTGGTCTTCAAGCCAACTGGCAGATGAAAACTTAAAAACTGCAACTGCTAAATGATTATCTTTTTCCCGAATAAAATCAGTTACATCAAATTCGCTTGGAGTAAAGGAATCCTCACTGTAACCAATAAAGTGACCATTTAACCAGACATAGATAGCCGTAGCTGCCCCATCAAAAGTAAGACTTACCCTTTTTGAAATAAGGTATGGATCTAAATCAAATTTTTTAATATATGAAGCAACTGGGTTATTTTTTGGCACCATTGGGGGATGTAAATCTTCTGATCCATCCCATGGATACTGAATGTTGACATATTGAGGATTTCCGAACCCCTGAGTTTCTAAATTTCCTGGCACCTCCACATAGTCAAAATCTGAGTAGTCGAAATTCTCTTTATAAAAATCAGAAGGACTTTCTTGATAGTTTTTTGCATATTCTACCCGCCATGCGCCATCTAAGCTTTGAACCAAACTAGATTTTTCATTTTTAGCCTCATCGTAACTTGCATATACAGGATGAAAAGAATGTGCAGGAAGCGTATTCACTGCAAAAACTTCAGGATCACTTAACCATTCTAAATTTGCTTTATCACTTTTCATTAATTTCACGTCCTAAAACTGCTACTAATTGTAATTTACTTACATTTTTACCATAATTTACTAAATAATCTATTCTATTAAAACGTTTGGCATTCACTACTGTAACCATTACAGTATCATCGATGCCATTTTTAGTAAGAACTGGGTCCCAGAACTCTAAGATTTGTTCTCCTTTTTTTACTCGCGCTCCATCTTCAACATAACTAATAAAACCTGACCCTTTTAATTGTACTGTTCCTATTCCAATATGGATCAAAACAATTACACCGTCTTCGTTTTCAATTGCAATCGAATGTCGAGTAGGAGCAATCGTTCTTACCACCCCAGAAATTGGAGCATAAATCTTCCCACTGTACGGCTTCACAGCAAAGCCCTTCCCCATAGCTAAACTTGCAAAAGTTTGATCAGAGACATCCTTTAAATCAATTAACTCCCCATTTAAAGGGCTGTATAGATCAAATTGAATATTTTCTTTAATATTTGCATCTGCATGTTCTTTAGAAAAAATTTGCTCTAATTTATCGACAATTTCCGCATGCTTTTCTTCTGTTAAAAGCATCTTTTTAGCAAAAATTATTCCTGCAATTATAAGCATTAAAGCCGGAAAACCAAACATACAAAGCTTAAAAATCATCCTTCCATGACTCGTAATTGATTGAGCAGTCGCACCAGTCGTCATTCCTGCCATTACCGCTACTAAAGATACGAACCAATTACTCATTGCACCACCTAACTTATCTACTAAAGGTCTAACAGATAAAGTTAAAGCTTCATCACGATGCCCCGTCTTTAATTGACCATATTCTACGGCATCGGAAATGATCATTAATACTACTAAAAATGCTAACGGCTGGGGAATAAAGAATAATTCGGCTCCAATTAAACTCACCACTAAGGATCCACTGGCTAAACTAAAAACAATAATTCCAGTAAGCATGACAGTTAAACATAAGTAAAATAAACGCTTGCGATTGAATTTTTTAGTTAAACTTGGAAAAAGTCCAACTGAAATCAAACCGACTACTGTATTAATTCCATACAAGATGGTATAACCTTTTGGATTACCCAAAATATACGAAAAATAGTAAAGCTGCAATGCGTTTAAAGTATTGACCGCTAAACCATAAAACCAGTAAGCAACCGAGAGCCACATTAACTGATCATTCTTAGTTAAAATCTTAAATACCTGCGTTAACGTGGTCTTTTCTTTAGTTTCGCGTAATTTGGAATTCACCTCATGAGTTCCAAATCCAACGGCTAAAGCAGATAAAATTCCGATTACTGCAACGATAAATGCAAAACAAAACCAACCTCTTTTATCACCATTAGGATTAATTTTACTTGTTGAAAAGAATAACACAATCGGCATAATTACTACCCCAACGATATTGGCACCAATTGTTGATCCAATTCTAGCAAAGGTAGCTATTTTTTCACGCTCACTAGAATTTAAAGATAAGGCTGGAATCATTGACCAAAATCCCGTGTCTTTAAACGAGTAAAAAATATCCATTATTAAGTAAATTATTCCAAATAAAACGAAATACATAAGTGGATTAGTTTTGTTTAAACCACCTAAATCCGTAAAAAGCAATAGTAAAGCAATTGAGCTAATTACTCCTCCTAAGACTACCCAAGGCTTAAACTTCCCCCAACGTGTCACAGTTCGATCAATTGCATTTCCAATAAATGGATCTATTAAGACTTCACTAATTCTAATAATCGCAATTAAATTAGTAATCATAAAAATCATTTTACTATTACCAGATTTAAATAAGTGCGTTGTCACAAACACGATAAAATATGTTGATAGAGTCGCATAAAACACATCATTCCCAAAAGCCCCAAAGGAATATGAGATGCGAGAGATAATTTTCTTCATGGCATTTCCTCTTTTCTTGATTCCGATTTCATCTTACTATGTTTTACTAAATATGTCTATAATTTTAGTAAAACTAATAAAAACATATTTATTGAAAAGAGGATAAAACAGCTATAAATAAGCATTTTTATTTTAGTAAACAAAAATAGGGATGCATGTTGTGCATCCCTATTTTCAGATAACTATATAACCTAAGGAGAGTACAGGATTTGAACCTGCGCGCCAAGGAAAACTTGGTTCGCCGGATTTCGAGTCCGGTGCATTACCACTCTGCCAACTCTCCAGAACTTATTTAATTATAGCAATTAATTTTAAAAAGGTAAACAAAACTAGCATACTTTTCTTGCAACCAATTTACATAAAGTCTATTCTAAAAGAAAAACAGTATATGAGAAAAAGAGGTCTTTTATTATGTGTACTTCAATTATTTTTAGTCCCAATGACCATTATTTCGGCCGTAATTTTGACTACGAAATGTCATTTGGCCAACAAGTAGTAGTTACCCCAAGAAATTATGAATTTAAGTTTCGTAAAATGCCAACTATTACTACACACTATGCTATGGTAGGAATTTCGGCAGTCAGAGATGATTATCCTCTTTACTTTGATGCCGCTAATGAAAAAGGCCTAGGAATGGCCGGTCTTAACTATGCTGGCAATGCTTACTATCCTGAAAAAGAAGAAGAGGGCAAAGACAATATTTCACCATTTGAATTTATTCCTTGGATTTTAGGTCAATGCGCTAATTTAGATGAAGCTAAAAAGCTAATTGATCGTATTCATCTTGTACATATTAACTTTAGTGAAAAATTACCTCTTTCTCCTCTTCACTGGCTCATAGCCGACAAGAGTGGTAAATCAATCGTTATTGAATCTGATAAAGACGGTCTGCATGTTTATGACAACCCAGTTGGAACTTTAACTAATAATCCACCTTTCCCTAAGCAATTATTCAACTTAAACAATTATGCTGATGTTTCACCTAAGATGCCAACTAACAGATTCTCAGATAAAGTTAACTTTGATTTATACAGTCGTGGACTCGGTTCTCACAATTTACCAGGTGGAATGGATTCTGAATCTCGTTTTGTCAGAGCTCTTTTCACTAAATCTAATGCTCCCGCAGCCTATAACGAAGCCGACAACGTCAATAATTACTTCCACATCCTTCATGCTGTTGAACAACCTAAAGGCTTAGATGAAGTTGCCCCTAACAGTTTTGAATATACTATTTATTCTGACTGCACTAACCTTGAAAAAGGACTCTTCTACTACACCACCTATAATCAAAGACAAATTACAGAAGTCGATATGAACAAAGAAGACCTTGAAAAAGATGATTTAATTATTTATCCAATCGAAGACAAAGTTGAATTTAATCGTGAAAACTAATTGTTAAGTTTTGCTCAAGACAAGTGTCAAACCCCATTTTTACTGCTACAATACTTGTGATAAATATCAAAATCTATAGATGAGGAACGAACTGAATTGAACATAAATAGTTGGATTGTATTATTTTCTGCAATCGTTTTATTAATGCTTATCTATGCTGTTAAAAATTCTCGCCGTTTTAATCTTTACGATCATTGGCTTCATCACAAGCTAGTTCACAAACGAGATGGCTTTAAATGGCAAGTAATTGCATTTTTAAACGATCCAAAATTAATGGTAGTATGGGCAGTTTTATTAGCTAGTTTATTAATTAATGAAGAACGCAATATCACAGCTTTATGGGTACTAGCTACCTTAGGATTCACTGATCTTGTAGGTATTATTTTAAAAAAATCTGTTCATCGACAACGTCCCTACAAACACTCTGCCTTAGAAGATGGATATAGTTTCCCAAGCGGTCACGTTTTAGGGGCAACAACCATGGCTCTTATCTTGCTACAATTGTTTGGGAAAGAACTGGGAAGCGGCTTTACTATTGGATTACTAATTATTTGGTTAATGGTAGTTATTTCTCGACTCAGTCTAAAAGCTCACTATCCTTCTGATATTCTAGGAGCAACTAGCTTAGCAATTTTCTGCTTTAGTATTTCACAACAAATATTTTTAGCAATATGAAAAGACGTCTTTTAACAGACGTCTTTTTTGTTTATTCGTGAAAACCAACCATTAAGCCGCCCTCTTCTGCATAAAAACTACATAAGCCTCTCATTGGTCGAACAGTAACTTTTGCATCTGGAAAGAGCTCTAAGATTTTAGCTTTCAATGTATCAGCATCTTTTTGATTTTCGCAATGGTCAATAATTACCTCGCCACCTTGGTAATTCATTTCCTTCATCTTTTTCACGAGATCTTTAATTGCTCGTTTCATCCCTCGAACTTTACCAAGAGGTTCTAGTTTTCCATCTTTACTAGCAGTACCGACGATTTTAATATTTAACATGCCGGCCACTTTAGCAACTGCATTAGAAACGCGACCATTAAGAGCTAAATTATGAAGCGATTGTAATACAAATAAAAGATGGGTTTGGGTACGATATTGGGCAATTTTTTCTTCTAAATCGACAAATCGAACTTTACCTTTGATCATATCTTCAATCCCATGTAAAATAACCGTTAACTCTGGGCCAGCTGATCTTGTATCGACCACGATTACTTTACTAGTAGGATTCTTTTCCTCATACATTGCCTTAGTTTGTAAAGCTGATGAGTAGCTTCCACTCATTCCACTAGTTAATGTAAGAATGATAGCTCTTTTAGTCCCCTTTAAAGCATCTAGCCATTCTTGAATGCTTGGGCACGAACTTTTCGCGGCCACATTATTATTGGACATATCCTCTAAAAAGTCCTTGATATTTAAGTTTTGATCATCTCGGTACTCTTTACCATTAAATGAAATAGTGAGTGGCACAATTTGTGTATTTTTAGCAGGATTAGTTTCTTGATTAGAGCTTGAATCTAAAATTAATTTTATTTCTTCCATAAGCTAAATTCCTTAATTAATCATGTGCTATTTGTTCATATGTATATTATATAGCTAATTAAAGGTGAGAGAAAAGCCACTTAATTAATTTTTAAAATGTAAAGCGCTTTCATATGTTTACACAATCACAAAGTTAAGCTAAAATTTGAAGTGTAAAAGAGCAAATAGCTCTGAGATGATGTTATACTTTAAACCGGTATGATGTCATACATATTTTAGGAGGTTTTTTGATGTTAAAATCAGTCATTGAAAATGTTCATGCACTTGAAATTTTTGACTCACGTGGTAACCCAACTGTTGAAGTTCACGTTACCCTTTCAAACGGTGTTGTAGGTAAGGCTGAAGTTCCTTCAGGTGCTTCAACTGGTGAAAACGAAGCCGTTGAATTACGTGACGGTGGTTCACGTCTTGGTGGTAAGGGCGTTATGAAGGCTGTTAACAACGTTAACACTGAAATTAACGATGCTTTGAAGGGCTTAGACCCACATGACCAAGCAAACATTGACGCTGTTATGATCGCTTTAGATGGTACTCCAAACAAGGGTCGTCTTGGTGCTAACGCTATTTTAGGTGTATCTATGGCTACTGCAGTTGCAGCTGCTAAGGATACTAACCAACCTTTATACCGTTACCTTGGCGGTACTGACCTTGAAATGCCACAAACTTTCCACAACGTTATCAACGGTGGTGAACACGCAGACAACGGTATCGACATTCAAGAATTCATGATCACTCCAGTTGCTAAGACTTCATTCCGTGATGGTTTTGAAAAGATCGTTAACGTATACCACACTTTGAAGAAAGTTCTTGAAGATATGGGTTATGAAACTGGCTTAGGTGACGAAGGTGGTTTCGCTCCTAACATGAAGAACTCAGAAGAAGCTTTGAAGGCTTTACACGAATCAATCATCAAGGCTGGTTACAAGCCAGGTGAAGATATCGCTATTGCTTGTGACTGTGCTGCTTCATACTTCTACAACAAGGAAGACGGTAAGTACCACCTTGAAGGTAAGGTATTAACTGATGAAGAATTAGCAGACTACTACGACAAGTTGCTTGACGAATTCCCAGAATTAATTTCTATGGAAGACCCATACGACGAAAACGACGTTGAAGGTATGGTTAAGTTCACTGCTAGCCACAAGGACCGTATCCAAATCGTTCTTGACGACTTCATTTGTACTAACCCTAAGCTTTTGAAGAAGGCTATTCACGAAGGTGCTGGTAACGCTTCATTGATCAAGTTGAACCAAATCGGTACTGTTACTGAAACTCTTGAAACCATCCGTATTTCACGTAAGAATGGTTACAACACTATGATTTCTCACCGTTCAGGTGAAACTGGTGATACTTTCATTGCTGACTTCGCAGTTGCTGTTAACGGTGGTCAATTGAAGACTGGTGCTCCAGCTCGTTCAGAACGTGTTGAAAAGTACAACCGTTTACTTGAAATCGAAGAAGAACTTGGTAAGGGCGAACGTCTTGCATTCTTCCCAGACAACGTTGACTTAGACTAATTTAATTAGTTTAATAAAAAAGAAGCTCGTAATGAGCTTCTTTTTTTCTACCTTTTGTTTTGATTATTAATTAAATAAGTCAATTATTCGTTGAATCAATGAAGACCTCTTCCCTTTGCGCCATACTAGTTGCAAATGAGTTTTCCAGCTATTATGTTTTATTACAACGAATTGATCTCTAGCATAAAGCTGGGCAATTGTTTCTGGCACTAAAGCATACCCCATCCCCTGTTGAGCCCACAAAATAGCTGTACGTGAATCATCACATTTTACAGCATAAAAAGGCTTAATCCCAGCATGGGCAAAACTTTGATTAAAGATTTCTTCAAAGCGGCGATAAATAATTAAAGGCTTCTTTTGAAGTTTCTTAATGGTAATTGGGCCTTGAGTTAAAAATTTTTGATCTTTAGTAACCACTACCATATTCTCACTAGTTAATGTTTTACTCTCAATGCCATGATGATTAAATGGCGTTCTTACAATCCCCAGATCAATTGTGCCATTATCTAGTTTTTCCAATACACCAAAAGTATTTTCTTCATAAACATCAAAATTTATATTAGGATAATATTCAGCAAGTTTTTTAAAATCAGATGAAGGTAAAACATTAGCCGAAGAAGAAGCTGATCCAATTTTTATTGTTCCTAATTCTCCCTGAGCCGTTTTATGAACCTGATCTTTTGCAGTTTCTGCTAAATCTAAAATTTTTTCTGCATAGCTCTCAAGTTCTCTTCCTGCATCAGTCAACTCAATTCCATGAGCAGTTCGAATAAAAAGCTTAACTTCTAATTCTTTTTCTAACTGCTTTAACTGGTAACTAAGCGGTGGCTGAGCAATATATAATCTTTTGGCGGCTGCAGTAATTTGCTTTTCTTGAGCTACAGTTAAAAAGTAACGTAATTGTTTTAAATTCATAAAATTATTTTCAGGACCTTCAGTTATTAAATATTTTTATATAAGTTATTGTAAGTAAATATTTTCATCTAAGCAATATCTATGCTAATTTATACATTGGAATAAAAACGAAGGGGTTGTAATATGACAGAAAAATTAACCGGTTTAACTCAGGCCGAAGCCGAAAAAAGGCTTAAAAAAGATGGTCTTAATGAAGTGCCTGAACCAAAGTATAATTTCTGGAAAGAATTCGCAGGAAAATTATGGAATTTATCTGCTTGGATTCTTGAGGGTGCATTAATTCTTGAATTTATTTTAGGTAAAAGAATTCAAGCCTTGTTTGTTTTAGCGATGCTGTTATTCGCAGCTTGGAATGGTGCTTCTAAAAAGAAACAATCACGAAGAGTACTCGACAATATTTCTCACAAATTAACGCCAACCGTTGCTGTTAAACGAGATGGCAAATGGATCAAGTTAAACTCTAAAGAACTTGTGGTGGGGGATCTGGTCAGTTTACAAGCGGGAGATGTTTTAGCAGCCGATGTTAAAATTATGAGCGGTGATTTGGCTTTTGATGAAAGTTCAATTACCGGCGAATCAGACGCCGTTAAAAAGCATATCGGTGCAGAAGCTTATGCGGGAACCACAGTTGTACGTGGCGACGGATTAGCTACTGTAACTGCTACTGGTAAAAATTCTCGCTCAGGTAAAACTATCAACCTAATCAATAATTCTGCCGCTCCAGGTCACTTACAGCAATTATTGACTAAAATTATTTATTACCTTTGTTTACTCGACGGAATTTTAACTTTAGTAATTATCATTGCTTCCTTTATCAAAGGTGGGGACTTTAAGACTTTTATTGATATGTTGCCATTCTTAGCGATGATGTTTATTGCTTCAATTCCTGTGGCAATGCCTTCTACTTTTGCCCTCTCCAACTCATTTGAGGCTACTCGTTTAAGCAAAGAAGGAGTTTTAACTTCTGATTTGACTGGTATTCAAGATGCCGCCAACCTAAACCTACTTTTGCTTGATAAGACAGGCACGATTACTGAAAATAAGACAGCCGTTGCAAGTTGGAATAATTTTAGTGATTTAGACAATAAGGAAGTTTTAGAACTTGCTGGTGCTGCCACTGACCAAAGAAATCCAAGCATTATTGATACTGCTATTGATGACTATATTGTAGATAAAGGTTTAGTTATTAAGGATAAATCTAAATTTGTTCCTTTCACTTCTGATACAGGTTATTCAATGGCCGAAGTTGACGGTCATAATGTAAAATTAGGATCATTTAAGCAATTATCTTTAATTGATAAAAACGCGAACGAAAAAATTAGCCATGTTAACTTTAAAGCTGGTCGTTCAGTAGCTGTTTTAGTTGATGACAAGCTTACCGGGGTCTTTATTTTACAAGATAAAGTTAGACCTGATTCTAAGAAAGCTTTAAATGAGATCAAAAAGCGCGGGATTCGTCCAATTATGTTAACTGGTGATAACCAAAAAACTGCCGAAGCCGTTGCTCAAGAAGTTGATCTTGAAGGTAAAGTAATCTCTATTCATGATTTTAATGATAATACTGATGTTTCTACCCTAGCTGGAATTGCTGATGTTTTACCAGAAGATAAGCTTAATATGGTTAAACTCTTCCAAGAAAAAGGCTATATTGTTGGAATGACCGG
This sequence comes from uncultured Lactobacillus sp., assembly GCA_947575965.1. Lineage (GTDB taxonomy): Bacteria > Bacillota > Bacilli > Lactobacillales > Lactobacillaceae > Lactobacillus. The sequence continues at coordinate 99,488 of CANPPJ010000001.1, read as the reverse complement.
TGACGGGGTTAATGATGCTCCTGCTTTAAAGCAAGCTGAAGTCGGAATTGCCATGTCTAATGCCGCAGACGTTGCTAAAAGATCAGGAAAGATGGTTTTACTTAACGATGGTCTTACTTCTATTATTAAGATTTTAGATGCTGGTCACCGTGTTTACCAAAGAATGACCACTTGGTCTTTAACCAAACTTTCTAGAACTGCTGAATTAACAATGCTTTTAACTTTTGGCTATCTCTTCTTTGATTATTTACCAATGGCTTTAAATGCAATGGTTATCTACACCATCATGAATAACATGGTAACCATGATGATCGGAACTGACCGGACACACATTACTTATAAACCCGAAAGTTGGAACATGGCAAAACTTGCTAAGATAGCCTTCTCTCTTGCTGCTGGTTGGACTGTAATTGGAATGCTGTTTGTTTGGTATTTGAACACTCATGGTTTCAGTCATGGAACGGTTTCAACGATGGTGTATGTTTACTTGGTATTAAGTGCGATGCTAATTGTGCTCATTACCAGAACTCGCAAATATTTCTGGCAAGATTATCCATCTAAATTAGTTGGAAGTGTTCAAATTGCCGATGTCCTAATCACTTTCATCTTAGCATTGTTTGGTATTGCAATGACTCAAATTAGTTGGACTAATTTACTACTTACTTTTGTAATTGCTTTAATTGCTGCAATTGTCATCGATTTGTTCTATCAACCTATTATGAAAAATCGTTAAGCTCAAAAGAAGTCAATATTGGCTTCTTTTTTTTGCCCTGATTCTGCTAAAATAACTAATAGCGTTTCAAGAAAAGAGTGAGAGAAAATGATTTGGACATGGGATGTGATTAGACGCATCATCGAGGTACTGTGGGTAATCAATATTGGATTAGCTATCTGGACCGTATTTAGAAGTCGGCGCGATATTGCTTCAACCTGGGCATGGTTATTAGTTCTATCAGTTTTTCCAGTAATTGGATTTATCATTTATTTATTTTTGGGAAGGCAACTATCTCATGACGAGATTTTTGCAATGAAAAAAGCGCAACAAGAAGTCCAAGAGCGCTATTTGGAAAAACAGCGTAAGCGTTTAGAAGAACATGATCTACTTCCAAAAGCGGATCAAGAAAAACGAGCGCGCATGCTGACAGATTTAAATTTAAACAATGATAAAGCAATTTTAACCTTAGATAATCAAGTTGAACTTTTTACAGATGGTAATGACCTATTCGATAATATAATTGCTAATATCAATCAGGCAAAAGAGTTTGTTGATGTAGAATTTTATACTTTTTATTCTGATGAATTAGGTCATCGCGTTTTATCCGCGCTAGAAGCTGCCGCAAAACGTGGCGTTAAAGTACGCGTACTTTATGATGCTAACGGGTCGCACGGTACTAAGGCACGATTTTTTAGCAATTTACGAAAATTAGGCGGTGAAGCACAGCCATTCATTTCAAGTTCAAGTAAATATAAAATTCGTACACCTCGTTTAAACTATCATTTGCATCGTAAATTAGTGATTATCGACCATACAATTGGTTATATAGGTGGATTTAACATTGGTGATCAATACGTTGACAAATCACCAAAATTCGGCCATTGGCGTGATACTCACATGCGGGTTGTCGGGCAAGCTCCCATCATGATGGAATTTAGATTCGCCATGGATTGGAATACTTCCTGTCGGAAATCTCATCTACCTAAATATCCTCCTGATAATTTGGAGCATATTAAGTTAAAGCGTCCTTCATCTAAAAATGATGTAGCAATGCAGATTGTTTCTTCGGGGCCTGATAGTCAAGATTTTGCTATTCGCCGTGGATATGAAGGCATTATTGCCACCGCCAAAGAATATATCTACATTCAAACTCCGTATTTGATCCCAGAACCATCCATTTTGGAAGCTTTAATCATTGCTGCCAAAAGCGGCGTTGATGTGCGCATCATGGTTCCATGTATGCCAGATCATCCCTTTGTTTATCGAGCAACTGAATATTATGCTAAATATTTAACTGAAAACGGTGTAAAAGTTTATAAGTACAATAATGGTTTTATTCATGCAAAAACAGTTGTCAGTGGCTCTAACATCTCTTCTGTAGGATCTGCAAATCAAGACTATCGCAGCTACAGTTTAAATTTTGAAGTAAATGCTTTTAACTATAGTCCTGAATTGACTAAAAAGTTGAAGAAGATCTTTGAGGAAGATTTAAAAGTTTCAACTTTGATGACTAATGAATACTTCGACAAACAAAGTAGATGGCGCAAATTTAAACAATATTTCTCCAGACTACTTTCTCCGATTTTGTAATAAAAAAGATGATCTTCTAATTCAAAGATCATCTTTTTTATTATTTAGTTTTCAGTTCATAAACATATGAAGTTTCATCAGGTCGATAAACACCATGCAAAGTTCCGACACGGGTAAAGCCCATCTTATCAATTAAATGTTGCATTGCCTTATTATCTTCATGAGTATCAATTCTAATTGAATCGATATCTGATCGATGCTCTTTAATATAATTGATGACCTCAGTTAAAAGCTTAGTAGCATAACCTTTCCCTGCATGATTTGAGTGAATAGCTACTCTATGAATTACCAAGTAGTTTTCCGTATCAAGTAACCACTTACCATCAAGCTTATCATAAGAATGATCTGGCGAAGGAACAATAGCAATTGCACCAACAGTTTCACCATCTTGAGAAACAGCCAAGTAAGCCCAGCCATTTTCAATATCTTCTTTGATTTGATCTGGTGAAGGATAATCCCCTTGCCATTGCTCTACGCCTCTTTCAGCCAATTGGTTGGCGCCATCCTTAAGAATAGTCATAATTTGATCAAAATCAGCCATCGTAGTTTGTCTTAGTTGCATATTCTTCACACTTCCCTTTATTTTTTATAACGGTAAATATTATATATGAAAATACTTAACTTGTAAAAAGATAGTGCTTATTTTTTACAAACTATTTTCCTCTAAAGCCATAAAGATGGTCACGATTAATAAATCAGCACACCCTCCAATTGTATAGTCGTGTTCTTTAAAAATCGCATTTTCCTCTTTCAAAAATTGCATCCCCGCTTGGGTTTTACTCCCACCTAATTTCAAAAATTTTTCACTTATTTCATGAAGCCAAGCTAGTGTCTGTCTTCCTTGAGCCCTTTTAACAAAGGTTGTATCATCGGCCTGACTTGCAATTTTCATTAGAGTATCTAATAAGCGCTGATTAATTGTCCCCTGACTCATTTTTAAATATGGTAGACTGCTATCCCTCACAATTGGATATCCCCTTTCGGCAAGTTCACGGACGCCTCCAATTTGATATTTTACATATTGCTCTTCACCTGCAGTTAAGTGCTTTTTATTTAAGGTACTTAAATCATGATGAATTAATCCTCGACACATTTTTTTAATAACTTCAAAAATATCTTGCTCATGTTTTTTCGCATAACTTTGCGCACATACAAATATCCCTAAAGAAAAAATTGCACCTTTATGCGTATTAACAGCTTGAGTTGCCCTCAACATCTCTGTTTCGGCTAAAATACCCTCTTGTCGCAACTTTTGAAACATTTGAGTTAAGTTGTGCCCCTTAAACTCTTCACCAATCTGTGCGGCTTTATTTAAGTATGGGGCCAATGCTACACTGCTATCAATAAAAGTATAAATATCCATATCTGGATGTGAACCCTGATCAACTGGATCAACCAAACCAGGTTTTGGCAAAGTTACAGCTTCATAAAGAAGCGCCTTTAAAGCATTATCTACAATTTCTTTTATCATATTTTTACCTAAAAAATAAAACTCCAAGAAATTTTTCCTTGAAGTTTTATCTTTACTATTTCTGTTGATTAATTAAGCACCATGATATTGTACAAGAGAGTAAATATCTAAATCTGGTAACTTTTCACGGCCCTTAAGGTCTGGCAATTCAATGTAAAAAGCAGCTCCAACGAGTTTACCACCAAGATTTTCAATTAATTCTTTTGAAGCTCTTAAGGTACCAGCAGTTGCTAATAAATCATCACAAAGAACTACTCTTTGACCTGGCTTGATTGCATCTTTATGCATTTCTAAGCTGTTAGAACCGTATTCTAGATCATATGAAGCACGTTCTACTTCTCGTGGCAACTTATGTGGCTTTCTAGCTGGAACAAAACCAACACCCAACTCAGTTGCAACTGGACAACCTACAATAAATCCTCTTGCTTCAGGACCCACGATAACATCAGCATTTCTGCTCTTTGCATATTCTGCTAATTCATGAGTTGCTGCGCGATAAAGTTCACCATCTTGCAAAATTGGCGTAATATCACGGAAAACAATTCCTTTATTTGGAAAATCCTGAACGCTTGCGATATGTTCTTTAAAATCAATTGCCATAAGAAGAAAAAACCTCCATAAATCTTTGTGTTCATTAAAAACACTTTTGACTGTTATATTTTAACAGATTTTTCGCATAAAAACACTTAAAACAGCCAAATTATTAATTTCTAAGCTGATCAATGTAATTTAATAAAGTAGTCGTTGACATATGCCGCAATTCATTAACAAATTTAATTTGAGAATTAGTTGCAAGCAAGTATTTAGATTGAGATAGGGGCTTCTTTTGGGGATGTTTAACTCCTACTAACTTATCATCATCTAACTTAACAAAGCCCAATTCAAAAAAGACACGTAAAATGAACAATACACTATCATAGTCTAAGCCCAAATAAGGAGCTACTGCTTGATAATCTTGCGGTTTTAAAGTGGGATGGGCATAAATATACTTTAACACTTTTCCGAAATAAGATTTAGCAGGAAGCTTTTCTACGGGAAGCTGATCGAGTAAAAAGCGCAAATATAGTTGCTGATAATTATTTTGTAAAGCTTGGTCCAATTCAATCTTGTTTTTTGGTGTATCCAGCAAAACAACTACTTCATCTGCTTGATCGTAATCTTTAACTAAAGTGATTTTTTCTGGATCAATTCCTAAATTTTCAACAGCTGGAATATTTTTCTCATTGAAAAGCAAATAACGATCCGCAAAGCCCATAACATAACTTTCATTACGCAAATCGATTATTGGTGCTGGCACAGCTAATTTCGGAGCTGCAAAATCAACGCCTTTCATAATGGCTTGTAAACTAACTTTATTCTTATAAGTATTGCGATTTAATTCTACAAATACCTTTGAAATAAAAGGTAAAAGATCATTATCTAAATAATCTTTGTTAAAACCTACCACAGTAAGAGAACCATCATCTTTTACCGCATTAAAGCGAATATGATTCTTCTCCTGACCCATTCGAATAAAGTTTTTAATTTGAAAATCAGAAACACTAAAAACTGGTTTAGGATTATCAGTACCAAAAGGTCCCGCTTGATTTATTTGCTCCAGAGTGTCTAAAGACAAATCTTTTAGATTGAGTTCAAAATCATACTCTTCTGCGCTTTCTTGCTCAACATGAAAACCACTCTCTAGCTTTTCACGTAACTCAGGAATCTTATCTTCATTCATTGATAGGCCACAGGCAAAATCATGACCACCAAATTTAGTAAATAATTTCTTTAATGGATTCAAAGCGTTAAACAAATTGAAGTTTTTACCTGAGCGGCCAGAACCCTTAACCTCACCTTGATCATTTTTAGTTAAAACAAGGGTTGGTTTATGCAGAGTAGTAGCAATTTTATTAGCAACTAAACCTAAAACCCCCTCATGAAAATCAGGATCATATAAAACTAGGGTATTACTTCTTTGCCAATTGTTCATCTTAACCTGATTTAAACAGCTTTCATAAACTTCTTGGGTGAGTTCGCGCCGTTTATTGTTTAACTCTTCAATTTTATCGGCCAATTGTTTAGCTTCAAACTCATCATCTGCTAAAAGCAATTCTACAGCTAAACTTGCATTATCTAGGCGTCCAGTTGCATTTAGACGCGGAGAAATATTAAAACCAATATCGGTTTCATCTAAATTTCCTAGTTTAAGGCCAGCACTTTTAACCAAAGCACGCAATCCTGGTCGATCGGTACGATTGAAGATTTCCAAACCACGCTTAACAATAATATGACCTTCTCCACTCACCTTAACCATATCCCCAATGGTCCCGATCATCACTAAATCGAGTAATTCTGGTAAAGGATCTTCCATTAACTTCCGGCAAAGTGTATAAGCTACACCAGCCCCACAATAATCATCAAAAGGATAAGTTTGACCTGGATAATTACAATGAACTAAAGCATAAGAATCTGGCACTTTTTCTTGGAAAGTATGATGATCGGTAATAATCGTATCGACACCTTCTGTTTTAGCATAAGCTACTTCATCGACGCCGGTTACCCCATTATCTACCGTAATAATGAGTTTAGTTCCATCTGCAACAATCTTTTTATAGTTATCAAGATTTGGACCATATCCCTCTTTAAAGCGGTTAGGAATAAAATAGTGCACATCAGCACCTAGAATACCTAGAGTTTCCACCATAATTGCAGTTGAAGTAATTCCATCAGCATCATAATCCCCATAAATAGTAATTTTTTCTCCTCTGTCAATCGCTTGATTAATTCGCTCAACCGCCTTATCAAGATCATGCATTAATGAGGGATCTGCCAAATCCTCTTCACTACTATTAAACCAAAAATCCAATTTTTCAGCCGTATTAATTCCCCGCAAAGAAAACAACTTAGCCGCAATTGGACTAAGTTGATATTCTTGAATTAAGTTAGGATCTAACGGCTCCGCATTTCTTTGTTTCCACTTCATTATTTAAGTTTAAACACCTGTAAATTCTTATTCGTTGCCTGTTCAGTCTTAATCAAATTTCCTCGTACAGCCCAGCGATTAACTCCACCATCAGCACAAGTAATTAAAGTTACAATTGGCTTTTTAGTGTTGTTAACTAGCCAGACAGCGTATGGATTAACTTTCTTTTTCATATAGATTTTATAAACAAAAATCTTCTTTAAATTAGTCAAATAAATTAATTGACCTTTTTTTGAATCTTCTAGCGGTGAAAAAAGCACTCCTTTAGAAGTCATATAGTGACCTGCTAAAGCAAAGTTACCTTGACCCATCACTTCTCCATCACGCATGGTTCCTCCGCCAGTTGACATTGCATCATCTGACAATCCAAGCATGACTGGTAAATACATGTTTATATCAGGAATAGCCATTGCTCCAATGGCATCAGAATTATTTTTAACTTGAGAACGTGTAACCTGGGCGAAGTCAATTTCTTTAACTTTGCTAAAGTCATACATCCCCTTCTTTTTTTGGTTTTTTTCAATCTTTTCAGCAGTTAATGAACCTAGTGCTTTAGATTGATTTTGTTGCACCATTTGATTCCGAATTTGTCGATTAAAGATGAGAATTAAACCAACAATTAACAGAATGATGGCTGCAATTCTTAAAAGAATTTGACCAACATTTCGCTTCTTCTTATTTTCAGCCATGGTCTACTTCCCCTTAATGTCATCATCATTCATCTTAAGAACAGCCATAAAGGCATCTTGTGGCACTTCTACTCGGCCCACAGCCTTCATCCGCTTCTTTCCACGCTTCTGCTTTTCAAGAAGCTTAGCACGTCTATCTGGGTCACCAGTGTGAATCTTCCAAGTAACGTCTTTACGATACGGCTTAATAGTGGCACGAGAAATAATCTTAGCTCCAATAGCACCTTGAATATCCACTTCAAAGTTTTGTCTTGGGATAAGCTTTTTAAGCATTGATGTCATTTGACGAGCACGATCCTGGGCTTCACTTCTATGAGCAATAAAACTCAAGGCATCAATCGGTTCCTTATTAAGTAAAATATCGATCTTAACCAAATCAGTTGCCCGATAACCGGTAATTTCATAATCAAGTGAGGCATAACCCTTAGTTGAAGATTTTAAATCATCGAAAAAGTCAAAAATAATTTCAGCTAACGGCATATTATAAATGACATTTACACGATACTTATCAAGATAATCCATCGTGACAAATTCACCACGCTTACGTTGACAAAGCTCCATTACAGGACCGACAAAATCATTTGGGACCATAATTTCAGCTTTAACATAAGGTTCTTGCACTTCTTTATATTCACCAGCATCTGGCAAATCGGATGGATTATCAATCACCTTAGTTGTCCCATCATTCATAATTGCATGGTAGTCAACACTCGGTGCCGTCATAATCAAATCCAGACCAAATTCTTGCTCTAGGCGTTCCTGCACAACATCCATGTGAAGCAATCCTAAGAAGCCACAACGGAATCCAAAACCTAAAGCAGTAGAAGTTTCAGGCTCAAATTCCAAAGCCGCATCATTTAATTGCAATTTTTGAAGAGCTTCCTTTAAATCATCATAGTCGCGATTATCAACCGTATACATACCTGAGTAAACCATTGGTGGAATTTGACGATAGCCTGGAAGTGGTTCTGCTGTTGGATTATTGGCATCAGTAATCGTATCACCTACTCGAGTTTCACGAACTGATTTTATATTAGCCGTTAAATAACCTACATCCCCCGCTACTAAAATATCTTTTTTAACAGGATGGGGACTGGAAACACCGACTTCAGTTACTTCATATGTTTTACCAGTATTCATAATTTGAATCTGATTACCAGGCTTAACCGTTCCATCCTCAATTCTAACTGATAAAACTACCCCTCGATAATCATCATATTTTGAGTCAAAAATCAAAGCTTTAAGCGGAGCTTGCAAATCGCCTGTAGGAGCTGGAATATCAGTAACAATTTTTTCAAGCATTTCAGCAATTCCTTGGCCAGTTTTCCCTGAAACTTCAACTGCATCAGAAGCATCTAAGCCCAGCATTTCTTCAATTTCCTCTTTAGCATTATCCGGATCCGCAGATGGTAAATCGATCTTATTAATAACCGGTAAAATTTCCAAATCGTCATCAATAGCCAAATAAGTATTAGCCAAAGTCTGAGCTTGCACACCTTGTGAAGCATCAACAACTAAAAGTGCCCCTTCACAAGCAGCCAAAGATCGAGAAACTTCATAGGAAAAGTCCACGTGTCCTGGTGTATCAATTAAGTGGAAAATATAATCTTCTCCATCTTTTGCATGATATTTAACTTCAACTGAGTTCATCTTGATTGTAATTCCACGTTGACGTTCCAGTGGCATATCATCAAGCATTTGATTTTTTAATTGTCTTTCAGAAACCGTATCGGTTAATTCCAAAATTCTATCGGCAATTGTTGACTTACCATGATCAATATGGGCAACAATTGAAAAGTTACGAATATGTTTTTGATAGTCTTTTAATTTTTCTAAATCCATAAATTACATGCACCCTTTAATTCTTCTTTTATTAATTATATCAAAGCATTGAAAAGAGATGAAATCAAAAACGAAAAATGTCTCAATACTAACTACAGAGTATTGAGACATTTTGACTAATCACCATTCAGCTTATCTTTAAGTCTTTCAAAGAAGCCTTTTCCTTGAGGAGTAATAGATTCCCCACTAGCCTTTACAAAGTCAACTAAAGCTTCTTTTTGCTTTTCATTGACATGTTTTGGAATCTTAACTTCAACAGTGGTAATTTGATCACCATTGCCATTTCCTCTAAGATAAGGAACTCCTTCACCCTTAATGGTAAATTTCTTATTAGGTTGAGTACCTGCTGGAATCTTTAAATCTACATCCCCATGCACAGTCTTAACCTTAATTTCATCACCCAAAGTTGCTTGTGCAAACGAAATTGGAATAGTGGTATAGATTGTATTACCACGTCTTTCAAATTCTTTAGATGGCTTAATACGATAACTAATGTACAAGTCTCCGTAAGGTCCACCATTTTTACCAGCTTCACCTTGACCTTCATAACGAAGTTGTTGACCATTATCAATACCAGCTGGAATATCAACTTCAATCGTATTAGTCTTATCAACAGTTCCCCTACCATGGCAAGTGTTACATGGATGTTCAATAATTACGCCGCGACCTTGGCACTTGTCACAAACTGTTTGACGACGAATCATGCCAAGCAGTGATTGTTGAGTAACAGTCATATAACCCGTACCATGACACTTATCACAAGTAATTGGATGAGTGCCCTTTTCACAGCCGTTTCCACCACAAGTTTCACAAGTTTCGCTACGGGTATAACTAACTTGAGTCTTTTTACCTTTAATCGCATCCATGAAATCAATAGTTAAAGTATAATCCAGGTCTTGGCCACGTTGAGGAGCAGTTGGATCTACTTGTCTTTGTTGGCTAGCTCCACCAAAGAAATCGTTAAAGATATCACCAAAATCACTAAACCCACCAAAGCCTTGGCCGCCATATGCACCTTGACCAGCACCGCCAAAGCCGCCTTGACCGTTTACACCAGCAGATCCAAATTGATCATACTGGGCACGCTTTTGCTTATCATGAAGTACTTCATAAGCTTCATTAACTTCTTTATACTTTTCTTCGGCTCCTGGCTCATGATTCAAATCTGGGTGATACTTTTTAGCTAATTTACGATATGCTTTACTAATCTCTTGGTCGCTCGCATTACGATCCACACCAAGAGTTTTGTAATAATCTTGTGCCAAAATTAAAACTCCTTACATTCAAAAGAAAAGAACTACCATTAAGCAGTTCTTTTCTTAATAGGTTATTCAAATTATAAACCCATTACTTGTCTGGGTCTACTTTATGGAAAGTACCATCTTGAGTGCCACCATTGTTATCATTTGGGTTGCCACCTTGTGGACCTTGAGGGCCAGCTTGACCAGCAGTACCTTGAGCACCACCATTTTGTTGGTAAAGCTTAACAGCTAAGTCTTGAGCAGCCTTAGATAAAGCATCCTTCTTTTCTTTCATTTCGTCCAAGTTGTTGTCTTTTTGAGCTTTCTTCAAGTCATCAAGTGCATCTTGAACCTTCTTAGTATCTTCATCAGATACCTTACCCTTAGTTTCTTTCAAGGTCTTTTCAGTAGTAAAGATTAATTGGTCAACTTCATTACGTAAGTCAACTTCTTCTTTACGCTTCTTATCTTCTTCAGCGTGTTCTTCAGCATCTTTTTGCATACGCTTGATTTCTTCATCTGACAAACCAGATGAACTCTTAATGGTAATCTTTTGTTCCTTACCAGTTCCCATATCCTTAGCAGATACATTTACAATACCGTTTTTATCGATATCAAAGGTAACTTGAATTTGAGGAACACCACGTGGTGCAGGTGGAATATCAGTTAATTCAAAGCGTCCAAGTGTCTTATCATCAGCTGCCATTGGACGTTCACCTTGTAAAACGTGAACATCTACGGCTGGTTGGTTATCAGCTGCAGTTGAGAAGATTTGACTCTTTGAGGTTGGAATAGTAGTGTTTCTATCAATTAACTTAGTGAAGACACCACCCATGGTTTCAATACCAAGTGATAGTGGAGTAACATCCAACAAAACAATATCCTTAACGTCACCTGAGATAACCCCACCTTGAATTGCGGCACCAAGGGCTACAGCTTCATCTGGGTTAATTGAGTGGTCAGGTTCTTTTCCAGCCCATTCCTTAACAGCCTTTTGAACTGCAGGAATACGAGTTGAACCACCATTTAAAATAACTTTATCAATGTCGTTAACAGTAAGACCGGCATCCTTTAATGCATTGTCAAATGGAATCTTAGTCTTTTCAACTAAATCATTAGTCAATTCATCAAACTTAGCACGAGTTAAGTCAGCTTCAAGGTGAAGTGGACCAGATTCGCCAGCAGAAATGAATGGAAGTGAAATGTGAGTGCTTGATACACCTGACAAATCCTTCTTAGCCTTTTCAGCGGCATCCTTTAAACGTTGAAGTGCCATCTTATCCTTAGACAAGTCAACACCATTTTCATCCTTAAAGTTCTTGATAAGCCAATCCATGATACGGTTATCAAAGTCATCCCCACCAAGGTGAGTATCACCATTAGTTGAAAGTACTTGGAAGACACCGTCCCCTAATTGAAGAACAGAAACATCAAAAGTACCACCACCAAGGTCATATACTAAAACTTTTTCATCGTCTTCATCTTTATCAAGACCATATGCTAAAGCTGAAGCAGTTGGTTCGTTAATAATTCTTTGAACATTTAAGCCAGCAATCTTACCAGCATCTTTAGTAGCTTGACGTTGAGCATCATTAAAGTAAGCAGGTACAGTAATAACTGCATCTGTAACTTCTTCACCCAAGTAATCTTCAGAGAATTTCTTGATGTATTGCAAAATCATTGCAGAAATTTCTTGTGGAGTGTAACTCTTGTCTCCTACTTTAACCTTATAATCAGCTTCACCCATGTGACGCTTGATTGAAACTATCGTATTAGGGTTAGTGATAGCTTGACGCTTAGCAACTTCACCTACTTGGATTTCACCATCTTTAAATGCAACTACAGATGGAGTAGTACGATTACCTTCTGGGTTAGTAATAATTTTAGGTTCTTTACCTTCAAGAACTGCTACTGCAGAGTTAGTAGTTCCGAGGTCAATACCGATAACTTTTGACATTAATAAATCTCCCTTTCTATTGAGCAACAACAACCATAGCTGGTCTCAATGTACGGTCCTTGTATTGATATCCTTTTTGTAAAACCTGAACAACGTGATCTTTTTGATCATCATTTTCAGCTGCTACAGTTTGAACAGCTTGATGTAATGTCGGATCAAACTCTACGCCATCAGCCTCAATTTCAACAATACCATGATCTTTCATGGCCTTGATAAGTGAATCAAGGGTCATTTGGACACCTTTTTTCAATTGCTTAGATGCTTCATCGTCAACTTTAACGCCTAAAGCACGTTCTAGGTTATCCATTGCAGGCAAAACATCTTTAGCCAAACTTTGAGATTCATATTTAATAAGCTGAGCTCGTTCCTTTGAGTAACGGTTTTGCATGTTTTGGATTTCAGCTTCACTGCGTAGATACTTATCTTCAAGTTCCTTGTTTTTAGCTTCTAATTCAGCAATTTGCTTAGCTAATTTTTGATCTTCTTTATTATCTGTCTCCTTGTTAGCCTTTGGAGTTTCCTCCACTTTCTTTTTAGGAGCAGTATCTTTTTCATCTAAATTCTTTTCGCTTGGAAATTCTTCTTTACTCACAGCTAACCCCCTCTATTGAAATCTTCCGTAGTAATCGAGCAATTTCTTGGCTAGCTCGTTTCTAAAATATTCAAGTAACCCAATCATTTGCGAATATGGCATATTCGTTGGACCAAGTAGTGCAATTGTACCTTCACCATGTTCTCCCACATTATATCTGGCAGTTACCAAACTATAATTTTTCAATAAATCATTAGGAAGTTCTGATCCTAACGTTACTTGAACTGGAAGATCCGGCGAAGCAACCTTTTCACAATCACCCATCAAGTTTGAAATCAGATCATTATGATCAACTAATTCATAAAGCGAGCGAATGTCATTCACATTCTTCTCAGAGCTATTATTCAACAAATTGATCTGACCATCCACATACATCTGCTCACTGGCCGCATCTTTAATAACATCTTCAACTAAACTAAGGAGTTCAGCTGAATGAGTACCGGCAATTTGCTGATTAGCTAGACCTTTTAATAAAGTTGGGGTAATTTCTTTCAAACTCTTCCCCACTAGCTCATCATTAATCATCCGAACGGCTTTTTCAATTTCATCCCCGTGAATGTGATGTGGTAAAGCATAAACTTGATTTTGAACATTACCATCACTGGTTACCAAAATTGCCATAATTTGTCTGTTCGACAATGGTACAATTCTAAATCCTGTAACAGTCACACCGTGATTTTCGGGACCTTCTGCAAAAGCAGTATAATTCGTCAAATCCGATAAAATCTTAGCAGCTTCTTGCACAATTTCATTCACTTGATGAAATGGTCGATCTAATTGATAAACAATCTTATCATAAACGTTTTCAGGTAAACGTAATGGCTCGACTAAATTGTCAAGATAATAACGATACCCTTCACTTGATGGAATCCGACCACTTGAAGAGTGAGTTTTTTCGATCAACCCTTTCTCTTCTAGCGTTGCCATTTCATTCCGAATTGTTGCACTTGATACCTTAATTGGTAATTGTTTCATCACTGTCTTTGAACCAACAGGTTCATGATCTTGTGTGAAATCTTGAATAATTGTTTTTAAAATTAATTCTTGACGTTCGGTCAACATAAATATCGCCCTCACTTTTAGCACTCTCATCTATTAGGTGCTAACAAATACTATTATACTAAAAACTAGCACGATATCAAGCTGACTGCTAATTTTTTTGAAATATTTTTCACAACTCAATTACTTGATCAGCTACTTCCTTAATAAAATAAGGATCGTGTTCAATCAAAAGCATTGCTGGTTTGAATTCTTTAAGAAGATGAATCAGTTGATCTTGGTTAAATACATCCAAATAATTTGCTGGTTCATCCCATAAATAAAGATCTGCTGGTTCCACTAAAGATTTCGCAATTGCTACTCGTTTTTGTTGGCCCATACTCATCTCTTCAATTTTAGTAGTAAAGGCTTCTCTTGGAAATCCCATTTTCTTTAAGGTATTGAGCAAATCTTCATAAGATATTTTTTGCTTTTCTGAAAACTCCCTAAGGCTGCCAGTATACTCAGTAAAAATTTGTGGCAAATAAGAAATACTGAGACCTTCTGTCAATTCAATATTTCCTTGATATTCAACTTCTTTCATATCTTCTAAAAGTAGCTTCATCAAAGTTGATTTTCCACTACCATTTTTACCTTCTAAAGCAACTATTCCCTGATTAGAGATTTGCATATTTAAATCAGAAAACAAGATCTTATCCTGAATTTTCAAATCTAAATGTTGTATATCTAGGAAAGTATGATGATAATTTTTATCAAAATTCATCGTTAATTCAGGTACGTCTTCAATATTAGTCATTAAGCCTTTTTTGCCTTCAATAGCTCCATTCATGCGGCGCTCAGCATTTTTTGATCTCTTCATAGCTTTTGCAGCTTTATGCCCACAAAATCCTTTATCTATAAAAGCATGCTGTTCATTTCCATGAGCCTTTGCACTCTTTTTACCTTCAGCTTTATTTGAATATCCCTTTAATCGTAGTCGACTAGCATTTAAGCTTTGAATTTCATTTTTTAATTTATTGTTTTTATCTAGATTAAATTGATCTCGATTCTCTTTAGTTTGCTCATAACTTTGATAATTTCCTTGATAAAGATGAATTTCACCATTTTCAATTGCCAATATATGATCTGTGATTTGATTTAAAAAATTCCGATCATGACTCACCACAATATATCCCTCGTCATGACCAAAAAGATATTCTGCTATTTGACGTCGACCTTCTTCATCTAAATGATTCGTTGGTTCATCAATTAAAGGAAAAGAATCTGAATCTACAAATGAAGCGGCTAATAAAATCTTTGTCTGTTCTCCACCACTCAAAGTATCAAAAGGTTGCCAAATCAAATTGGGATCAACTTTCATTAAATTAAGTTCACGTTCTAATTCCCATTCTTCAAAATTTAATTTATCTTGAAGTTCATAGAAAGTAATCCCTTTAGGATTTACGATTTCCATCGGAAAATACGAGAACCGAAGTCTAGTTTGAATTTTGCCAATCCCTTTTAATTTTTGGCGAAGCAAATTAAGAAAGGTGGTTTTCCCTCTTCCGTTTCTTCCTACTAAGCCAAGTTTCCAGGAACTATCTAAATTCAAATTTAAATTTTCAAAAATATTTTCATTGTTAGTATCATATCTAAAAGAAAGATTGCTAATTTTTATATTGCTCATCAAATCATCTCCATACAAAAAGAGAGTCTGCACCTTTTAACAAGTGTGACTCTCTTTTATTTTAGAGAAAAGATAATCGTGCATTCAATCTTGTTAAAAGTACATAGTCTCTCCGTCTAAAAATACGGACTTTTATCTAACTATGTATAATTACAAGATTAAAAACGCACCGGCTACCCTTCTTTCTTAAATGAACTTTAACTGATAAGTTCAATATATCATAAGCTTAAAGTTTTGCCAAGCTATTTTTTAGAGTCAATTTCTGCAAAATAAGCCTTGATTTGGTTCTCATCTCGCTTCAATTGCTCCTTTAGCTCATCTAAACTAGCAAATTTTACCTCACCACGAGTATACAAATACCATTTAATGGTCATTTTCTCGCCATAAGCTTCTTTATCAAAATTAAACAAATGTGATTCAATATAAATTCTCCGCTCTTGGCCAGTCGTTAAATTATAGCCTACACTCGTCATTGAATCATACCATTTACCATCAATTTTAGTTTTAGTGGCATATACACCAATTTTAGGCACAACTTTTTTCTTATCCCAGACTAAATTAGCAGTTGGAAAACCAATCTTATGACCATTTCTTTCTCCATGACCAATCGTACCGCTCATCTGGTAATGATGTCCTAGTAAGTCATAAGCTTCTTCCATTTCACCATTTTTAATAGCTTTGCGAATTACAGTCGACCCAATTTTTTGACCACTAAAAGTTTGTTTTGCAACTTTAACAATTTGAAAACGCTCTTTAGCAAATTTAGGTAAATTATCCATATTGGCTATCTTCTTAGGACCATAAGTATAATCAAATCCAGCCACGACAGTATCTGCATTTAATTTAACGATTACATTATCAACAAATTCTTGACCTGAAATCTTGCTGAAGCCTTCAGTAAAGGGTGCAATTAATAAATAATCTACCCCCAAATTAGCCATTTTTTCAGCTTTTTCATCAATAGTATCTATGTACTTAAAATTAGATTTATTTGCATAAACTTCTCGAGGATGACGGTCAAAAGTCATCACAGCCAAAGGGAGCTTTTTTTCTTGAGCAATATCTTTAGCCACAGTAATTAAATGTTGATGACCTAAATGGACACCATCAAAAAAGCCTAGTACTAAAATTATTTTACTTGGTATAATATTTGACTTAACTGGATAAGGTAAATGGATAACTTGCACAATAT
Source organism: uncultured Lactobacillus sp. (assembly GCA_947575965.1). Classification (GTDB taxonomy): domain Bacteria; phylum Bacillota; class Bacilli; order Lactobacillales; family Lactobacillaceae; genus Lactobacillus. The sequence continues at coordinate 82,569 of CANPPJ010000001.1, read as the reverse complement.
TTCCTTCGTTCTACTTATTCATTCTTGAGCAGCATTAACTCTGGGCGATAATAATTGCCTGCATTACGATAAATTGCTTTAACTCTATTATTGTAGCGTAATGCCACTTTTTTTGCATGCGTTTTCAAAGAAATGGTAGCTCCATTTTGAACTTTTAGCCATTGTCCTTGATTTAAATCAATAGTTTCATAATCCTTAAAAAAGGCATCAATGGGTTGAATGAGTTTTTCTACTTCTCCAGGATTATTTTCTACTTCACTTAGTTTTACAGCTTGGCTCAAATCAAAGCCAGAACTTGCAGTTCTGCGTAAGTAGGTCATAACTGCTGGTTGATTTAATTTTTCCCCTAAATCATTTACCAAAGATCTTACATAGGTCCCCTTACTACATTCAATATCAAAATCAAATTTTTGATAGCCTGTTTGCGGATCAAACTTTGGTTCATTAATTAATTCGTATTTTCTTACCTCTACTTCCCGCTTAGGCCGTTCTACTTCAATTCCTTCACGAGCATATTCATACAAGCGTTTTCCATTAACTTTTACCGCAGAATAGATCGGTGGCACTTGAACAATTTTCCCTTCAAAAGTATGCATCGCAGATTGAATTTCATCTTTAGTAAAAGGATGATCTAATTTATTTTCTTTTAAAGTTTTTCCATCCGTATCATAACTATCAGTGGCATATCCAAATAGACCGCTCCCTGTATAGGCCTTGGGACGTGTGTGCATTAATTCAATTAATTTAGTTGCTTGACCAATTGCAATCGGTAAAACTCCCGTTACTTCGGGATCTAAAGTTCCTGCATGTCCAATTTTTTTAATATGCAATGCTTTTCTTAAATGATAAACCACGTCAGCACTAGTCATGCCTTTATCTTTATCAATAACTATAATTCCATTTAACATAAATTTCCCTGTTTCTTGTTTATTAAATAAAAAAGGCGCCTTGATGGCGCCCTTTTCTTTTACTTACTATTCCGTTCTTGATCTTGCTTTCTTACTTCAGCAATTAAACGGTCAATTTTACTACCATACTTAACCGAGTTATCACGCTTAAAAATTAGTTCAGGAACTTTATATACTGTTAATACTTGACCAAGCAAGTGTCGCATCATTCCTTTAGCCTTATCTAAAGCTTCACTAACTTCTTTTTCTTTTTCTGGATCTTCTGTAAGTAAACTGTAGTATACAGTAGCATAAGAAAGATCATTAGTGCATTCTACAGCAGTAATAGTAACATCACTCAAACGAGGATCGCGAATATCCTTTTGCAAAATTTTAGTCAATTCGCGAAGGATTTCTCCTTCAACACGACCTACTCTATGTTTCATGTTTTTTCCTCCTAAATTATGATCTATTGAGGCTTAACTTCTTGCATTTCGTAAGCTTCAAGTTGATCATCAATCTTGATATCATTGTAGTTTTCAATAGTTAAACCACAATCAAATCCTTGTTTAACTTGCTTAACATCATCTTGGAATCTCTTAAGAGATGCAACCTTGCCATCGTAAACTACAACGCCATCACGAATTACACGAATACCAGAATCGCGAGTTACGTAACCACTATCAACAAAGGCACCTGCAATAGTACCAACCTTTGAAACTTTCCAAGTTTCACGAACCGTTAAGTTGCCAGTAACTTTTTCTTCGTAAGTTGGTTCAAGCATACCCTTCATGGCAGCCGTTACATCATCAATTGCCTTGTAAATAATGCTGTATAGACGAATATCTACACCATCAGTTTCTGCTTGAGACTTAGCAGTTGCAGTTGGACGAACATTGAAACCAATGATAAATGCATTTGAAGCTCCAGCTAAAGTAACATCTGATTCATTGATAGCACCAACACCAGAGTGAATGATATTAACTCTTACGCCTTCAACATTAATCTTTTCAAGAGATTGTTGTAAAGCTTCAACTGAACCTTGAACATCAGCTTTAAGAACAATGTCAACTTCCTTCATGTTCTCTTTCTTCATTGTATCAAATAAGTTATCAAGAGTAACGTGTTGAACATTTTCACGAGACTTTTGCAAAGCTTGTTGAGCACGAGATTCACCAACACTACGTGCAGTCTTTTCATCTTCGAATTCAACTAACTTATCAGCTGATTCCGGAACACTGTTTAAACCAGTGATTTCAACAGGCATTGATGGAGTCGCCTTCTTAACTTGACGACCACGGTCGTTAGTCATAGTACGTACACGGCCAAAAGTATTACCTACAACAATTGGATCCCCAACATTAAGTGTACCTTGTTGGATCAAAAGGTCAGCCACTGGTCCACGCCCACGTGACAAACGAGCCTCAATAACTGTACCAATAGCCATTTGCTTAGGATCAGCTTGAAGTTCCATCACATCTGATTGAAGTAAGATCATTTGAAGCAAATCATCTACATTTTCACCAGTCTTAGCTGAAATATTAACGTAAATGGTGTCACCACCGTAATCTTCTGGGATCAAGTTATACTTCATCAATTGTTCAGTAACGTGTTGTGGATTAGCACCTGGCACATCCATCTTATTGATAGCAACAATAATTGGAACTCCAGCACTCTTAGCATGGTCAATGGCTTCAATAGTCTGAGGCATTACACCGTCGTCTGCAGCCACAACCAAAACAACAATATCGGTAATTTCTGCACCACGAGCACGCATGTTAGAAAAGGCAGCGTGTCCAGGAGTATCTAAGAATGTAATTAAACGATCATCTAAACGTACTTGGTATGCACCGATCTTTTGAGTAATACCACCTGCTTCATGGGCAGAAACATGAGTATGACGAAGACGATCAAGCAAAGTAGTCTTACCATGGTCAACGTGTCCCATAATGGTAACTACAGGCGGACGCTTAACTTGGTGATCTGACTTCTTTGAAGCTTCCATTCTCTTATCATAAAGTTTATCAATATCTGAGATATCTTCATGAACCTTTTGTTTAGCTTCAATTCCATATTCTGCAGCCAAAAGTTCAATGGTATCCTTATCCAAAGATTGGTTTTGGTTAGTCATTACACCTAGCATGAATAACTTTTTAACAAGTTCAGCTGGTTCACGGTGTAAAAGCTTACCTAAATCTTGAGCGTTCATACCTTCTTCGTAAACTAAAACATCTGGTAATGGACGTTCTTTTCTTTGAGTTGGTTGCTTCTTTGTAACTTGTTCATGCTGACGCTTTTTATTCTTACGTCTTCTTCTCTCTTGACGGTCAGAATGTTCATTATGATTATTAAAGAATTGGTTCTTACCTTTACGGCCTGGTTTTCCAGTGTTACGGCCATGACCATTTCCACGATTGTTATTTTCCTTTGGGGCTTCATTACTTAAAGCAACCTTAGGAATTTCTTTTTTAATTGAAGGTTGATTCTTCTTCAAACGAGCTGGTGATGGCTTAAGAATCTTAGGTCCAATGACTTTAGTTTCTGTTTTTTCAGCCTTAGGAGATTCTTTAATATTCTTCTTTGGATTATTGGTTGGTTTATTATCTTTTCTTGGATGTTTCAATTGTTCGTGATATTCTTTTTTAGCTTTTTGTGCTTGCTTATTTAATGTACTTTCTTCTGCGCGTTGTTTTTGCTTAAATTGCTTTAACAAATCGCGAGCTGCCGGCTTTTGTTCATGATTACACTCGTTTCTTTGAGCATGATCATGATTACGATTATTACGTCTTCTATTATTATTCTTTTTATGTTTTTGATTATCATTTTCAGATTTTTTCTCATTTTTTCTAATGGAAGAAACCGAAATCTTAATCTTATTATTTTTCTTAGAAGACTTCTCTTGCTTTTTATTAGCGGGAGCGGAGTTCTGGAAACTGCTCTTTAATTGATTCACTTGGGAATCCTCTAATGATGACATATGATTTGTAACATCAAAGCCAAGGTCTTTCGCTTTATCAACCACAACCTTGTTATCGATGCCTAATTCTTTTGCGACTTCATAAATTCTTTCCTTAGCCATCCAATCACACTCCTTCATTAATCTTCTTAACTAGTGCCTTACAAAAGCCACTATCTGTAAGTCCAAGAACCTTACGTTTCTTACCTACTGCGTTTTCAAGTTCCACTGCAGTAAATTCACTGATCATGGAAACATTATTTTTATTAGCTGCACGACTTACTTTTTCAATAGTATTTTTCTGAAGATCACTAGCTAAAACTACTAATTTAACTTTTTTCTTTTTAAGATCTGCAATTACTGTTTCAGTTCCAGTGACTACCTTCCCTGCACGCATTGCTAATCCTAATAAATTAACTGCTTTTTGTCTATTTTGCAATCTTATTTATCACCAAATAATTCTTTTCTAGCCTTTTGATGATCTACATACGAATAAAGTTCCTCATAGAATTCTTCAGGGACACTAGTTCCTAAACTTTTTTCTAATACTTTACTATTCTTTGCAGCCTCAATTTTACTTGGATCTAATGAAACATATGCTCCACGTCCAGGTTTCTTACCAGTTGGATCAACGGAAATATTCTTTTCTTTATCAATCACAACTCTTACTAATTCTTTCTTAGGTTGCATAGTATTGGTAAGCAGATCTTTCCTCATTGGGATTTTTCTTTTTTTCAAAAGATCACCAACTTTCTACTATTCTTCAGTATTATCACTAGTAGAAGCATCATGGTTAACAGTTGCTTCTACTTCGTCATTAGCTGTTTCAGCATCTGATTCTTTATTTTCAGTGCTATTCTTCTTATCTTCGTCTACAAATTCAACTTCTGATTCTGGACGGATATCAATCTTATATCCAGTAAGACGAGCAGCTAAACGAACATTTTGTCCTTTTTTACCAATTGCAAGTGATAATTGATAATCAGGAACGATCACTAATGCGCTCTTTTCATCATCTTCATCACTAAATTGAACCGCAATAACTTCAGCAGGATTCAAGGCATTAGCAATGTAATCAGATGGGTCATCTTCATATTGAACAATATCAATATTTTCTCCGCCTAATTCATTAACCACATTTTGGACACGAGTTCCGCCTTGACCAACACATGTACCAACAGGATCAATGTTAGGATCATTTGATTTAACCGCAATCTTAGTTCTGTCTCCTGCTTCACGAGCAATGGATACAATTTCAACTGTACCATTGTAAATTTCAGGTACTTCTTGTTCAAATAAACGTTTAACTACATCAGGAGCTGTTCTTGAAACAGTAATTTGAGCACCTTTTGAGTCAGATCCCACATGAGTTACAAGCACACGTACTTTGTCTTGAGGATTGTATGTCTCATTTGGCATTTGATCATGAGTTGACATAACCGCTTCAACATTACCAATTTTAACATAGACAAAACGATTGTCTCGACGCTCTACAGTTCCTGTAATGAGTTCATCTTCATATTGAGAATACTCATCAATAATATTGTTTCTTTCAGCTTCGCGAAGACGCTGCATAATAACTTGCTTTGCAGTTTGAGCAGAAATTCTACCAAAGTTCTTTGGAGTAACTTCGAAACGAATTTCATCTCCTACTTCATAAGCACCATTGATTGCTAAAGCATCTTTTAAACTTACTTCAAGGCGATCATCTTGAACCTCATCAACAACAGTTTTAACTGCCATTACTTTAAAATTGCCAGTGCGTTCGTCAAAATCAACTTCCACATTTTGTGCTTGATTATAATTTTTCTTATATGCAGCTACTAAGGCAGCCTTAATTGCATCAACAATAACTTCTTTTTTAATGCCTTTAGTTTTTTCCAAGGTATCAAACGCTTCAAGCATTTCTTTAGACATAAGTTTTAATCAACCTTTCTAAAACTCAATTGCAAAACGAATATTCGCAATTAATTTGCGAGGAACAACAACAGTCTTTCGTCTAGTCTTAATCTTAACTTCGAGTTCAACCTCATCATCATTATATGACTTAAGTGTGCCTTCATACATTTTTTTGCCATCTATTTTTTGATAAAGTCCTAAATGAACATATTCTCCTTGAGCTTTTTGCCAATCTTTTTCTGTTTTGATTGGACGTTCTGCTCCGGGTGAAGACAATTCCAAAATATATGAGTCAGGCAATGGATCTGGATCCAAAGTATCAAGTTTTTCTGATACTAATTCACTCAAATCTGCAATTTCGTCTATGTCGATACCATTTGGTTCCTTATCAACATAGATACGAAGATAATTTTGGCCTTTTTCTTTTACATATTCAATATCAACGAATTCATCATTACGTTTAGCAATAATCGGTTCTACAGCTGAACGAACAATATCTGTAACTTTAGACAAAAACTTTCCTCCGTAATAAAAAGAGTGAGCACAACTGCTCACTCGAATTTACTTATTCGAACTTCACGACTAAGTTTACCATATTTAATTGTAATTTACAAAATTTAGAATAGAGATAATTGATTTTGATCGGGCATCCCTTCCAAAACGCCATTATTTTCAAAGTAATCCATAATAGTTTGAGATACTTTACCACGTTTTGCCAAATCTTCTTTTGATAAGAATTTTTGTTCTGCACGAGCTGCTACAATTTGCTTAGCCGCATTATCACCAAGACCGGGAACCGAATTAAATGGAGCTAAGATGGTATTTTTATCAATAATCTTAAAGTTAAGCGCATCTGATTCATTAACATCAACCATCTTGATTTTAATCCCACGCTCTAAACATTCATTAGCAATCTCAAGCACAGTTAATAAGCTCTTATCCTTAGCAGAAGCATCATTTCCCTTATCTTGAATTTTCTTCATTGCGGCTTTCACAGTGTTTTTACCATGACTCATTGCTACTAAATCAAATAGATCAGCACGAACTGAGAAATAAGCCGTGTAGTAAATTTCTGGGTAATAAACTTTAAACCATGCGATTCGAAGTGCCATTAAAATATATGCTGTTGCGTGTGCTTTAGGGAACATATATTTAATCTTTAAACAAGATGGAATGTACCAATCTGGGATATTTTTATTTTTCTTCAAAACTGCCATATCTTCATCACTGATACCGCGCCCATGACGAACTGATTCCATCGTCGAAAAGGCTACTTCTGGCTTAACGCCCCAGTGGATAAGGTCCATCATGATGTTATCACGACAACCAATTACATTCTTCAATTTACAAGTTCCGTTGTTAATTAGTTCTTCCGCATTCCCTAGCCATACATCAGTCCCATGAGATAAACCGGAAATTTGTAAAAGTTCAGAAAAAGTATTTGGTTTAGTTTCTTCAAGCATCCCTCGAACAAATTTTGTTCCAAATTCTGGCACACCTAAGGTACCCGTCTTAGATTGAATTTGTTCTGGCGTCACTCCTAAAATTTCAGGACTTGAAAATAATGACATAACTCCTGGGTCATCTGGTGGAATAGACAAAGGATCAATTCCTGACAAATCTTGCAACATTCTGATCATTGTTGGATCATCATGCCCTAAAATATCAAATTTTAAAATATTATCGTGAATAGAATGGAAATCAAAGTGAGTCGTTAACCATGCTGCATTAACATCATCCGCTGGGTACTGAACCGGAGTAAAGTCATAAATATCCATGTCGTTAGGAACCACCACAATTCCTGCAGGGTGTTGTCCTGTTGTCCTTTTTACTCCAGAAACCCCAGATGCTAACCGATCTAATTCTGCATTCCGCAGCTTTAAATCACGTTCTTCATCATAATGCTTAGCATAACCATAAGCAGTTTTATCTGCAACTGTCGCAATGGTACCCGCACGATATGAATTATCGGGTCCAAACATAACTCGAATAAAGTTATGTGCAACTGGTTGGTAGTCTCCTGAGAAATTTAAATCAATATCAGGAACCTTATCACCGTGGAATCCCAAGAAAGTAGCAAATGGAATATCCTGACCATCTTTTACAAGCGCAGTACCACATTTTGGACAATCTTTATCAGGCAAGTCATATCCTGAACCATATTCTCCATTTTCAAAAAACTTAGAATATTTACAATTAGGACACCGATAATGCGGCGCGAGTGGATTAACCTCAGTAATTCCAGACATAGTAGCAACCAAACTCGAACCTACGGATCCACGCGAACCAACCAAATATCCATCTTTATTTGATTTAGCTACTAGACGCTGAGAAATTAAGTAAATAACCGCATAGCCATTTGAAATGATTGAGTTTAATTCCATTTCAATTCTATCTTTAACAATTTTAGGAAGAGGTTTTCCATAAAGTTCATAAGCCTTATTGTAAGTCAAATCTTTCATTTCTTGATCGGCATTATCAATATGTGGAGGATAAAGACCATCTTTAATTGGGGCAATTTCTTCTAGAGAATCAGCAATCTTATTTGTGTTAGTAATAACAATTTCCTTAGCCGCTTCTTCCCCTAAAAAGCTAAATGCATCAAGCATTTCTTGAGTTGTATAAAAATGTAAATCTGGTTGCGGTTTGTTCCGATTTGGATTACTTCTTTGAGCTGAAATCAAAATTGTTCTATAGATTGCATCATGAGGATCCACATAATGAGCATCGCCAGTAGCAACAACTGGCTTATTTAATTCTTTTCCTAATTTATAAATATTAGTCAGAATTTCTTCTAATTCAGCTTCATCTTTAATTAAACCGTCTTCAATTAATTGTTGATAATTTGCTGGAGGCTGCACCTCTAAGAAATCATAAAACTTGGCTTTCTTACGTGCTTCATCATACCCTTTTTGCATCATAGCAATAAATACATCGCCCTGCCAACAACCAGAACCATATAAAAGATTATCATGAAGTCTTCTAAGATCTGACTTAGGAGTTCTAGGAATTCGATAAAAATTAGTAGTACTTGCAATAGAAACAAGTTTATACATATTTTTCAATCCAGCTTGATTTTTAGCCAAAATAGTCATGTGAGATGGACGTGCTCGTTTATAAACCTGCCCATGCTCAGCATAATCATTCATTTTACCTAAATCATCTTCATGAAAACGCGCATTAAAAGCATCCAGAAGTTTAAACATTAAATATCCAGTCGCTTCAGCGTCTTGATTTGCTCGGTGGTGATGTTCCAAAACAACATTATATTTCTTAGCTAATGAATCAAGAGTATGTCTAGTTTGTTCTGGGTGAAGTAAACGTGAAACTTCAAGTGTATCAACCACAGGTTGAGTTATTTCTTCATAACCACTTCTTCTTAAAGCAGCATTGACAAAACCAACATCAAATTGAACATTGTGTCCGCAAAGAGGATCATCACCATAAAAATCTTTGAACTGTTTGATCACAACATCTTCATCATCAGCAGCACTTACCATCTCATCTGTAATAGAAGTTAAATTAATAGTTTGTTCACTCAAAGGATGGTGAGGATTAATAAACTTGTCAAATCGATCGATAACCTCTCCATTCTTCATTTTTACGGCACCAATTTCAATAATAGTATCGTAAACAGAAGATAAGCCAGTAGTTTCAACGTCAAAAATTACAAATTCTTTATCTTCATATTTCATTTCAGCTGGATTCAAAACTAATAAAGCATGATCATCAATCATATTAGCTTCAACACCATACAAAATCTTTAGTCCTGTTTTCTTACCAGCACTATAAGCATCAGGGAAAGATTGAACATCCCCATGATCAGTAACTGCAATAGCTTTTTGACCAAACTTTTTAGCAGCATTTACAAAATCGGTAGCAGTATTAGTTGCATCTAATTGGCTCATGTTGGTATGAAGGTGAAGTTCAACCCGCTTTTGATCACCTTCATATTTTTCTTGTCGCCCTTCATGTTCCACAGTTTCAAAAGCATTAATATTAAACACTACATCATTTTGCCATTGATCTGTAGCTGCTGATCCTTGCATTTTAGCCCATGTTCCTGGCTTAATAGCAGATAAACTTGCAATTTGCTCTTTATTTGAAACAAATTTTTTAAATCCAATTGAGTCCGTATAATCCGTAATTTCCCCAGTAAAAATCACTGAACCTGACTTCAATTCTCGACTTTCAATATTAAAAATATTTCCTTCAATTACGACATTTCGAGTTCCATCTTCCAGATCATGGATTTGGGTAATTTCTGCATTTTCATCAACTTTTGTATTTCCATAATGTGTTTTCTTAGTTGGATATTTAGATGGAGCGGGTTTGCTTTTTTTCGGCTTTTCAGGAATAGATTGATAAACTTCTTGCATGTTTTTATCATGCTCTTCTTGTAATTGTTGCAAACTCTCTAGATTGTTTTGAGAACTTTGTTCATCAAATTCAGTAAGAAACTTCAAGTTAAAAAAGCCATACTTACGCATTTCTTCTGATAAATCATCTAAAGCTTTTTGCTCAATTAAATTGTCAATCACTGAATTGTCGACTGGGATTATCCATCGACCATCTTCTTTACGAGGAACCTGACCAGCTAAAAATTCTCGCGTAGCTGACGCCAAAACATTTGAATTTTTGACAGCATATTGCCAATAATCGGGCAAATATTGATCTGATCCATCCTTTGTTTCTACAAAGAAACAGGTATTAACAAAAGAAGCAAAACTTTCGTTTATTGCTGTATTTAACGCATTATATGTATCAAACTTTAAAGGAGAATCAAAAAGAACGTGGATATCCCACCTATGTTCTTTAGCGTATACATCCACGTTCTCAATTTTTCCTTTTTGAAGTAAATCATTATCTTCAAATTGATCAGGAAAATGAACTTGCTTTAAAAGTTTTAAGAATAGCTCGTTTTTATTAGTCACGAAAAATTATCCTAACTCTTTATTTACAAAATTATCTAATTCATCAACAGAAATTTCTGTTGCTTTTTCATCAGTTGGTCGCTTAACTTCAACAATACCATCTTTAGCTTTACGTCCAATAGTAATTCTAATTGGAGCCCCAACTAAATCTGCATCATTAAACTTAACACCTGGACGTTCATTACGATCGTCATATAAAACATCATACTTAGCTGAAAGTTCTTTTTCAAGTTTTTCAGCTAATTCAGTTTGAGTCTCATCCTTCATCTTCATTTGAATCAAGTGAACAGTAAATGGTGCAATTTCTTTAGGCCAAGCAACACCATTTTCAGTTAAGTGTTGTTCTACTGCAGCTGATAACATTCTAGTTACACCAATTCCGTAAGAACCCATGATAACTGGCTTTGCCTTACCATTTTGATCTAGGAAATCAGCACCCATTGTATCAGTGTAGTAAGTACCCAACTTGAAAATATGACCAACTTCAATTGAGGTGGTAAATTTAAGTGGTAAGTGATCAACTGGATCAGGTTCACCTTCATTTGCAGTTCTAAGATCAGCAAATTCATCAACCTTGAAGTCACGGTCTAAGTTAGCGTTTTGGTATTGATAATCAGTTTCATTAGCGCCGACAACTACATTGTAAAGATCTTTTACAGTTTCATCGGCAATAATCTTATCAGCCCAATCAGCATTAATTGGACCTACGCCACCCTTTTCGCTACCAGTAATTTCTTTTAATTCACTACTTTCCGCTACATGAACATCATCAGCATCAAGAATATGACCTAATTTAACTTCGTTAATTTGTTTATCACCACGGATAAGAACCAAAACCTTTTGATCATCAGCAATGTATAAAATACTTTTGACAATTCTAGTTGCAGGCACATTTAAAAATTCTGCCAATTTTTCAATAGTATCACAATCTGGAGTAGCAACCTTAGTTAACTCCTTAACTTCTTCTGGTTCTTGTTTAAAGGTATCAACACTTTTAGCCATTTCAAGGTTGGCAGCATAAGTACCTTTTTCATTAGTAGCGATGGTATCTTCACCAATAGCAGCTGGTGCTTGGAATTCAGTAGAATTCTTACCTCCCATGGTACCAGAATCCGCAATTACAGGATGGACAGTTACACCAGCACGCTTGAAAATCTTCTTATAAGCGCTCTTTTGGTCGTCAAACTGCTCATCTAATTGTTCACGAGTTGCCGCAAAACTATACCCATCCAGCATTACAAATTCACGACCACGAAGAAGACCAAATCTTGGACGATTTTCATCTCTAAACTTAGTTTGAATTTGATATAAAGCAAGTGGCATTTGCTTATAACTCTTTAAATTTTTAGCAACAATTTCCGTAAATGTTTCTTCATGAGTTGGTCCAAGTAAACTTTCACGACCATGGCGGTCCTGTAATTTAAACATTTCGGCGCCATACTTTTTATAACGACCTGATTCTTGCCAAAGAGTAGCTGGTAAGAGATGAGGCATAATCATTTCAGGAACATTAATATTTTCCATTTCCTCTTCAATGATTGCTTCAGCCTTGCGAAGTACACGATATCCAAGTGGCAAGTAAGCGTAAACACCAGCAGTAACTTGGCGAATATAGCCCCCACGAATCATAATTTTGTGACTTTCAGCTACAGCATCTGCTGGAGCTTCTTTTAAAGTTGGCATAAAGAATTTTGATTGACGCATTCTTCTATCCTTTTCTTCTTCCTAAGTAAATTACTTAATAAAGTAACGATATATATCATTACCTGTTACGGCAATAATTAAAACTAATAATAAACCAAAACCTATTAATTCTACAATAGCTTCATGTTCTTCTGAAATTGGTTTACCACGGAATAATTCAATTAAGTTTAAAAGCAACTTTCCGCCATCTAGACCAGGAATTGGAATTAAGTTCACAATTCCCAAATTAATAGAAATCATTGCCAAAAACGCAAGTACATAAGTGAAGCCCATGTTAGAAACTTGCGAGGTTTGAGAATAAATTCCTACTGGTCCCGATAATTTATTCAAACTAAAGTGTCTAAATAAATTACCCACGGCATTAAAAATTAAGCCAGTTGTAGAAACTGCAGTATCCCAACCACGCTTTAATTTTGCTCCAAAATTTTCATCACTTTTAGCTACAATTCCTATTTGATAAACTTTTTGCTTTTGAATTGTTTTACTAGTAGGTTTTACTATTGCTGTATGATAAGTATCACCTTGCTTAAGTCTGATCTTTAAGTCTTTTCCCTTACTGCGAGAAATTTGATTTGAAATATCTTCAAAATCTGACATTTTTTTGCCATTAATTGAAATAATCTCATCATTAGCCTTAATTTTAGCAACTTGAGCAGGTGAATTGTTTTCAACTTTTGCAATTGTAGTAGTTGCGGGACCCGGAACAGTGAAAGTCCAAATCATAAACACAACAAAACCTAAAACAATATTCATAAATGGTCCAGCAAAATTAGTAGCTAATTTTTGCCAAACATTAGCTTGTTGAAATTGCGTATCTCGAGGCGCAATTACCAATTCTGTCTTGTTTTTATCAATAATAGTCGCATCATGGTTTACATGATAAGTAACTGGTTTGTTTTCGTCACCATTTTCATATCCACTGATGGTTAACGCATCAACTAAATCAGCCTTTGTAACTTGAATTGGAATTCCTTCGATCGGTAAATCAGATTCAGAGGCATCAATTCGAACTACTTCACCCTTATCGTTTAATTGAACAACAACCGTCATTCCGGGATCAAGCTTAGTTTCATCATCAGAGCCCGCTAAACGAACATACCCACCAAGTGGTAACCAACGAATGGTATAAGTGGTGGGATTTCGTCTAATTTGGAATAATTTTGGGCCCATACCAATTGAGAACTCTCGAACAAGAATTCCTGATTTTTTAGCTACAATGAAATGTCCAAATTCATGGACAAAAACAAGTAAACCAAAGACAACTAAAAAGATTAGTATACCTTTCAACAATAATCTCCTAGTGTACAATTCCTAATAAGGCTGCCACAACTGGTAAGACAAAGAGCATACTATCAAAACGATCTAAAATACCACCGTGTCCTGGTAAAATTTTACCTGAATCTTTCACACCATAGAAACGCTTATAGGCAGATTCAACCAAGTCACCCATTTGTCCAACAATTGATAAGAAGAAAGCAATAATAATCATTTGAATTTGAGGGTAACCCACATTTACCAAAGCAACATAGATCGCACTACAAATGATGGCACAAATAACTGCTCCAATTGATCCTTCCCAAGTCTTATTAGGACTAATTACTGGCCATAATTTATGCTTACCAATTTTTCTACCAATCATGTAAGCACCAATATCAGTTGACCATACAACAACAAATACGTAGCAAAGAAGTGCTAACCCATTGGCGTCACTTCTAATTGCGGCCATGTAATGAAAACCTGTCCCAATGTACAATGCTGCTAAAGTATAAACACCTACATCATCAAAAGTAGTTTTATTCTTAGAAAGTACAGTCCAAGTTAACATTAACATTACAATGGCGTAGAAAATACCAAATTTAGTCCAATGCCATGGCATTCCCTTAAAGAAAGCATCTGGCACCGTCCAAGTTAAGGTAGCCAGTAATGCTAACAAGAAATCTATAGAAACTAAAATTTGTTTCTTCATTAAAAAGATTTCACTAATTCCGACTGCAGCAAAAGCTACTGTCAACCAATCCATCCAAAGTCCACCAACGTAGACAATTGGAATAAATAAAATCAAAGCAATAACTGCTGTAATTACACGTTGTTTCATAAATACTCTATCTAACTATCTGATTCATCTAATTTTCCAAAGCGACGATTTCTACTCTGAAAATCTCTTACAAACTTTTCTAAATCCTCTGCGGTAAAGTCTGGCCAATTTTTTGAACTAAATGCTAATTCAGAATAAGCTAATTGCCATAGTAAAAAATTAGAAATTCTCTGTTCCCCTGAAGTTCTAATTAATAAGTCAGGGTCGCGATACTCCTCAAATTTACCAGTCATCAAATTCTTTGAAATTAATTCTTCATCAATTTCAGAACTATTAAGCTCGCCAGCTTCAATAGCTTGACCTAGTTTTTGAACTGCTGAAACAATTTCTTTTCTTGAACCATAATTAAACGCAAAGTTCAAAATTAAACCAGTATTGTTGGCAGTTTCATGCATAGCACGCTGAACTATATCATAAGTTTTCTTTGGTAATTCATCCAAATAACCCATAATATTAACTTTAACGTTATTTTTCATTAAAGTAGGCATAAATTTATCGAAAAAACGTACCGGTAAATTCATTAAATATGCCACTTCTTCTTTTGGCCGAGCCCAATTTTCGGTAGAAAAAGCATATAAAGTTAGGACCTTTATGCCTAACTTATCGGCTGCTAAAGTTATTCTTTCAACGTTATTCATTCCCTCTTTATGGCCAACATACCGAGGTTTATGACGTTTTTTAGCCCAACGGCCATTACCATCCATAATAATAGCAAGATGATTTAGTTGATTTTTCTTACCCATTATCCCTGAGTAATTTCCTTACGCTTTTCGTCAGCAAGCTTATCAATTTTCTTAGTTGAATCATCAGTTATTTTTTGAACTTGCTTTTCTAAATTACGTTGTTCATCTTCAGTAATTTCATCATCTTTTTCTTGCTTCTTAAGACTATTCATTGCATCACGACGAACATTACGAACGGCAATTTTAGCTTCTTCAGCTAGTTTACCAACTTCTTTGGCAATTTCTTCTCTTCTTTCTCCAGTAAGAGCAGGAATAACCAAACGAATAACTTTACCATCATTAGCAGGAGTTAATCCAAGATTTGATGCAAGTAAAGCATGTTCAATATTATCTAAACTACTTTGATCATAGGGAGTAACTAAAAGAACACGAGGTTCAGGAATGGTTACACTTGACATTTGAGTAAGTGGAGTTGGCGCACCATAATAATCTACTTTAACCCCTTCAAGTATAGAAGCGTTAGCTACACCCGCACGAATAGAAGCCAAGTTCTTTTCAAAAACAGAAATTGACTTATCCATATTTTCTTGAGCTTTTGAAATTGTTTCGTTATTCATTCTTTCCACCTTCAATTACAGTACCGATATTTTCACCCATAACCACTTTCTTGATGTTGCCTTCAGTATTTACATTAAATACAATCAATGGGATATGAGTATCCATAGATAGAGAACTAGCAGTTCTATCCATAACTTTTAAGTTTTTGGCAATAAGATCAAGTTGAGTTAATTCATCATACTTAGTTGCAGATGGATCAACCTTAGGATCAGCAGAGTAAACACCGTCTACACCGTTCTTAGCCATTAAGATTACATCTGCATTAATTTCAGCAGCACGTAAAGCAGCGGTAGTATCAGTGGAGAAGTATGGGTTACCTGTTCCACCACCAAAGATCACTACGCGACCCTTTTCCAAATGACGAATAGCTTTTCTTCTAATATATGGTTCTGCAACTTGGCGCATTTCAATAGAAGTTTGTACTCTAGTTGGAACCCCTACATGTTCAAGACCATCTTGAAGTGCTAAACCGTTCATAATTGTTGCAAGCATTCCCATATAGTCAGCTTGAGCACGTTCCATACCTAATTTAGCGCCAGTTTCACCACGCCACATGTTACCGCCACCACAGACGATACCAATTTCTACACCTAAATCATGAACAGCTTTAATTTCCTTAGCCAAATGACTAATAACTGTAGGATTAATACCTGTTCCCTTATCTCCAGCTAATGCTTCACCTGAAATTTTTAAAATGATGCGTTTATATTTAACTTGACTCATATTGACCTCCTCTAATAGCTTTAATTATTCTACCATGTTAGAAAATATTAGGTCAATGTAGTGCCTTATTTTCTAATCAGTAGACAAAATCTATAAAAAAAGAGGAAGGGATTTCTCTTCCCCTCCTCTCCAAATACAAATAAATTACTTCATTTGTTCACGTACTTCAGCAGCAAAGTCTTCTTGCTTCTTTTCGATACCTTCACCGACTTCGAAGCGCTTGAAAGCAACTAACTTAGCTCCCTTTTCCTTCAAAAATTCGCCAACAGTCTTACTGTCGTCCATGATGTAATTTTGTGATAAAACTGCAAATTGCTTATCAACTTGAGTATTATCATCAATAAAGCGTTGCATCTTACCAGGAATAATTCTATCCCAAATCTTTTCTGGCTTACCTTCTTCTTTAAGTTCAGCCTTGATGTCTTCCTTGGCCTTAGCTAAAACATCATCAGTTAATTGCTTTGCTGAACCGTAGACAAGGTGTGGCAATGGCTTCTTATGTACTAATTCACGACTTTCATTGTCTTGATCAATCTTATGATTCATCAAAGCCAATTGTTCAGTAATAAAGTCATCGTCTAATTCATCTGGTGAAATAACAGTAGGCTTCATAGCAGCAATGTGCATTGCTAAGTGCTTAGCAGTTGCAGCATCAGCACCTTCTACTACAGTGATAACACCAATTTGACCACCATTATGTTGGTAAGCACCAAATTCTTGGTCATCAGTCTTTTCTTCTAAAGCGTAACGACGTAAAACAATCTTTTCACCAATTGTAGCAGTTGCGTCTACAAAAGCTTGTGATAAAGTCTTACCATCATCCATCTTCAATTCTTCAGCTGCTTCATTGTTAGCTGGCTTGCCTTCAGCAATAGTCTTAGTAACATCATTTACTAAGTTAACAAATTTTTCGTTTTGAGAAACGAAGTCAGTTTCTGAGTTAATTTCAGTAATAGCTGCTTCGTTACCAGCAACATAAACACCAGTCAAACCTTCAGCTGCAACACGGTCTGCCTTCTTAGCAGCCTTAGCCATACCCTTTTCGTGAAGGTATTCAACGGCCTTTTCCATGTCACCGTCAACTTCTACTAATGCTTTCTTAGCGTCCATAACGCCGGCACCAGTACGTTCACGTAAATCTTTAACTTGCTTTGCAGTAATTTTTGCCATTATTGTGTCCTCCTAACAGAACTAATAGTAAAAACTAGTCTTTGTCTGATTCTTCTTCAACACCAACAATTTCTTCTGAACCGTCAGCATTTTCTTCAAAGTCAACTTCGATTTCTTCGTCGTCTTGACCTTGCTTACCTTCAATAATAGCATCAGCCATAGCACCTGCGATCAAACGAATAGCACGAATAGCGTCATCGTTTGATGGGATAACTACGTCGATTGGATCTGGATCAGTGTTAGTGTCAACCATAGCAACAACTGGAATACCCAAAATGTTTGCTTCGTGAACAGCGATCTTTTCCTTCTTAGGATCAACAACGAACATAACATCTGGAATTCTTGGCATATCTTCGATACCGCCTAAGAATCTTTCAAGCTTGTCCATTTCCTTAGTTAAAAGAGCAACTTCCTTCTTTGGCAATACGTCAAAGGTACCGTCTTGTGACATTTCCTTTAATTGCTTCAAACGCTTAACACGGCTTTGAATAGTACTCCAGTTAGTCAAAGTACCACCTAACCAACGTTGGTTAACGTAGTATTGACCTGCACGGGTTGCTTCTTCAGCAATTGAATCTTGAGCTTGCTTCTTAGTACCTACGAATAAGAATACGCCACCATCTTGTGCTACAGCCTTCATGAAGTTGTAAGCATCATCTAACATCTTGATAGTCTTTTGTAAATCAATGATGTAGATACCGTTTCTTTGAGTAAAAATGTAAGGAGCCATCTTAGGGTTCCATCTTCTAGTTTGGTGACCAAAGTGTACACCAGCTTCAAGCAATTGCTTCATAGTAACAACTGACATAAATAAATTCCTCCTATGGTTTTAATCCTCTCAAGCGTTCATTTTGATATTTGACCTATGTAAGGCACCAATCTATCAATCGCTCTTGATGTGTTATCAGTGTGTTTAACACACCAGAACATATTACTAAATATATTGAAGAAAAGCAAGAGATTTTCCTTAAAAATGAACATTATGTTCTTTTAAGAATTTTTCCTTCCATTTTCGATCATGATGCTTAAACCAATACTCTCTTTTTAAAGCCGCGCTTTTGTCTGTAAACTCCTCATGATAAATCATCTTTACTGGTCGTCGCGCCTTAGTATACTTAGCACCCTTTCCGGTATTATGCATCTTTAAACGATGCTGTAAGTCATTGGTAAACCCGCCATAAAAACTACCATCTTTGCAAAGCAACACATAGAAGTAATACTTACCTTGTTCATCATGTTTTTTTCTATCTTCATCACTTTCTCTAATAATGCGCTGAATATGAGGTAAAAATTCACCATCTTTGTCATGAACCTCAATAGCATCATGTAAAACTGTCCCATCAAAAGCTGTATGCTTGACCGCTTCAACAATTACTAAATTTGCGTCCATCCCCCGATGAGAGACAAAGGGTTGAATAAACTTGACGCTCATATCATGCTTCATACAATAATAAGCAATTTCTCCTAAGCGCTCAGGGCGATGTACCATAAACATTTTCCCCTTCATTTTTAACAAGCCGCTAGCAGCTTCAATAATTTCTTCTAAGTTAACCAAAATTTCATGTCGAGCAATTGCCTTTTTAGGATCCGGGTTAACTTCATGACCTTGAGGAGTTTTAAAATACGGAGGATTAACTACTACCACATCATAGCTATCTTTTCGTAAAAATTTAGGTGCATTTTTGACATTATCTTGATGAACATGGATCTGATTTTCCATTTTATTGAGTTCTACTGAGCGCTGAGCTTGAGAAAAAATTTCATTCTGAATTTCAATCGCATCATATTTTGCATTGTTAAAATATGCCATATAAATTGTTGCAGCACAGTTGCCAGCACATAAATCTGCTACTTTATCACGATTATGGATAGCTTGTTTTGCCCAATAAGCTAACAATAAAGTATCAAGAGAGAAACTAAAAGCTGTTTTATCCTGAATAATTTTCAAATTATCACTATACATATAATCGATACGTTCATTTTTGCCGAGTTCTACCATTATTTTTATCCTTTCAATTTCTTTGCTATAATAATTTACAATAAAAACGGAGGAAAAATATGTTTTATCGAATCATTCGTCCAATTGCCCGTTTTATTGTATGGGTATTAAATGGGCACTTGCATGTTCACCATAAAGATCGTCTTCCTGATGGAAACTATATTTTAGTTGCTCCTCACCGTACTTGGTGGGAACCGATTTTATTTGCTTTAGCAGCTAGTCCAATGGAATTCATGTTTATGGCTAAAATCGAATTATTTAAAAATCCAGTTTTACACTTCATTTTAAAGCATTCTCATGCCTTTCCGGTTGATCGCGCACATCCCGGCCCTTCTGTTTTAAAGGTTCCTGTTAAAGGTTTAAAAAAAGGAAAGCTGTCTTTAATCATTTTTCCTTCAGGAACTCGGCATTCTTCTGAACTTAAAGGCGGAGCATTATTAATCGCTAAACTCTCTCAAAAGCCGATGGTCCCTGTGGTTTATCAAGGACCCCTAACTTTTAAAGGTTTTTTAAAGAGAAAACCACTTGAAGTATGTTTTGGTGATCCAATCTACATTGACCGCAAGACCAAATTAACCCACGAAAACGAAGAAAAGATTTACCAAGAATTGGAAAATGCCTGGGACAAGTTAGATAAAGAACAAAATCCTAATTTTCATTACGTTGCAAAATAAAAAGTCGAGACATCATCTCGGCTTTTTTATTTACCATATTTTTCAATCTCATGTAGGTTAAAGCCTGGAATGCCTTTAAACCACTTGCGCACAATTCGATCATAAGTGCCGTCTTTTTCTAGTTCAGTTAAGGCTTGATTAATTTTATTGGCCATCTCGCCTTGTCCCTTATTAACAGCGATTCCGTAAGGTTGATTAGTAAAAGTACCACCAACTAATTTATAACCAGGATTATCTCGGGCAATTCCCGCTAAAATCCCATTGTCGGTAGTAAAAGCTTCACCTTGACCTGCTTTCAACGCAGCAAAAGCTTGACCATAGTCATCATATTGAATTACTGAAGCTTTAGGAGCAAATTTATGCACGGCATCAACTGCAGTCGTTCCTTTAACAGCCAAAACCTTTTTACCATTAAGTTGACGAACATTTTTAATTTTACTATCGTTGGCAACTAATAAACTCTGGCCTGCTGGAAAATAAGGCTTACTAAAATCTACTTCCTTCTTACGTTCAGGGGTAATTGTCATTGCAGCGATCGCAGCATCAATATTTCTATTTTTTAAAAGTTGAA
The DNA here is from genome assembly GCA_947575965.1 of uncultured Lactobacillus sp. Taxonomy (GTDB): domain Bacteria; phylum Bacillota; class Bacilli; order Lactobacillales; family Lactobacillaceae; genus Lactobacillus. The sequence goes on along the minus strand of CANPPJ010000001.1, from coordinate 61,656 downwards.
TTTTAGTATTAGCAGTTGTAGTAACAAAATTGGCTTTAGCACTCTTGCCAAGCATTTTATGAGTTAATGCTTCAGCTAAATCCACTTCAAAGCCTTGAATTTTACCAGTTCTAATGCTCATTGCACCAAATAAAGGAGTGTCGGCTTTTACGCCCCAGTTAATTGTCTTACTACTTTTTACTTCTTTATAGACATTCTGATTCTGCTTGTTTTGACATCCCGTTACAACAAAAATTAAGCTAATTATCAAAGATAAAAATACAATTATCTTTTTCTTAAGCATGAACCACCATTCCTTCTCTTTTTCTATTATTATAAAATTCTAACAGAAATTACCTAAATAAAACAAATTCAGAAAACTTTTCTATTAATTCAACTTAAGAATTTTCAATTAGTGTTAAAATTATTATCAGCATTAATATTTTTGGAGGGACCTAAATGTTAGAAAAAACTTTTTACAAGATGATGCTTAGCAAATCCTTCCCATTTCCTGTTAAGGTAACTTACTGGGATGGTAAAAGCGAAGTTTACGGCAATGGTACTCCTGATATTGAAATTATTTTTAACGAGAAAATTCCAATGTCAGACATTACTCGCAACGCCTCGCTTGCATTAGGTGAAGGCTACATGGACAAGAAGATTGAAATCAAAGGTGATATTCAAAAGTTAATCTGTGGTGCTTATGACAGTGCCAACAGTTTTATGCGTTCTTCTAAGTTCCGCAAATTTCTACCTAAGCAAAAGCATACTGAAGAGCAAAGTGAAGAAGATGTTCAAAGTCACTACGATATTGGAAATGATTTTTACAAGCTTTGGCTTGACCCTACTTTAACCTACTCATGTGCTTACTTTGAAGATGACAATAAGGATGATCTTGAAAAAGCTCAAATTGCTAAAGTACACCATATCCTAAATAAGCTGCATCCCCAAGAAGGAAAAACTTTGCTTGACATTGGATGCGGCTGGGGAACTTTAATGCTTACTGCTGCCAAAGAATATGGTTTAAAGGTAACAGGGGTAACTTTAAGCGAAGAGCAATTCAAATTTGTTCAAAAACGTATCTACGATGAAAACTTGCAAGATGTTGCTGAAGTTAAACTTGAAGACTATCGAGAACTTGGCGATCAACAATGGGATTACATCACTTCAGTGGGGATGTTTGAACATGTAGGTAGCGAAAACTTAAGTGAATATTTCCACGACATTTACCGCTACTTGAAGCAAGATGGAGTTGCTTTAATCCACGGAATCACTCGTCAACAAGGCGGTGCAACTAATGCCTGGATTAACAAGTATATTTTCCCAGGTGGCTACATTCCTGGTTTACAAGAGATCATCGGCGATATTGTTGAAAACGATTTGCAAATCACTGACGTTGAAATGCTTCGTCGTCACTACCAAAGAACTCTTGAAATTTGGGACGAGAACTTCAATAATGCTCGTGATGAAGTAGAAAAGATGATGGGTGAAAGATTCACCAGAATGTGGGACATGTATTTACAAGCATGTGCGGCATCATTTGAATCAGGAAACATTGATATAGTTCAATATCTAATGACTAAGGGCCCATCTGGTAAAGATCTACCAATGACTAGAAAGTACATGTTACATAAGTAAAATAAAAAGACTGAGTTTGTCTAGATTGACAAGTTCAGTCTTTTTTTGCGCTTTATTTATGATCTTTTCTTGAAAGCCTTAAAAATGTAATAGATACCCAATCCAATAAATAAAATCGGCAAAGCATATAAATAACTTGGGGCACGTGACGTCAAGCAAAGACTATCTATTGCAAACAAGATCCCTACTACTAAAATCGAGCTCCCTATCATTACTGTTTTCTTCAAAATAATCATTATAATGGCAAAGATAATTGCAATTAAGGTGAGTGGTAACAATGAATTCATTATTCTTTTCCCTCGCTATTTTGTAAAGTATACAGCTTATAATAATACCCTTTTTTCGCAAGCAATTCATCATGAGTACCCTTTTCAACGATGCGCCCTTTATCCAAAACAATGATTTGATCAGCATCGGCAATCGTTGATAAACGGTGAGCAATTGCTAACGTCGTTCTCCCCTTACGCAAAGTCTTAAGTCCCTTTTGAATCATAGTTTCGGTTTCTGTATCGACATTAGCAGTTGCTTCATCCAATACCAAGATTTTTGGATCAGTTACTAAAGTCCGTGCAAAAGAAATTAGTTGCCTTTCACCTTGACTAAGTTCGGCTCCATTTTCCATTACTTTGGCATGATATTTACCTGGCATTTCTTCAATGAAGCGATCAGCTTGAACAGTTTCGGCTGCTTTTTTAATTTGTTCATCAGTAATATTTTTATTATACAAACGAATATTTGAGACAATATCTCCATAAAACATGAACGGTTCTTGCAAAACCAAACCTAACTTTTTACGCAATTCTTCTTTAGGATATTTCTTGATGTCAACACCATCAATTAAGATTTGTCCTTTATGAAAATCATAAAATCTCATCATCACATTGATAATTGAGCTTTTACCAGAACCGGTATGACCAACAATGCCCAAAGTTTCTCCAGGATTAACAGTAAAGTTAATATCATGCAAGATTTCATTTTTCCCATCATAAGAAAAACTGACATGCTTAAATTCGATCTTTCCCTTATTGATTGTTAAACCTTTCTCTGCATTTTGTTGAGGTTCATATTGGGTATCATCTAAGATATTAAAGATTCGCTTGCCAGCCACAATCCCATCTTGAAAAAGTGTCATTTGATCCATCATAGTAGAAATTGGATTGAAGAACTGTGAGATATATTGAGAAAAGGCATAGACGATTCCCGCTGGCACAAAAGTCTTTTGCAATGGAAAACCAAAGTACATTAAGGAAACTGATAACGCAATCGAATAAAGAAGACTTGTTAATGGCGATAGCAAGAGTGAGTTAACTTTAATCATATTAAAACGTGTTCTCATTAAAGCACCGTTTTCATTTTCAAACTCATTTTCCATTCTTTCTTCTTGCTTGAACTGCTGAATTAAAGATACTCCTTCAATCGATTCATTTAAATTAGTATTAATTCTACTTAAACGTTCACGATAATTGCGATAGAGCTTGGAACTTTTTTGTGAATAAAGCCAAATAATAAACAACATAATTGGCAAAAATAATAACATTAAAAATCCAGCAGTAGTGTTGGTCATAAACATGGCTACCAAGGCTGAAATAATTGAGAAGAAACTAATCACTACACTTGCTAAAACTGCTAAGAAATTACTTAAAGTCATCGTATCATTTGTAACTCTAGAAACAATCGATCCAGCGGGATTTTGATCAAAATAGCGCATCCCTAATCGGTGCAATTTTTGATAAAGTTCCACTCTCACCCTTTCAAGCGATTTTTCTGATCCTAAAGCAAAGAAATATTCATAAGTAAACTGAATTGCGGCTTTCAAAATTGATCCCAAAGCATACAGAAATCCCGCAAACACAATAATTTGAACTGTAGCACTTTGTTTAATTAAGAAATTATCCAAAAAATACTGCAAACCAAATGGCAAAGCCATATTGATAACACTAACCAAAAACGCTCCTATTAAAGCGATAAGCATTTCAAATTTAAATTTTTTAACAAATCCCATCAATCTTTTAAAAATTTGAACCTGCTCTTTAAAAGGAATAGCTTTAGCCCAAATTGACTCATTTTCTTCATTACTCATTCTCGTCACCTACCTTTTCTTCTAGTTCTTGACGCCGCCACATATCCGCATACCAGCCATTTTCTTGAAGAAGATCATCATGACTTCCACGTTCAATAATCCGACCATTTTTCAAAACTAGAATCAGATCCGCATTTTTCACAGCTGTTAAACGGTGCGTTGCAATTAAAGTGGTTTTTCCTTTACGTTCTTTCTTCAAAGAATTCAAAATTTCATTTTCAGTTTTGGCGTCAACTGCTGAAAGTGCATCATCCAAAATCAAAATCTGACTATGTTTAAGAAGAGCACGAGCAATCGACATTCTTTGCTTTTGTCCACCTGAAAGAGAAATTCCATTCTCACCTACTAAAGTCTGATATGCACGGGGCATTTGCAAGATGTCATTATGCAAATCACTCTTCTTAGCCGCTTCAACAACTTGATTATTATCCGCATCAATTTGAGAAAAGGAAATATTGTTTTGAATACTGGTTGAGAATAAATAGTTATTTTGTGGTACATATGAAATTTCTCGCAATAGCACATTTAACGGTATTTCTCGAATGTCATGCCCATTTAAAGTAATCTTTCCCTCATAATTATCAAATTCACGTAATAATAACTGAATGATGGTTGTTTTTCCGGAACCCACTCGGCCCACAAGTCCCAAAGTTTGACCAGGCTTCAATGTGAAATCAATATTATTTAAAACAGAAATATCTTTTTCATCGGGATAAGCAAATGACTTAATATTATAGTTTAGATCTCCCTCAATATCTTTTGCAGTAAGGGTTTCATCTGCATTTTCATCAGTAATTAATGATTTTTCATTTAATAATTTTTCTACTCGATCGTAACTAGCACTCCCACGTTCCAAAATATTGAAAAGATAACCAATCGCAAACATTGGCCAAACCATGTTCCCAATATAAGCAATAAAAGATACCAACTGTCCAACTGATAAAATATTTTGCTTTACTAAAAATCCACCATAAATAATGGTAATTGCATAGGTTAAGCCAATGATCAACGTTCCTAAAGGATCAAACAAGGAATCCCAAACAAAAACGTGCTTATTAATCTTGATCGTCTCATCAACCATTTTTTCAAATGCAGCCGTATCCTCTTTTCCTTGACCAAAAGTTTTCAATACTTTAATTCCGGAAACAGATTCTTGTGTTTTATTGTTTAAACGAGAAAATGCAGCTTGTGATTTATCAAAGGCAACATGGAGATGGTCTCCCAGCTTCCATGCACCCCAAGCCAAAAATGGAAGCGGCAAGAGAGCAACAATGGTTAATCTAAAGTCAACAAATACAATCATTGCAATCATGGTTGATAATCCCATGATTAATGAATCTACTAAAGTAAGGACACCATCTCCAGCCACATTTTGAATAGCGGTTACATCATTAGTAGCATGCGCCATCAAATCTCCAGTTCGGTGTCTTTGATAAAAAGTTTTATCCATAATCATAAAATGATTAAACAAACGAGTGCGCATTTTGCGCTCAAGCTCTGCTGCTCCACCCCAAATTTGTTTACGCCAAAAATAACGCAAAACATATAGAACAATTGCAGCAGCTACAATAGCCAAAATTAAAGCCCCATATTGCCCCCACGTGATATGACCTTTATCTAGCTCATCCGCCATTAATCCCAATACTCGTGGTGGAACTAAATTAGCTAATGAGGTTAAAGCTAAAAATAGAATTCCTATAATATATCTTTTCTTCTCCTCTTTAAAAAACCATCCTAATTTTTTAAAAATACCCATTCAACCACCTCTTTCAAATACAAAAAAGACGAAGGAGATCCTTCGTCTTTATCAATAATGATCTAGTACAAAAATACTATTTGTTTTGATGTTTCATACGGTTCATGACTTGATTTACCTTTTTAGCAGAAGGCTTTTGTCCCATTTGAGACATCATGCTAACAATCATATCTTCGTTAATTGGAGGATTTTCTTGGAAATACTTCTTCATATATGCTCGTGCACCGTAGAATCCACCAATTAGGCCGACTGCCAGTGCAACAATAATTAAAACAATTGCTAATCCTAAATTCATAATCTAAAAATCCTCCATTAATTAATAATGCTATTTTACCTAAAAAATACAAAATTTTAAAGGCAAAATTAATCTTTTCTAAGACCCTTTTCTCTTTGCGCCTTCTTAGCCTTTTCAGAAGTTACTTCTTTACCATTTTTATCGATAATTACAGTATCTTCCAATTGTTGTCTAAATCCAGCTCTGAAGTTTTCAAGAAACTTCTTATGAAGTTCTTTTCTTTCAGCTTCTTCTTCTGGAGTTAAGCCTTCCTTTTGCTTCTTGTGATAAAGTTCGTTGATACGATCTGTGACCTTTTTTTCTTCATTTTTATCCATTTTAAACACCTCTTATCAAAAATAGTTTACTCTATTTATCTACAGAAAAAAAGAAAATCATTCTTTATTTCCAAGAACGCTAGTTTGTAAACAGTTTTAATATTTGCTAAAATAGGGATGTTAAATATAAAAATAATGGAGAATATACGATGCCTAAAAAAAATAATAAGCAATTAGCTATTTTACGCTATATTTATGAAACAGTAGATGAACATGGATTTCCACCTACTGTTAGAGAAATCTGTGCTGCAGTTGGTTTATCCTCTACTTCTACGGTTCATGGTCACTTAGCACAACTTGAACGTAAAGGATACATCATTAAAGATGCAACTAAACCACGAGCTCTTGAAATTACTCAAAAAGGAAAGGAAGAGTTGGGAATTAAGCCTACTACTATCCCAATTTTAGGAGTAGTCACTGCGGGAACGCCAATTTTAGCAGTTGAAGATAAAACTACTGACGACTATTTCCCACTTCCACCGGATTTAACTACTTACGCTGGTGAATTATTTATGCTTAAAATTCATGGCGAAAGTATGATCAAGGCTGGTATTTTAAACGGTGATAACGTCATTGTAAGAAAGCAGTCTTCTGCTAACAATGGTGAAATTGTTGTGGCAATGAATGACAGTAATGAAGCTACAGTTAAACGTTTCTTTAAAGAAACTGATCATTATTGTTTGCAACCTGAAAATGATACTATGGACCCTATCATTTTAGATAATGTAAAAATCCTTGGTAAAGTTGTAGGTCTCTATAGAAACAATATTATCTAATAAAAAAGCACTAGTAATTAGTGCTTTTTTACATTTCAATTAATTTCTTTTCAAAGATCGGTAACCATTTTAATTCATAGCCTGCACGAGTAGGATGAATTTTATCTGCCATATATAATTTATCTTGATCTTTAAAGTTAGGATCATTGAATAAATCTAAAACTTCTACATCCCACTTTTTAGCCAATTCATGAGCTGCTTGAACCATTTGCGCATAAAAAAGATTATCAAAATTAGGGTTAGTATAGATTAAAATTGGACAATCCCAGTTTTGCTTAGCTTTAGAAATAATATATTCTAGAGCGCCAATAATTGTTTGAGTATCATAATTATCATTGCTAATCTTTCCTAACTTATTTCCTAAAGTAGCATCGTTTGTGGAAAGTTGTAAAACAAAGATATCTGGATGGTCTTTTTGTTTTAATTCTTCATTAAATCTTTTAACATATGACTCACCTTTTATATCTTGGTCCACTAAAGTTGTACCATTTTCTGCATTTTTAATAGCAAGTACTCCATCTTTTTTCCAAAGATAATCAACAAATGATTCACCTAAACTACCAAAGCCAAAAGTAACCGACGAACCCAAAAATAAAATTTTCTTTTTAAAAAGCGGACCCATTGTAAATTCAACTTGATTTAGGCTATATTTCCTAGAATTTCCTGGTAAATAAGCAATATCTTCATAAAGCCGCTGATTAAGAGGATGGGCCTCCAAATCTTGTCTAAGTTCTGCTAAAGCAATATCTGATAAATCATTATTTTGAACTATCGGAATTAAAAATGTTTCGTTACTCATAATTTTTCTCCTTCAAATATGGCCCAATGACCTGCCAATCTCGAGCAATATCTTCTGCCAATTTTCGATTATAAAAAACCGCTGCAGGATGATATTGCGGAAAGATGGTATATTTTTCATTTGACCATTCATAACCATCTTTATTTTGGTTCAGTTGCAAAATAGGCGTATTGCTAATAACTTTACCATGTTCCTCAGAAATTTTGTAGCCAGGTCCCAAAAGTCTCTCTAATGCCGTATTTCCGACTGCTACAATTAATTTAGGCTGTACCTTCTTTATTTCATAATCAAAAAACGGAGCATGAGCTAAAATTTCTTTCTTAGTTGGTTTTCGATTAGGATATTTTATTACTTCTTTATTCTCTTTTTTACTAAAAACTTTCTTAATGCTGTACGGCCTACTGCGCACAGCGGAGGTAATATACACATCTTCTCGACGTAAACCGATTGAAGCCAAAGATTTCATTAGTTCTTTTCCGGAATCTCCATTGAAAGGAACCTGAGTTTGAATTTCATTTCGTCCAGGAGCTTCCCCAACGATCATAAGTGCTGGATGAATAGGGCCCGCTCCTTTATTTAACCCTTCTAGTTTCATCCCCTCTGAGCGTTTTTCTACTTCATCAATTAATTCTTTAGGATATTTCATCTTTTCCCTCCAAAAATAAAAAAGAAGTGATCTTTCTCACTTCTTCTATTTATCATTCTGCTTGATAAACTTTTCAGCTTTCACAAGCATTTTATACAAACCACGTTCTTTAGGTAAATACGATTCTGCTTCTTGTAAATCAATCCATTTAGAATTGAGAATTTCTTCTTTTTGATCAACCACGTGCTGAGTAGGATTATTTTCGCTTAAGAAAAAGCCCACTTTTTTAACTGTCCCCTCTTCAGTTGGATAAGTGGTTTCACATCTAAAGTTAAAATCAAAGTCTGGATGAAGCCCTACTTCTTCCGCAACTTCACGTTTAGCTGCTTCTTCTTCAGTCTCACCGGGTTCAAGATGTCCCTTAGGAAATCCCCACGTATGGTGCATACAACTTTCTACGATTAAAAACTCTATCTTGCCATCATTAATGCGATAAATAATACTACCTGCAGAATGTTCATGGATCATTTAATTTCTCCCCTTCCTCATGATACCTATTATATAACTTTTCTTCCCATATCTATCTTTTTTGGCTCATAGTACATCAAAATTATTATACAATTCTTTTTGCTTCTTAAATCAAACAAAAAAGCACTATCCATGTAAAACATGAATAGCGCCGTTGCCAAGATAGACTACCTAACTATCTTAGGCAAAAATAAATTCAACTAAAAATATATAGTTGAATTACTTCTGAAGAAGTAGTTTTAATATACCGATACTTCTAAAAACTGTCAATGCAAAAAGCTAGCCTTTTACAGACTAGCTTTTTTATTATCGTAATTTTACAATTAACGACGTGCTTCAGCGATTCTAGCTGACTTACCGTGACGATCACGTAAGTAGTAAAGCTTAGCACGACGTACACGACCGTGACGTAATACTTCAACCTTAGCAACACGTGGGTCGTTAACTGGGAAGGTACGTTCAACACCAACACCTGAAGCAATCTTACGTACAGTGTAAGTTGCACCAATGCCAGTACCCTTCTTCTTAATTACAACACCTTCGAACATTTGGATACGTTCGTGTGAACCTTCAACAACACGTACGTGTACACGAACAGTGTCACCTGCACGGAAAGCAGGAATATCATCACGAAGTTGTTCCTTAGTTAATTCAGCAATTAATGGATCCATAATATTTTTCTCCTTCTTCGGCATTCATTATCACGTTTCACGCCCAGCGGAACACCCATAATCTTAATAGTGGTCTTACAAGCCACTCGTATGATTCTAGCAGAAATCCAGCTAAAGTTCAAGCTCACTAGTTAATCTCATTTTTAATTTCTTTAAGCATGCGCTGTTCTTCATCAGTTAATTCACGATTCTCTAGCATATCTGGTCTATGAAGATAGGTAGCCCTAAGAGCTTCCTTATGACGCCATTTAGCAATTTTTTGATGATTACCACTAGTTAAAACTTCGGGGACTTTTTGTCCTTCAAAATCTGCAGGGCGTGTATACTGAGGATATTCTAACAAGCCATGAGAAAAACTTTCTTCAACAGGAGAAGCAGCATTTCCTAAAATTCCCGGTAAAAGTCTTACAGTGGCATCAATCATACTCATTGTAGGCAATTCGCCACCTGTTAAGACATAGTCCCCAATTGAAACCGTCTCATCTGCCAAGTCATAAACCCTTTGATCAAAGCCTTCGTAATGGCCACAAATAAATGTTAATTCATCTTCTTCAGCCCACTTTTGTGCCATTTCTTCATTGAAAGTCTTCCCTTGAGGAGCGGTAATAATAACTTTACCTTTGGAAGGAAGAGAATCTAAAGCCTTTTTAATCGGCATAACTTGAAGCACCATGCCAGCACCCCCTCCATAGGGTGTGTCATCAACATGATGATGAACATCGGTAGTAAAATCACGGAAGTTTACTAAATTAAGGTCCCACTTGCCATCTTCTAGCCCACGTCCAAGCATTGAAGTTTGCAATGGGGTAAACATGTCAGGAAAAAGCGTTAAAACATTAATCTTCATCGCGTAGTCCCTCCATAAGTTCTACATAAACCTTCTTATTAGGAACATCTACTTTCTTAACTACATCTTCAATAAAGGGGATCAAAAATTCTTTTCCAGAATCTTCCGTTACTTCCCATACATCATTTGCACCTGGTGATTGAATATCAGTAATCTTTCCAATTCGTTCACCAGTTTCATTATCAATCACATCACAGTCTAAAATATCGCGATAATAATATAGCCCCTCTGGCAGCTCTTGTTGGTTTTCTTCATTAACTACTAAAATTTTTCCACGTAATTTTTCAGCTTGTTCAATATCAGTTATTTCTTCAAATTGAACGAGCCAAAATTGTTTAAAAGGACGGCCACTTTTTACGGTTAAAGTTTTTTCATGATCATTTTTAAGTGCTAATTTACTACCTGTTGCAAATCTTTCTTCGGGAAAGTCTGTAATTAAGGCAACCTTAACCTCTCCATTTAAACCATGAGTAGTTAGAACTTTAGCTACATCATAAAATTGCATTTTTCCTCCTTAAAAATAAGAAAAAAGAGCTTGAAGCATGAAAACCCCAAACTCTTCAAAGTAATTAATTACTTGTTGTATTTTGCATCGTGCAACTTCTTCATGATACCTTCACTTGAAAGAAGTGATCTAACAGTATCTGAAGGTTGTGCACCCTTTTGAAGCCAATCAAAAATCTTGTCTTCATCAAGCTTCAATTCCTTTGGAGTTGAAACTGGGTTGTAGTAACCTACTTCTTCGATGAAACGACCATCACGTGGCATACGTGAGTCTGCAACAACGATTCTGTAGAAAGGCTTTCTCTTGGCACCCATGCGGTGCATACGAATTTTAACTGACATAAATTAATATCCTCCTAAAACTTAACGATTAATAATATACCATTAACTTCCAAAGGTGTAAAGGATTTTTACTTAACAGACTAATTTTTTTAGGAATGATATCTCTTCATATTCTTCAAGCGTTTTTTTTTATTCTTCTTGAAGTTTTTCCCCATTCTTCTCATTGCCATTTTAGCCATTGGCGAATCCATTCCTGGTAAATTGCTCAAGCCTTTGAAGTTACCTTTAGTAACTTTTTGCATCATATCTCGTGCCATCTTGAATTGCTTGATCATACGGTTTACTTCAACTACTGGACGTCCTGATCCGGCTGCAATTCTACGTCTACGACTTGGATTTAAAACATCTGGATTTTCACGTTCTTCTTTAGTCATTGAATAAACAATTGCTTTAGTATGAGCAATTTGCTTTTCATCAATACTCATATTTTGAAGTTGAGGATTATTCGCCATCCCTGGGATCATCTTCATAATTTGATCCAAAGGTCCCATTTTTTGAACTTGTTCCAATTGATCGATAAAGTCGTTGAAATCAAAAGTATTTTCCTTCATTTTTTCAGCAACTTTTTGAGCTTCTTTTTCATCATAATCTTGTTGGGCACGCTCAATTAAAGTTAGCATGTCCCCCATTCCTAAGATTCTAGAAGCCATTCGATCAGGGTGGAAATCTTCTAAATCAGTAAGCTTTTCACCTTGTCCGGTATAAATAATTGGCTTGCCAGTAACAGCACGTATTGATAAAGCTGCCCCACCACGAGTATCACCATCAAGCTTAGTAAGGATAACGCCGGTAACATCAAGTCGCTCATCAAAGCCTTTAGCAACATCAGTTGCTGCTTGACCAGTCATAGCATCAACAACAAGCAAAATGTTATCAGGATCAGAAACTTTTTTAACTCGTTCAAGCTCTTCCATTAAGGGTTCATCAATTTCAAGTCGACCAGCAGTATCGATAATTACATAGTCGTTTTTGTTCTTATCGGCTTCTTTTAAACCATTTTCAACGATTTTGGCAACATCTTTTTCATTAGTTTCACTATAAACCGGAACCTTTAATTGTTCCCCAATTTGCTTTAATTGATCAACGGCTGCAGGACGATAAATGTCCCCAGCAATCAAAAGAGGACGAGCGTTTTGTGTCTTTTGTAAATGATATGCCAGCTTCCCAACGGTAGTAGTTTTACCAGTACCTTGCAAACCCACCATCATAATAACTGTAGGAATATGCTTTGATTTATTAAGAGTTGCAGCATCTTCCCCCATCATCTTAGTTAGTTCTTCATTAACTATTTTAATTACTTGTTGACCAGGATTTAAACTTTCTTGGACTTCCTTACCTAAAGCTTCCTTCTTAATAGTTTTAATAAAGTCCTTAACTACCTTAAAGTTTACATCGGCTTCAAGTAATGCTAAACGAATTTCCCGACTAGCACGATTGATATCTTCTTCAGAAATCTTCCCTTTTCCAGTTAAATTTTTTAACGCTTTTTGAATACGTTCACTTAAATTTTCAAAAGCCATTTGGGTTATTCCCCTCTCATATTATTTAGTAATTCAATAATCTCTATTTTAGCTTGACTAACATTAGAATGATCAATTAATTGAGAAATTTTTTCTAGATGATCTTCTATTTTATTATAATCTTCCTGCATATGTAATTTATTTTCATACTTTTTAAGTGCAGCTGCCGATCGACGTAAATTGTCATAAACTGCTTGTCTTGAAACATTATGATTATCAGCAATTTCTCCTAAAGAAAGATCATTATAATAATAATCCTCAAAGTAATTCTGCTGACCTTTAGTTAATAAAGAACCATAGTATGCATAAAGATCTCCAAGTTGTTCGGTCTTTGTCAATTCATCCATTTAACTTCACCGTCATTAAGTATAACAAAAAAGCCCGTAATTGACGATTGACCATCATGGCTTTTGTTGTTAAAATTAAATGTCTTTTCTAGTTGATTTTAAGTTAGATTTAATTATAATTATTATAAATCTCTCAAATAATAAGGAGGAATTATGGATGAGTCTTTGGAAGACCATGAATCGAAAAGAAGATCCACGTGTTTATGAGAATAAAGATGGACATCTGGTTCGCTCGTTAAAAGTAAGAGATATTTTAGCTTTGGGCGTTGGTACAATCGTCTCAGCTTCAATTTTCACATTACCTGGTGAAGTAGCTGCTATGCACACAGGACCAGCAGTTGCAATTTCTTTCATTTTAGCTGCGATTGCTGCAGGTTTAGTAGCCTTTGCTTATGCAGAAATGGCAGCAGCGATGCCTTTTGCTGGATCGGCTTATTCTTGGATTAATGTTGTTTTTGGAGAATTTTGGGGATGGGTAGCTGGATGGGCCCTTCTAGCAGAGTATTTCATTGCTCTTGCCTTTGTAGGATCGGGTCTTTCCGCCAACCTGCGAGCCTTAATCGCACCTTTAGGAATAAAGTTACCAGCTGCTCTTTCCAATGCTTTTGGAACTGATGGCGGAATTGTCGATATTATTTCATTAGTTTCAATTGCATTGGTAGCTATTTTAATTTCTAATGGTGTGAACCGCGTTTCTAGAGTTGAAAACGGCTTAGTTGTTTTAAAAGTTATTGCTATTTTATTATTTGTTGTAGTGGGAGCAACTGCCATTAAATACAGCAATTATATTCCTTTTATTCCAAAGTATCGTCCAACTGCTAACGGTGCATTTGGAGGATGGCAAGGTATTTATGCCGGAGTAGCGATGATTTTCTTATCTTACATCGGATTTGATTCCGTGGCTGCTAACTCAGCAGAAGCAATTGATCCCGAAAAGACAATGCCTCGTGGAATTATTGGTTCTTTAGTAATTGCAGTAATTTTATTTGTCTGCGTAAGTTTAGTATTAGTAGGTGTTATGCCATATGGTAAGTATGCTGGTAGTGCTGAACCAGTTGGTTTAGCATTACGGTATGCTAACCATGGTATTGTCGTTGTTGTAGTTCAAACTATCGCTGTATTTGGGATGTTTACTGCTTTAATCGGAATGAGCATGGCGGGTTCACGTTTGGTTTACTCTTTTGGTCGTGATGGTATGCTTCCAAAATGGCTCGGTAAACTTGATAAAAATCACCGTCCAAATAATGCCGTTCTTGCAATTACCGTGGCTGCGATCTTAATTGGAACAATTTTCCCATTTGCAGCCTTGTCACAATTGATTTCAGCTGGTACTTTGATTGCCTTCATGTTTGTTTCTTTGGGAATTTATCCTTTAAGAAGACGTGAAGGAAAGGACATTACTGATCCAGCCTTTAAAATGCCACTTTACCCTATCTTACCTGCCTTAGCATTCTTAGCTTCCTTGGTTGTGTTCCTTGGATTAGACGTTCAAGCTAAAATTTATGCAATTGCATGGTTTATTCTAGGTGTAATAATTTATTTGGTATACGGTATAAGACATTCGAGTTTAAACAAATAAAGATTAGCTAGCAGAAGCTAGCTAATCTTTTTATTTTTCGTAATTAATATTTGCTTTATCTACAATGATATCTCCATGAAGTTGCAATACTTCTTTTTGATAAAACATTTCTTGTGTTTTTTGAACATAGTCTTTAAAATTATCGGTTTGTACATGCTTTTGGTATGCAGATTCATCTTTATATACTTCAAAGAAACGCCATTCATTTTCTACATCAAACAAGTAGCCTGCAAACATCGCAATTACACCAGGCTCTTCTTGCATAGAAACCGTCATCTCATGCTTTACAATCTTAGCAAAAGCTTCGCGATCAAAATCCACTAAAGTAATCTTAGCTATATTAACTAGATAATTATTATCACTCTTTATACGTAAATTTTGATAATTAGTTCCTGCAAATATCGGAGTTAATGGAAAAGAATCATTTTCAATTACTAGATCCTGTGTTGCCTTTTTAAAATCTTTAAATTGAGAGGAAACTAGATGATCTTCGTAAGCTTTCTCATCTTTATAACATTCAAAGACATAATTATCATTAGACTGCTTACTTTTAGCAGAAAACATAAATAAAGTTCCATCGTCTTCAATAGATTTGAACATGTTAGTGTTGCCAGCTTTTACAAAAGCAGCTTGATCTTGTGGACTAACAGCTAAACGATGAAAATTCATAATTGGTGGATTTTTCAAATTCATCTGACTAAAACTCCTTCATTCAACAAAGTGTTCATAATTAGTTTTAAAAATCTTATTATCATACAAATCTGAAATATCCAGATCTTCAACAGCTGCGGTAACAATTTCATCAGCGCCAAAAGGAGCAACTCCAAATGGAGCATCGGTGGCATAAAGAACATGATTGATACCAAAGTAGTCCAAAGTAAGCTGAAGAGCAGGCGGATTACCTAAAATAGCAGTATCTACATAAAAGTTCTTAAAATCATCAGCATGTTGTTCATCCAAAATTTGGTTAATTCGACCACTAAAGAATGGGACCATTGCACCTGCATGGTGAACCAAAATTTTCAAATTAGGATATTCCTCAAAAATATCGGATTGAACTAATTGAAGCATAGCTTGGGACAATTCATATTCCCAAGAGAAAATCAAATTGTTATCAGGTTTACGCTTATCAAATACTGGATGAAGCCACAGTGGAACATTCAATTTGGCTGCAGCTGCTAAGACAGGACGATATTCAAGTGCTGCAATACTTTTACCTAAATGACGAGTAAAAATTTGAGCCCCAACTAAGTATTTAGAATCTGAAATTTCTTGAAGAATTGCTTGTGCAGCTGGAATATTATTCATCGGGAGCATCCCTACCCCGGCTTCAAACTTATCCGAGTGCTTCTTAACTATTTCTTCCATTTCTTCATTAGCCTGACGACAAATATCCGCTGACTGATCCGGGATTACGAAATCCTCTACATTAAGATTTGCAAAAGAAATAACTTGTTTTAAATGTGGGTCTGGCCAATTAGCTAAACGATAATCAATATCCGTTAAAGCTTTAATTTTTAAAAATGGATATTTATCAGGAATATCAGGATCAATATCTAACATCTTTTGATAATAGTTTGGCGTTAAAATATGTGCGAATGCATCGATTTTCATTTTCAAACCTCCTGTTTTTTATCTCTTAATATCATTTTACTGCAAAAAAAGAATTCGATCGTTTAATTTGATCGAATTCTTTTTTATTATAGATTTTCATCCATATTAAAAGTCAATTTAGACATGTTAATAGAATCAATAAACATTTGACCCCAAAGCTTTTCAGTTTCTTTCTTAGTATGAGCCACTGTCTTTTGGTTTTCAGTAGTCAAATATTCAGTCAATTCGTCACCAGTCTTACCTTCAGCACCCTTAATAATTTCTTCAACACGTGCACGGTAGTAACGGTTTAATTCAGTTAAATAAGTAGTATCTAATTGAACAAATTGTGGGTAATGACTTTCAACAAGAGCAGCAAATGACTTGTAGTACCACCAAGCATCATTCATGTTGTAATCCATAGAAGTATTATTATATGAAGGATCAGTGTCATTCATATTAGCAAAGAATGGTACAAATGGAGTGAATGTAGGGCCGCCAATACATAACCACATAATAGCAGCACGATCTGCAGAAACATCACTTCTAATTTGCAAAATATGAGCATTTTGAGTTCTATTTAAACCAATAGGACGAAAACGGTGCTTTTCTTCTTCAGTACCCTTACCGAATGGATCATATGGGGTATCTTGATAGTGAGAACCTAAAGCAAATTGAATATCTTCTTTGGTAATCTTCTTAGCTGCCTTCCGGATAAATGGAAGATCTCCATCTTCAGGATCTTGTTCAATTTCTGGGTTGAAAAGTTTTTGAATATACCATTGACGGTTAGTATTGTAGTGACGATCTTGTTCAGTGTAAGTTCCAAAAATGTGACGGAAGTTCCAACCTTCATGATCTGGGTTCAAATCGTGTTCATCAACAAATTCACGAATCCCCTCACTCCACATAAAATGATCAGGATCATTAAAATCAACTTGTTCAATGGCAACACGGTTACCCGTAGCAGCATAGCAATCATCTGGAATACGTTCTGCAACCCAGTGGTGACCGGTAACGATTTCCATGTACCAGATTTCATCCTTATCACTAAAAAGAACAGAATTACCAGCTGGACTACCATATTTAGCAATCAGCTTACCTAAATACTCCACACCATTTCTAGCAGAATGAATATATGGCAAGGTTACAGTTTGCATACAGTCTTCATCAAGACCATCTTTAACTAATGGATCGAAAGCAAGCGTTCTTTCATTACCATAAGTTGATTCAGTACATGACATAGCAACATTTTCTTGGTTAATACCACTTTCGTCGTAGTAACCTTGGTGTTTGTAATCTACATTAGGAACTGCTGGTACACGTTGGGCATCCTCAGGCAAATCCATTTCAAACTTATTAAGCCAAGATTTAATATGCTTCTTTTCTCCATGACGAGCAGGTTCAATGATGAACTTTTGGGGAGTGATTGGCTTAAAAGTATCATCATTACGTGCAATCATAGTTGTATCATCGATAGAAGCTTTTTTACCGACTAAAATTGTCGTACATGCACTATATTCTTTCATAAATTTTCTCCTTAAAATTATTAGTTATCTATAATTTTAAACTAATCCATGGAAAAGTCCAATCGCGTAATTAGCTGCATCAAAATCAGCTAAATCTTCTGGTTTTTCCCCTAATCCCACTAATTTAACTGGTAAGTTCATTTCATTTCTAATTGCTAAAACAACTCCACCTTTAGATGAGCCATCTAATTTAGTTAGAACCAATCCTGTCAACTTAGTAGTTTTATCAAAGTCCTTAGCTTGAAGCAAAGCATTTTGTCCAGTTGAACCGTCTAGAACCAATAAGGTTTCTGTAGGTTGATCTGGCAACAATTTTTTAATAGTCCGTTGAATCTTTTCCAGCTCGCTCATTAAGTTCTTCTTGTTTTGAAGACGTCCAGCCGTATCAACTAATAAGTAATCGGCCCTTTCTTTAATCGCTTTTTCAGTAGCGTCATAAACCACAGAAGCCGGATCTGCCTTTTCTTTACCAACTACTACAGGCACGTCTACACGCTTACCCCATTCAACCAATTGTTCAACCGCACCCGCTCTAAAAGTATCGGCAGCGGCCAAGATGACTGATTTCCCTTCATCCTTAAATCTTTTAGCTAATTTTCCAATAGTAGTAGTTTTTCCAGCACCATTTACTCCTACAAAAAGATAAACATTTGGCTTATTATCAGGATTGTAGATTAATTTTTCATCCTCAGAATTACCATTTTGGTCATAAAGATCAACCAATTTTTCAACAATTACTCGCTTTAAATCTTCATGAGACTTGGCCTTTTGTAACTTAGCCTCATCGCGTAATTGCTCTGTTAATTCTTCAGCAGTTTCATAACCAACATCAGATTCGATGAGTAGTTCTTCCAAATCATCGAAAAAGTCCTCATCAACAGTTCTAAATTGAGCAAAGAAAGCATTTAAACGTGCACCAAATCCTTTATTAGTTTTTTCTAGACCCTTTTCATAAAGTTGAGCATCATCATTTTCTTCCTCAGAATCATCAGCTGCAATACTTTCATCTTCAGGCTCATCTGAATTTTCGGTACTTTCTTCTACCTCGTTATCAATAGAAGTTTGGGATTCTTCATCTTCTTGAATTGGAGTTTCAACGGAAACCTCATCATTTAATTGAGACTCTTCTTCCTCTTTTTTCTTAGCAGCCGGTGCTGATTCTTCTGTTTCTCCGTCAGACTCACTCTCAGTAGCTTCTTGAGTCTCTTCAGAAGTTTGATCCTCTACTTTTTCCGAATCTTCTTGATTTTCTGAAGCAGTTTCTTGTTCTTCAGTAGTTTCCTCAGACTTGACTCCTTCTTTTTCTTTATCACCAAAAAGTGACTTCTTAATTCGATCAAATAAACCCAATTAATTCACCTCATCTTTAATTTCTTTTAACGATACTGACAATACTTGTGATACTCCTGATTCTTGCATTACCACTCCATACAATTGGTCCGCTTGCTGCATAGTGCCACGACGGTGAGTAATTACAATGAACTGAGTATGCATATCGTACTTTTGTAAAAATTGAGCAAAACGCGTTACATTTGCGTCATCTAAAGCTGCTTCTACTTCATCCAATACACAAAATGGAACTGGATTAATCTGAAGCATGGCAAACAATAATGTAATAGCTGTTAAAGCCCGTTCTCCCCCCGATAAAAGACTTAAGCGTTGAAGTTTTTTACCAGGTGGCTGCGCAATAATTTCGACCCCAGTTTTTAACATGTCATCTGGATCTGTTAAAACTAATTTGGCATTTCCCCCACCAAATACTACAGGGAAAATCTTAGTAAATCCATCTGCTACCTTAGTAAAGGTTTCACTAAAGCGCGCCTTTACTTCATCATCAAGTTCGGTCATTGAGTTCTTTAAGTCTTCTCGCGCCTTTAATAGGTCATCTTGCTGACCACTTAAGAAATCATAACGCTCTTTGACCTCATCATATTCTTCAATTGAATCTAAGTTAACAGGTCCAATATCCGCAATCGACATCCTATGTAATTTAACGCTCCTTTTTAGTTCGTTGCGAATTTTTTCCGTGTTTTCAACATCAGCTTGATTAATCGTAGCTTCATAAGTCATTGAATAATCGGTACTTAAAGTTTCTAAACGTTGATCAATTTCTGTATTTAGCTTAGCGAGTTTAACTGAAAATTCTTCTTGTTCTACAGCCGCATTTTTACGTAAATCATAATTTCGACTTGCAACTTGATCTAATTGATTAATTTGAGCATTAACCTGCCCAAGTTTTGATGAAATGTCTTGTAAAGTTTTTTGTAAATCTTCCTTTTGTTCGGACAAGCTTTCTAACTGACCTTGTAAGTCTTTTCGTTTTTTCAAAGAAAGTTCTCGATCTTGTCCTAAAGCTGCTAATTTCTTAGTTAAATTCTGCAGCTGATCTTTACTATTTTGCAATTGCAAAGACTTATCTTCTTGTTGAGCAAGCAAGTTTTCTAGCTTATTAGAAAATACCGCAATTTCAGGATCAAGCTCAGAAATCTTAGCTTGAACTTCTTTATTCAAAACAGAGAAATTTTTAATTCTTGTTCTTAATTCTGCAATTGCATTTTCTTGTTTTTTACCATCGAGTGTAAGACTTTCACGCTTATTTTCAGCTAATTCAATATCTTGCTCTAGCTTTTTAATTGATTGTGCACGTTCCTTACTTTTTATATCAAATAAAGCATTTGCATCTGCAAGACGTTTAACTTCTTTTTCCTCATTTTGATAAGAAATAGCCGCTTCATTTAATTTTTGACTTAAATTTTGAAGCCGTTTATTATGTTTATCAATTTCTTTTTGTAAAGCAAGTTCATCTTCCAGCAAGTCTTGCAAACTATGATTATCACTTGCAAATTGCTTTTTAATCTTCGCAATTTGTTCTTCAAGTTTATTAATTTCAGTTATTGTTTGAAGCGGAGAATTATTTTGTTGGTTGCGCATCCCTCCCGTCATTGATCCTCCTGGAGAAATCACATCCCCATCCAAGGTGACAATGCGGTAACGATTAACTCGCTTAGAAATTGCCAATGCCGTATCAATATTATCTACCACAATCACACTACCCAGCAAATAGTTAATCGCAGCTGTAATATCTACATCTGTTTTACTTTCTACCAACTCACTAGCTATTCCTTTAAAACCATCAAATGATTTTAAAATTGTAACTGTTGATGAAGGTATTGAATGCTGACGCAAACCATCTAAAGGTAAAAACGTTGCTCGACCAGCATGAGCATGCTTGAGCTGGTTAATAGCATTTCGCGCACTAATTCGCGTATCGGTAACTAGATTCTGAACTCCACTTCCTAAAGCTGTAGTAATCGCCGCCTCAAGATTTGAAGAAAAAGTTAATAATTCGCCAATTACACCAATTACACCCGGGTAGTTATCTACGTGGTTTAAAACACTTCTAACTCCAAGATAGTAGCCCTCATGACGCTTTTGAATGCTAGAAAGTGCCTCATAACGTGCATTAATTTTCTGAAGATCATTGCGTTCATTATTAACCAATTGACGCAAGGTAGTAATTTGTTCTTCTAGATCTGCATGTCTCTTCTTTAGTGAAGTTAATTGACTTTCAGTTTCATTCTTTTGAGTGTTTAATTTTTGACTAGTCTCTTTTAATTTAGCTAATTGTTTATTAGCTTCTTCATATTGTTTAGTGACTGCGCTATCTTGAGAAGACTGATCATTAGTAGCTTTTTTGAGTTCAGCTTTTAAATACACTAATTGGTTATTATTAGTTGTTTGATCTTGTAAAAGCTGAATATAGCTATTGCGCATTTCTTCTAACTTTTGATCAAGCTCATTAGGATCATCATGTAGCTGAGCAACTAAATCATTTCTTTTTTCTTTTAATTTTGATTGAGAAGCAGTTAAATTATCTTTTTCCTCATCAAGCCTTGCTAATTCAGCTGTAAGTGTCTTAATCTGAACTTCTAAATCTTTAAGTTGAGTTTGGTATTCATTTTTAGTAGCTTCATCATATTGCTTAGATTGCTCAGAAATCTGTAAATCAGCATTTAATTTTGAAACTTGATTAGTAATTTTTAGCAACTCGTTTTGCGTCTGTTCCCGCTTTTCATTAAGAAGCTGATATTCTTCTTTTTTAGAAGCAACAGCTTCTTGAGAATCCGCAAATTCACTATCTAAACGTTCAAGTAAAACTTGATTTTTATCAGCTTTTGATTGAATCTGTTTTCTCTTTTTATTTAAAGTTTCAATTTCAAAAGCCAATAAGGTCTTCAATTTTTGATCGAGTTGTTTTTTCTGAAATTTATATTCTTTGGCTAGAGAACTTTGCTCATGAAGAGGTTCAATTCGCTTTTCAAGTTCTTTAACAATGTCATTGATTCGAATCAAGTTATCATTAGTCTTAACTAATTCATTTTGAGCAATCTCTTTTTGTTCTTTAAAATGCAAAACTCCCGCAGCTTCTTCAAAAATGATCCTCCGTTCCTCAGGACGTGAATTCAAAATTTGATCTACTCTTCCTTGCGAGATAATAGCTAAACTATTTTGTGAGATTCCAGAATCTAAAAAGAGTGTCCTAATATCTTTTAATCGCACAGATTGATTATTAATCAAATAGTCACTATCACCAGAATATAAAATTCTTCTAGTAACTGCAACTTTTTCATTATCAAATTTTAACTCATGATTATGATTATCAAAAACTAAAGTTACTTCTGCCCGATTAAGTGGCTTACGTAACTCACTTCCTGCAAAAATAACATCTTTCATGCTACTTCCACGTAAACTCTTAGCTCTTGATTCCCCCATTGCCCATCTGATAGCCTCCGTGATATTACTTTTACCGCTACCATTTGGCCCAACAATTCCAGTTATTCCTTGATCAAAATGAATAGTTGTTTTATCAGCGAATGATTTAAAACCATCAATAATTAATTCTGTTAATGGCACACGTCGTCCCCCTATTCAAGCTTTTGTAGTGCCGCTTTTGCTGCTTGTTGTTCTGCCGCTTTTTTATTGTGACCTTCACCAGTTGATTGAACTTTATCGTTAATTTTTAATTCAACTACAAAATGAGATGGCATTTGAGACTCACTAATTACTTGATATTCAATCTTTACAGGACCATTTTGTTGTAAAAATTCCTGCAAATCCGTCTTATAATCTCGTGAATCAGTAAACTCCCCTTTATCGATCAAAGGATAGACGGTTTTCTTTAAAAATTTTTGAACTCCGTCCATTCCTTGATCTAAAAAAAGAGCTCCATTAAATGCTTCAAAAACGTCTTCTAGTAAAGTTTTACGATTTCGAGCACCGGCTTTTTCTTCTCCGCGACCTAGGTTAATCTCATTTTGAAAACCACATTCAATTGCAAATTCCGAAAAGCCTTCAGTTCTTACAACATTCGATCTTAAACGGGTCAATTCCCCTTCATTTAATTTAGGAAAATGGCGGTATAAATAATCAGATACTGCAAGTTCTAAGACAGCATCCCCAAGAAATTCCAACTTTTCATAATCGCGAATACCATCGTTGGGATGCTCATTTGCATAAGAAGAATGCGTAAAAGCTTCTTCTAATAATTTTTCATTATGAAACCTAATTCCATATTTTTGATTTAATTGATTTATAAATTTAGTACTTACCATAATCTCTTTGCCCTTTCATCACTTAAAATTATACCAGTTTTCCCCCTATAAAAGGCCAGCAAAAAGGGCTACTTCCTAAATAATTGAAGTATGCCCTTTTGAACTTTTATTTTACATATGCCACTTTATACCAGTTAGGGAAACTATTACCACTGGAATCCGATGGCTGAAGTGAGTAGCCAGTAATATTTTTATTCACAGCTGTGATTTTATAGGAATTACTAATTGGTACTACATAAGCTTCATCATCCATGTACTTTTGCCATTCATGGAACTTATCAATTCGATATTTATGGTTAAAAATCCCACTAAAAGGCGTGTCAGTTTCAATCGCTACTTTGACTACCCCACCCTTTTTGGCAGTCTTAGTAGGAACTGCCGATTTAAAATTCTTAACATCGGTATTCGAACTTTGAGTATTATTTGACTTCCCACAAGCACCTAAATTAAGAGCAACCACAGATATTAAACTGATCGCTCCAAATAGTTTAATCCCTTTCATATTATTTTTCTCTTTCTTAAATTATTACAAATAAAATTATCTTAGTATTAAAATTTATTTTTGCCTAACAAAAAATAGATATTCACTTAGAATATCTATCTTTATTATTAAGAAAGTTTTATATATAAGAATTACTTAGCATAACCAACTTGGTACCATAATTGGTGACCGTTGTTGTTTTGTGATGGCTTAGTTGAGAAGCCGGTAATCTTATTGTTCACTGCAGTAACAGTGTACGCATTACTTGTTGGAACAACATAAGCTTCATCATTCATGTATTGTTGCCATTCATGGAACTTGTCAACACGATACTTGTGGTTAAATGACTTTTGTGAATCCATTTCATCAAGTAACTTGTTATTCTTGCTGGTTACGAAACGGCTGTAGTTCATTGGAGAAGTTTCACCGTACATGCTTGCTTGTGATGGTTCAGAAGCCAAGTTCCAACCAGCTAAGAACATATCTACTGATGGATCATCATTTTGAACCTTGTCGTAGAATGAGTTAGCTTCCGTCAAACGGCCCCCAGTTAAGGAGACATTTAAGCCTAACTTATGCCATTGTTGGATGTAATTTTGAATAATTGGTTCTTGAGTTGAGTTACCACTCATAGCAAGAAGCTTAATCTTAAGAGGCTTACCGTTAGGTTGGACACGCCACTTACCTTTCTTCTTGTAGCCAGCCTTATCCAAAATTTGGTTAGCTTTCTTTAAGTTGTAGCTATAACCTTTCACGCTACTGTCGTGATAGTCACCAAATTGAGCTGGAATTAAAGTCTTAACTGGGAAACTTAAACCTTGAGTATAACGCTTATCAACAGCTGCAACATTCATACCATAAGCAATAGCTTGACGTAAGGACTTATTGTTCATCTTAGAACTCTTGTCCATTACGTTTACACCTTTCTTGGCATCCCATTTACCAACCTTAAAGGCCAAGTAATTATATGATAACGGAATTTGAGCTACGAAGTTAACACTCTTAGTATCTTTTACTTGATTCCATTGTGAATTTATAACTGTTGCAATATCAAATTTATGGCTCTTAATGGCTTGTGAAGCTGAATTCGGTGAAACAACTTGAACTGTAACCTTGTTTAGCTTTGGTTTACCACGCCAGTAATATTTATTTGGTACATAGGTTACTGATTGACCACGAACGATCTTAGAAACTTTAAATGGACCAAAAGTTAATGGACGTTTTCTGATTTGATCAGATGATTGAAGTTTGTTAAATGGAACATCCTTCAAGTAGTGGTATGGAGCAGCAGCTTCCCAGAAGTAGCCGTTACCACTGTAGTACATACCTGGCTTCATTTCTTTGAAGTGAATGACAATAGTTCTTCCATTTTCACCATCTGGCATTTCAATACCCGAAATCTTGTTAGCTTTGCCTTCGTGGTATTCTTTCATACCTTCAATTTCTTCAAGTTGGCTACTGTATCTTTGAGCTTGTGTCTTCTTGTTGGCTAAAATTTCATATGGATATTCCAAGTCTTTAGCATTTACTTGTTTACCATCAGCCCACTTAACACCTTTTTTAACCGTGATAGTAACGGTCTTATTAGCACGGTCGAGCTTCATAGTAGCGGCACCTTTATTATTAATCTTGTAATGATCATCAGTATCAAAAAGTGATTCGTTACCAGGTGCAGCTGCTTCTGAGTCACTAGAAACAGTTTGAAGTTCATCTGAGAAAATACCAGTAAATGGTGTATCAGATTCAAGGGCAACGTTTACAGTTCCACCTTGCTTGACAGCCTTCTTAGGAGTTGCTGCTGGAAACTTCTTAGCGTCATTAGCACCAGAATTATCGTTGCCACTCTTACCACAAGCAACTAAAGCTAAAGCTGCAGCAGTTACTACACCAACTGAGCCTAATAATTTAGATTTTTTCATATTTTTATTCCCCCAATATTTTTTTGGAACAAACTATGTTTTTTATGTTCTGAAATCAAGTTAATGATTAAATTTTAACACTAATTATTAAAAATGCAACTGCTTTATGAAAACATTTTTAATATTTATGTTATTTTCATACAAGCAAAAAGCCATTATTCCAAAGAATAACAGCTCTTTCTCAAAATATTTAATTTTCACGTTGTCTTGCATCCCCAGCACGTTGCAAAGCACGTCCCACATAGTTAATACTTAATGAAATAACTAACAAAAGTACTGTAGCTGGAAGCCATAACCATGGACGGTTAACAACGTTTACAGGGTCATTAGCAAATCCAATCAATGTACCAAGGGATGGGGTAGTAGTCGGTAACCCATATCCTAAGAAGGATAATGAAGTTTCAATCCCAATATTACCTGCAACAGTTAAAACAACATCAATAATAATCATTGAAGTAATGTTTGGTAAAACTTCACGGAACATGATTTGTAAATCACTTGATCCTGAAGTCTTTGAAGCCAAAACATAATCACGATCACGTTGTGATAAAACAAAGGATCTGTAGTAACGAGCAGTTGTCGTCCAGTAGAACATTGACATCAGCCAAACTAAAGTTACAGCATTATAGTTAGGAATAACCGTAGTTAAAACAATAATGATTGGGAATTGTGGCAAAATCTGAACGAAGTCCACAATTCTCATGATAATTGAATCAATCCCACCACCGTAGTAACCAGATACAAGTCCTACTACTAAACCAATGACTTCAGTGATAACAGTAACAGAAACACCAATCAAGATAGAGTTACGTCCACCCATGATTAATAATTTCAGAATATCACGTCCACCATCGTCAGTTCCTAAGAGGTGACCTGCTTCACCCCAACCATAGTAAGCATCTGCAATATTAATTTCTGTAATTTGTGACTTGTTTAAAAATAGCGATCCACCAAAAGTGAAGATCAAAATTAATACAATAATGATAAAGGCAGTAAAAGCAACTTTATCATGGAATACTTCTCGCATTACTACCTTGAATCCAGAAGGTGGAAGAGAAGCCTTTGGCTTTTCATTTTTTACTGTTTCATTTTTCTTGTTTTCTTTCTCAGCCATTGTCTCTACCTCCTTACTGAATTCTAATACGTGGGTCGATAATACTCATAATGATATCGGATAACAAGTTACCAATTAAGGTTAAAATACCAAAAATCAAAATAAGTGCAGTCAACGTCGTGTAATCACGTTGACCAATAGAATCTAGGAAAAGTTTCCCCATTCCTGGGTAACTAAATACTGTTTCAATAATCATTGAACCACTAAGAAGCCCAGTAATTGTATTACCAAAGAAGGCAGCGATTGGTAAAAGTGAGTTTCTTAAAATATGTTTATGGAAGACCACATTTTCTGGAACCCCTTTACTACGAGCAGTTCTTACGTAATCTTCAACCTTGTTATCAACAATTCCAGTTCTCAAGTATTGAACTGTGGCAGTCGTCGTAATCAAAGCATACAAGATAGCTGGTAAAATCATATGATCTAACCTACTCCACAGTACTCCCCAAAAGCCAGTCGCACTAGCTGAAACGGAACCTGAAATTGGGAACCAACCTAAAGTAAAACCAAACAACCACAAACCTAAAATGTAGAATACAAATCCAGGAGTAGCAAAAGTAATGTAGTTAAAAATTTGAACTGCTTGATCTTGCCATTGATCTTGGTGACGACCTGCTGTAATTCCTAAAGGAATCGCAATTGCATAAGTTAAGATGGTGGTCAAAAGTGATAACCAGAAAGTATTAACTGCACGGTCAGCAATCAATGAAGTTACTGGTACGTGCTGAATATAACTTTGCCCCAAATCGCCATGGAACAAATTTCCAATCCATCGACAATACTGAACCCATACAGGGTCATTTAAACCTGCGGCTTGTCTTAAAGCGGCAATTTGCTTAGGGTCCGTATTAGGGTTAATTGATCCACTAAATGGATCCCCTGGCATCATTTTAGCTAGTAAGAAAACCAAGATACTCAAAATAATCAATTGAGGGATCATGATCAACAAACGCCGTAAAATCGTTTTCCACATGTTTAATCACTCTCCTTTTCTTCTCGTTCTTCTAACTTCGCTTCTTGTACTTCACTCTCAGGGATAGCTACCCAGTGTTTTGGTGCAATTTGCTTTAATGGAAATACACGGCCGTCTTTGTCATACCATTTACTTTGATTTTCTTCAAACTCTTTTTCAACTGCTTCACGGTGAGCTTTATGCTCGGCGCGATGATCAACATCAACTTCCGGAATAGCTGAAAGAAGCCGTTTAGTATAAATATGAATTGGGTGCTTATAAATTTCTTCTCTACTTCCAAGTTCGACTAAACGTCCCCGGTGCATAATAGCTAAGTTCTCAGACATATGCTTAACTACACCCAAATCATGAGAAATAAACAAATATGCAATATTATATTCTTGCTGAATATGCTTCATAAAGTTTAATACTTGAGCTTGAACAGATAAATCTAATGCACTAGTTGGTTCATCAGCCACAATTAATTTTGGATTAGTAGCAACTGCACGCGCTACCCCAATTCTTTGACGTTGCCCACCAGAAAATTCATGTGGATATTTATAAATTGCATCACTCGGCATCCCTACAATATCAAGCAAATCTTGAACACGGTCACGTTCTTGATCAGTAGTTAAATTTTCAAAATTCCGAATTGGTTCAGCAATAATGTCTTCAATTCTCTTTCGAGGATTCAAACTAGACATTGAATCCTGGAAAATCATCTGAACATCTTTATTATAGTTAAGGTGTCTTCTGTTAGCTGGTTTAGTGATATCCATATCTTTATAGATAATTTGACCGCCAGATACTTTTTCAACCCCAACAATTGCCTTACCAGTAGTAGATTTACCTGATCCAGATTCACCAATTAAGCCATAGGTTTCACCTTCGCCAATTGAGAAATTAATTCCATCAACTGCTCGAACATAATCAGTTACCCTATTCCAAAATCCCGACCGAATTGGATAATAGACCTTTAAATCTTTAATTTGTATTATTTCTTTAGCCATAAACTACTCCCCACTTGCTGCATTGACTGTTTTCTTGTCTTTGTCATCTTCAAAGTGGAACGTTTTCCAACAAGTACATCTTACCCAGTGACCCGGAGCTACTTCGTGAATTTTTGGATCTTTCTCATGCACACTCGCTGGAATCCACGGAATTCTAGCAGCAAATCGATCCCCTTCACGAGGCATATTCTTTAAAGATGGAACTGTACCGTGAATTACGTGCAAATCTTCAGAATCATCATCACTTTGAGGCATAGAATTCAGCAATGATCTGGTATAAGGATGCAATGGATTTTTAAAAATTGTTTTTACATCGGCCTTTTCAACGATTTGACCAGCATACATAACGGCAACTTCATCAGCTGTTTCTGCTACAACCCCCAAATCGTGAGTAATCAAAATAATACCTGAATGGGATTGCTTTTGGATTTGTTGCAACAAATCCAAAATTTGAGCTTGAATAGTTACATCTAATGCAGTTGTTGGCTCATCTGCAATAATTACTTCTGGCTTACATGCAATTGCCATAGCGATTACTACACGCTGGCGCAACCCTCCAGATAATTCATGTGGATACATCTCGTACATTTCTTCAGGACGAGGCATCCCTACCTGATTAAACAATTCAATTACTCGGGCCTTACGTTGTTTTTCATTCATATCCGTGTGATAATACAAAGTTTCTGCAACCTGGTCTCCTACACGCATTAATGGATTTAAACTAGCTAACGGATCCTGGAAGATCATTCCAATCTTATCTCCACGAATCTTATTAAACAAAGATTCATTTAAACCCACTAAATTCAATTCATTATATAAAATATCGCCAGTGACTTTAGTATTCTTATGGTCATATAAACCAATAATACTTGAAGCAATCGTACTCTTACCACAGCCAGATTCACCTACAATGGCTAAAATCTCGTCGCGCTTTAGAGTCAGATTGACATCATCTGCAGCATCATAAAATTTCCCTTGCAAACGATATGCAGTATGCAAGTGCTGTATATCTAATAAGAGATCGCTCTGCTTCTCCAAAAGCCATTCCTCCATTTTTCAAAATATTAAAGTGTTTTAAACTTTCTTAATTTAATTTCTAATTATAAACACAAAACCGGCCCCATGCAAATGGAGGACCGGTCTTTTTTTATTAAAAACTAGCCTTGATGAGCCTTAACATAAGCAACTGCATCACCTACAGTTTTTATTTTTTCGGCTTCTTCATCAGGAATTTCTGCGCCAAATTCATCTTCAAGTTGTAAAATAAATTCAACTAAATCGATAGAATCAGCATCTAAATCATTAGTAAAATCAGTGTCTTTAGTAATCTTGTCTTGATCAATATCAAAGTTATCAGCAATCATTGCACTAATTTTGTTAAAAATTTCTTCTTCTGTCATATTTAATTCTCCTTTTTATTAGAAAAGTTTTGCTTAAATTCATCAATTAACTTTTCATCTAATATTTTATCAATTTGCTTAAGAGTGTAATAAATTGGTCTTTCGTTAGAACGACCATGGGTTTTGACTACAGGAGCGTTGACTCCCATTAAAACTGCTCCCCCATGCTTAGCTGTATCATATTTAGACCGTAAATCTGAAACAGCATTTTTAATTAACAAAGCGCCAACCTTTGTCATTAGACCGTTGTTAAGTAAACTATCTTTTAAAGAGTGAAGCAAAACACTCGACATTCCTTCGATACTCTTTAAAGCAATGTTACCAGAAAAACCGTCAGTAGCTACCACATCCGCCTTTCCTGTCATTAATTCGTTACCTTCAATATTACCGATGAAATTTAAATCACTCTCTTTGAGTAATTTATAAGCTTCCTGATGAAGTTCATCACCTTTATCATCTTCAGCACCATTATTTAAAAGTGCAACTTTTGGATTTTCAACACCACGAATCTTTTTAGCATAATAGCTTGCCATTTGAGCCCATTCTAAAATATATTCGGGTTTAGATTTAGCATTTGCTCCAACATCAATAATATTATATCCACGATCAGAATTTTGAGCAGGTAAAGTTGGCATTAATCCTGGACGTGCAATTCCTTTAATTCTACCAATAATGAAAATTCCACACGCAAGAAGTGCTCCTGTATTACCTAAAGAAAACAAAGCATCGGCTTTTCCTTCTTTAACATAATTAGCTGCAACAACCATTGAAGAATCTTTTTTGTGACGAATTGCTCTTACTGGCTCATCTTCATCATTGATTACTTCTGTAGTAGGTACTACTTCCAATTGATCATTAATCTGATCTTTAGGGAGGAGCTTGCGAATTTCTTCTTTATCGCCAAATAAAATAAACCTAGTATCAGGTAATTCTGATTTTACTTTTAAAACACCATCAATTATTGCTTTAGGTGCATTTTCTCCACCCATTGCATCAATCGCAATTTTTTTCATAATAAATCATCACAATCTTTTTAGTCTCGATTTTGTTGTACTTCTTTATATTTTAACACCTGTTTTAAAAATTTATGACTAGAATTTGTTAAATTAGGATCTTCTTTAACCAAAATGCGAGCAACTTTTTGAGCAACAACTAGAGTATTGTAGTTATTTACTACATTGCCTACCCTAAATTCAGGCACACCTGATTGAGCTTTACCAAATAAATCCCCTTGGCCTCTCATTTTCAAATCTTCTTCGGCCAATTTAAAGCCATCGGAAATTTGCGCAATAATTTTCATTCTAGCCTTTCCAGATTCAGTTTTTGGATCAGCAACAAAATAACAGTAACTTTGTGTTTTTCCACGGCCAATTCTCCCTCTTAACTGATGGAGCTGGCTTAAGCCAAAACGATCAGCATTGTAAATTACCATCATGTTAGCATTAGGAACATCTACGCCCACTTCAATTACACTCGTCGTGACCAAAATATCAATTTTTTTATTGACAAAATCCGTCATAATTTCATCTTTTTGAGCACCAGACATTTGGCCATGCAACAAGACAACATTCTGATCTGGAAAATCATGCTTAAGTTTAGCATGAAGAGTCTCCGCATTTTTCAAATCAAGTGCTTCTGATTCGGTAATCAAAGGCGTCACCGCATAGATTTGAAAACCAGCTTTTAATTGTTCATGCATTTTTTGATAAACTTCATCCATTTGACTGCTAGTTTTCCAATTGGAAATAATCGGCTTGCGACCGGATGGAAGTTCATGGATTTCTGAAACTTGCATATCGCCATAAACCGTTAAAGCCAAAGTACGAGGAATTGGCGTTGCCGTCATAGCTAAAACATCAGGATTTTCTCCTTTATTAATCAGAGAACGCCTTTGCCCTACCCCAAAACGGTGCTGTTCATCAATAATAACCAACCCGAGCTTTTTAAAAATCACATTATTCTGAATCAAAGCGTGGGTGCCGATCACCACATTGATTGTACCGTCAGTTAATTCCCGATATATTTCACGTCTTTCTAAGGTTTTAGTATTTCCAGTCAAAAGCGCAACTCTTACTCCTAGAGGACGCAAAAGTTCGTCAATTTTTTTGAAATGTTGGGTCGCCAAAATTTCGGTTGGTACCATCAATGCCGCTTGATACCCCGCCGTAATTGCCGCATAAATCGCATAAACAGCTACAATGGTTTTCCCTGATCCTACATCCCCTTGAAGTAGGCGTCCCATTTGACGCGGTGAATGCATATCAGCAAAAATCTCGTTAATCACATGCTTTTGGTCATGAGAGAGCTCAAAAGGCAAGGATTTTGTTAATTTGGCTACTTCTTGCAAGTCATATTTTTTAGCAAATCCCTGTGACTGCTTAGAATTTTCATTCATTAAGAGCGCAAGCTGAATTTGAAAGAGATAGAATTCTCTAAAAATTGCACTCCTCTTTGCAATTTCAGCTTGAGAAATATTATTTGGTTTATGCATCCACTTCACTAAATCTTTATCAGAAAGCAAGCGATACTTTTGACGGATTTGCAGGGGAACAATGTCTTCAACATTTTCCAAATATTCATCTAAAGCTAATTTAATTAAACTAACCAGTTTTTTCTGATGAATATGTTTATTCACCGGATAAACTGGTGCTAAACCACTATCATTTTCTTTAGCAGCAACAAACTTAAAAGCTGATAAAGATTGTCTAGCTAAATTGTATTTTCCATAGATAGCCACATCTTTACCAATTTCAATTTTACTTTTTAACCAAGGCTGATTAAAAAAATTGACCATGACAACTTCATGGTCAATTCTTAATTTGAAACTTAGGCGCGTTTTTTTATAACCAAATCGACTAACAAAAGGTTCCGTTGCAACAATCCCTTTCAGCATTACCTTTTGACCATCCATGACTTGATCAAGTGGCATTGACTCTAATTCATCATAGCGAAAAGGAAAATAATATAGCAAATCATAAATACTGTATATTCCTAAGCTTCCAAGATCAGCTGCAGTCTTTGTCCCGACACCCTTTAAATCTGTCACCGGAGTAAATAACGCATTATTCATTTTTATTCAACTGAAACTAAGAAATTATAAACTGGTTGGCCACCATCATGAATTTCAAATTCAAGGTCATCATGACTGGCTTCCAACTTTTCAACTACTTGCTCTGCTTGAGACTTATTAGAATCACGACCATACATCAAAGTAACGATTTCTGAATCTTCATCTAACATCTTTTCGATCATTTGAACAGTCGCATTAATCAAATTTGGATTATCTATGCGAATACTGCCATCTACAATTCCCAAGTAATCATTCTTGTGAATCTCAATTTCATCAATCACAGTATCACGATTAGCTTGAGTTACTTCACCAGAAACAACAGTATCAAGATCTTCAGTCATTGCTTCAACGTTTTCATCTACGGAAGCGTTTGGATCAAACGAAAGCATCGCAGTCAAACCTTGAGAAATTGTCTTAGTTGGCACAATCCCGACTGGAATATCACTTACTTCAGCTGCTTGCTTAGCTGCCATCACAATATTGCCGTTATTTGGCAAAATAATAGCTTGCTTAGCACCAGATTTTTTAATTGCATCTACAATATCTGCAGTAGATGGATTCATAGTTTGGCCACCAGAAATAATTCTATTGACGCCTTCGCTTTCAAACAACTTGCGAATTCCATTTCCTGAAGCCACTGCAATTACAGCAAAATCAACTGCTTCTTGCTTTTGTTCATCATTATCAACAATCGTTTCATGTTGGATACGCATGTTGTCAATCTTAATTTTACCTAGTTGACCAAATTGACTACCATATTGGAACACATCTCCAGGGTGTTCAGTATGAACGTGAACTTTAGCTACTTCACCATCAGAAACCGCAAGTAAAGAATCTCCCAAGTTAGATAAGTGTTCTCTAAACTTTTCTAATTCAAAAGGCTTTTTATTTGGTACGTCAGCAGTCAAATCAACCATGATTTCCGTACAGTAACCATTAGTAATATCTTGAGTAGCTAATTGACTTTGGACGGATTGGTGGTGCATGGCATTAATCATTTCGTCCATTTCAGTTTCATCGGGTTGATATTGATCTGCAAAGTTTTCTCCAAGAAGACCTTCTAAAAATCCTTCATAGATAAATAGTAATCCTTGACCACCAGAATCAACTACACCTACTTGCTTCAGAACTGGAAGTAAATCTGGCGTAGTCTTTAAGGCCTTTTTAGCTCCTTCAACGATTGCTTTCATAACTTCTTCAACGTCTTCAGTTTCGCTTGCCTTACTTGCACCTTCAGTTGCGGCAACACGAGCAACCGTCAAAATTGTACCTTCAACAGGCTTCATAACTGCCTTATAAGCAGTTGCAACTCCGTTTGAAAAAGCATTAGCTAATTCTTGGGCATTTAAAGTTTTCATGCCTTGAGTAGCCTTGTAGACTCCTCTAAACAATTGTGAAGTAATAACCCCACTGTTTCCACGCGCCCCCATTAACATCCCTTTAGCTAAGCTTTCAGTCAAATCTCCAACACTTGTGCTTGGATTTTCAGCAACTGCTTTAGCTCCACTTTCGATGGTTAAATTCATGTTAGTACCAGTATCACCATCTGGAACGGGGAAAACATTCAAGGAATTAACAAATTCCGCATTTTTTCCCATTCGGTGAGTGGCTACACGAACCATATCTCTAAATTGTTTACTATCTATTTCTTTTAAAACCAATATTCTTAACCTCCGCTTGCGTTATTCGTCAAGTACCTTTACACCTTGTACAATAACATTAACCGATTTAGCATCAATTCCTAACTGATTCTTCAAATTGAATTTAACGCTATCTTGAACATTACGGCTAACTTCTGAAAGTTTCAAACCATATCCAACGATAATATAAACATCAACCGTAATCTTATTATCCTTTGACTTAACAACAACACCGCGCTTGTAATTAGCTCGATTAAGAATACCATCAAAGCCATCGCGAATGGCATTTTTTGAAGCCATTCCAACAACGCCGTAATTAGACGTAGCTGCACCACCAACAACAGTTGCAATTACTCCGTTTGAAATATCTATCAAACCATCTTTTGTTTTGATTTTAACAGCCATTTTTGTCCTCCGTCTCATTGTCTTAATATACGCATTTATTTTATCATAGTAATTCACTAAACGCTCATCAAAACTGATTTCAATAAAAAATACTTTTCTTATTGAAAAGAGTTCAAACATATGCTATCGTAATTAAGTATGAAAACACAAATAAAGGAGGTTTAGCAAATGGCAAAAGATTTTGTGACAGGTAAGAAGACTACTTTTGGTAACAAACGTTCACACGCATTGAATTCAGCTCGTCGTGCTTGGAAGCCAAACCTTCAAAAAGTTCGCATTCTTGTTGACGGTAAGCCAAAGCGCGTTTGGGTTTCAACCAAGACTTTGAAGTCTGGTAAAGTAACTCGTGTCTAGTAATGACCAAGCCCTCCTAGATGAATTTCTGAAGGGTTTTTATTATGCAAAAAGCATCCCAATTTAGGGATGCTTTTTTATCTTTCTGTATTATTGTGAATATCATCAGCAGGAATTTCATCAGCCATTCTTTCATCTAAAGGCGTGTAAGCATAATCGGTGATCATTTCACCTAATTTAGTTGGCATACCCAAATCTTGTTGCAAAATATTGGTGTCATCACCTGCAATACTAGCAATAGTCCTCTTCTTCTTTTTATCATAAACATCTACTTGATGATGCTTTTCCTTTTCCGCATCTCTGTGAAGACGAGCTTCATAACGGCCATTATCAAAGTCTGCGATATCTTTTTCAAAATCTGTATATTTCATAGTCTTGACCTCTTTTGTATAATCATACTTTACTTCTATTTTACTCATTTTTTCCAAAAATAAAAAAGAATTTGAGCTCAGTCTCAAATTCTTTTTACATTATGAAAACGATCAACATCCTTAGAGAAAATCACAGCAACTATCCCCTTTTCAAAATCTAATTCAAAAAAGGATTGATCTCTTCTAAATTCATTGGAAGAAAAAACCTGCTGATAATCACTAGAAAAGTTTCTTAGTTCATATCTAGCCTTCAAAATATTTAAATTTTTCACCGGTGTTAAATTCCAAATTCCAAAATAAAAGTATTCTGAAGCCTTTTTAATCAGATGCTTTCCTGAACTGTAAAATCTAATTTTATTTTGCTTATCAATCAAAGTAACTTTTTCAATAAATTTTCTAACCCTAGGTCTGAGCATCATTAACAAATTAACTAAATAATGGTCTATGCGACCACCAGTTGCGCCTAAAATAGTAAGATTATCAACGTGATAATCCTCAAAAGCAACTTTAATCATTAGCTCGGAATCAGTCAAATCCTTGATAGGATTAGAATATCGAATATCAGGAACAGAACTTTCAAGCTCAGCTAATTCAAATCTTTTAAGCGAATCAAAATCTCCAATCGCCAAATCAGGAGTGATTCCCAATTCATTTAATAGCAGGCTTCCCCGATCTACCCCAATAATTAAATTTCCAGCTTTTCTTGCTTCTAAAAATCTCTCTCTAATATCATTGGGCCAATTTCCTTCTGGAGCACCTAAAAGTGCGTAAGCTTTCATTTTACAATCTCACTTAGCTTATTAACTTGAGCGCCAATATCGCCGCTACCAAAAATATAAGAGCCTGCCACAAAGATTTCTGCGCCTGCATTCTTAGCAATTAGGGCAGTTTCCGCATTTATTCCGCCATCCACTTCAATCTTAATTTTAGGATTTAATTGATCTAAAAGTTCTCGAGCCCGACTAATTTTTTCATCAGAACCTTCAAGAAATTTTTGTCCACCAAATCCTGGATAAACGGTCATTAAAAGCACTTGATCAAGTTTAGAATAAAAACGTTTAAGCACTTCAACGGGAGTATCTGGATTAAGAACCAGGCCGGTTTTTACACCATTAGACTTCAAATAATCAAGCCAGTAATTTACTTCTTCTTCACTCATTGCCTCATAATGAATTTCGATGAGATCGGCACCAGCCTTTACAAACTCCGGAACTAAAACCTTAGGTGCATCACTCATTAGATGAATTTCGGCATCTGTCATTGGAAATTCACGTTTAAAATCACTAACT
Organism: uncultured Lactobacillus sp.; assembly: GCA_947575965.1. Classification (GTDB taxonomy): domain Bacteria; phylum Bacillota; class Bacilli; order Lactobacillales; family Lactobacillaceae; genus Lactobacillus. The sequence continues at coordinate 24,353 of CANPPJ010000001.1, read as the reverse complement.
AACTCTGGTCCAAAAGAAAGGTTAGGTACAAAATGACCATCCATAATATCAATATGGAAACGACCTATTCCAGCTTCCACAGCTTTTTTTATACCATTTTTTAGATTTAAATTATCTGCATTCAAAATTGACGGTGCAATCATCTGGAACCCTCCAACTTATTTTAAATACTCTGGAATCCGACCTTCGCTGATTTCAGTTCTCATAGCTAAATAGTCATCATATCGACTTTGTTTAATTTTACCTTCTTTAAGAAGCAATTTAACTTCACAACCAGGTTCTTTTAAATGTTGACACCCTCTAAACTTACACTTTACACTGGCTTTTTTAAATTCAACAAAATAATTACACAATTCGTTCAATTTAATTGGGGTAAGATCAATTGAAGAGAATCCAGGCGTATCAGCTAAAAAGCCCTCTCCAAGTGAAAACAATTGTACTTGACGAGTAGTATGCTTTCCTCGATTTAAACTCATTGAAATTGTGCCTGTTAATTGATTAGCGTCTTTTTTAAGCTTATTAAGTAAAGTTGACTTTCCAGCCCCCGATTGACCAGCTAAAGTCCAAATTTCACCCTTTTTAATTGTTTGAATAATCTTTTCTACATCTTGAGCTTCATAAAAAACTGGATACCCTATTTTTTGATAATAAGCCAAGTCTGTCTTGATTTTTTCTAATTGCTCTTTGGAAATTAAATCACTTTTTGATAGATAGATACTAACATTAACACGTTGCCAAGAAAAGAAAGTTAAGAAACGGTCAAGTAATTGTAACGAAAAATCTGGCTGAACCGCAGAAACCACTAACAAAACATGGCTCACATTAGCTACTGCTGGACGTCCAATCCGATTAATTCGTGGAAGAATTTTAACTAAATAACTAGTCCCCTTTTCATCAACTTGAACTTCAACATGATCTCCAACAGCAGGCTTTTGCTTTTTTTGTCGAAAAACTCCACGTGCCCTTGTTCTAACTCGTTGCCCCGATGTTAATTCCACATCATAAAAGCCGGCTATTAAACCAACAACAGTACCTTCCTCAGTTTTTGTCATTTAGTTACCTTCTCATTTAATATTGTCTGTCCATCACGAACAACTCTCAACTCTCCGCTTCCATTTTTTAAACTAAATGGAATAGAAAAACTCATATCTCGTTTAATATATAAATCTCGATAAATATTACTTAAAGAGTGATCATCATCTTTAATGTAAATTTGAACGTGATTTCCTTTGTCTAATTCTTTTTCATTATGATTGTCTGTATCCTCTTTAAGATTTTTAGGAGGTGCATAATCTACTGTAAAGTTTTTAGTAATATTGGTTTCAGTATTTTTTTCTTTTTCACCTTTAGAAACACTAATTGTAATAGTTGAACCCTTTTCAACTTTAGTGCCAGGATTCGGGCTCATAGCCATAATCATCCCTTTTTCTACATTTTGAGAATATTTTTCAGAAATTTGAAGGGTCAAACCATTTTCTTTAGCATAATCTTGAGCACCCTTTAAAGAATAGTTCTTCAAATTTTTCAACTTAATCATGTTTGGCTTGGGTTTGGGGGGCTGGCCTTTTGAGACAATCAAAGTAATTGTCGTCTGTTTAGGCTTCACTTCTACATCCGCTGCGATACTTTGATCAATCACATGATCTGGAGAAACAGTATTAGAAATTTGATTTTCTCGTACTACATCAAATCCCATATCCTGCAATTTATCTACGGCAGCTTCATAAGTTTGCCCCGTTACATCAGGAACCTTAGCCATTCCGGCACCATTTGAGATAATTAAATCTACGCTTTTGCCTCTAGTAATCGAATTGCCAGAATTTGGTTTAGTATTTATTACGCGTCCCGCATCAATACTATCTGAATTTCGATGGTGAATTTTGCCTAATTCTAATCCCGATTTTTCAAGCCGATTTTTAGCAGATTCTTCTGTCAAATTAGTAACATCTGGAATCCTGACAGTGCCTTGGGCCGCTTTATTGGCGCTATTCTTTGCATCCAGAGCAAATACCATCATACACACAATTAAAATTGCGACAATTCCTACAAAAATCCACCACCATTTATGCTTTTTTAAAGTAGCCAAAAATGATCCTTTCTTTGGATTTTCTTGAGGGTCCGGCTCAGCAGGCGGATCAGGATTTTCAGGTGGATCATCATTCCCATCATCTTTTTTCACTGAGTTAAAGGCCGGTAAAATAATCGTCTTATCATTATTAACACCATGATCAGGCACAAATACTGGCTCATCTCCGCGATTTTTATCTAAACTAGTATCAAGATCATTTTTCATTTCCTGAGCTGACTCATAGCGGTCGCGTGGATCCTTTGCTGTTGCTTTTAAAACCACATTTTCCAAAGCTTGGGGTACTTTAGGATCTTTTTCTCTAATTGATGGAATCTCTTCTTGAACATGTTTTAAAGCAATTGAGACGGGGGTATCCCCATTAAAAGGCACTTTTCCCGTAATCAGTTCATATAAGATAATCCCAACGGAATATATATCCGATTGTTTAGTAACTAATCCTCCCCGCGTTTGTTCGGGAGACATGTAATGTACAGATCCCATGACAGAATTAGTTTGAGTAATCGAACTTTGATTTAGAGCTACGGCTATCCCAAAGTCCGCGATTTTGATATTTCCTCGTTTATCCATCAAAATATTCTGGGGCTTTAAATCTCTATGAATAACATTATGTTTATGAGCTAATGCTACCGCACTCAAAATCTGATCCATAATCCGGATAACTTCATGCAAATCTAACGGTGAATTTTCCCGAATATAATCTTTTAAATCAGGCCCATCCACATATTCCATTACCATATAAGGCAAACCATGATCAGTTCCGACATCAAGGACCGATACGATGTTTGGATGACTCAATTCACTCGTCGCTAAGGCTTCTCGTTGAAATCTAGCTAAGATTTGTGATTCTTTTTGAAGATCCAATCTTAACACTTTAACGGCTACTTTTCGCTGCAAGATAATATCCTCAGCTAAATATACATTAGCCATCCCACCTTCCCCAAGGGTATCCAGTATTCGATAGCGTTCACCAAGCAAATAACCTTTATCGATCACTTACTTCCTTCCCCCTTGTTCCAAACCAAGCATACCGTGATGTTATCACCACCACCTAAACGATTTGCTTCATTAATTAACTTGTTGCATCGATCTTTTAAGCTTAGTTCTTTGGTTGCCAAAATTTGCTGAATCTGTGGATCACTTAAGGAATTAGTTAATCCATCTGTACACAGTAAAATGATGTCATTTTCGTTTAAAGCAACATTTCGAAATTCAGGATCAATTGTGCTAGAAACCCCTAAAGCTTGGGTAATAATATTTTTTTGAGGATGGTGTTTTGCTTGTTCTTTGGTAATTTGACCCATTTTAACTAGTTCATTAACTAAGGAATGATCTTCCGTTAGTTGAGTAAAATGACCATCCGCATAAATATATGCTCGTGAATCACCTAAGTGGGCAATTAAAGCTGTATCTTTAAAGGCAAAAGCTAAAACAATTGTCGTTCCCATCCCATTCAAATCGGGGAAACGATCCGCAGTCTTCAAAATTGTTTCATTTTCAGACTTTAACTGAACTTCAATCCATTTATGAGCACTATTTGTATCTGTAAAATCCGTTGATTCAAAATTATGCCCTAAATGACTTACCGCCATCGTTGATGCTACATCCCCTCCTTGATGGCCTCCCATACCATCACACACAATTGCCAATGTAGTATCGCTTTTATTTTTAAATACTTTTACAAAATCTTGGTTGCTTTTACGTATTCTACCAATACTTGAAGCAAATGCTGTTTCAATCAAAATTTAACCTCGTAATTTAAACTTAGCAATAAAAAAGCCATCGCTGTCATAACTATCTGGTAAAATTTTTAGCATTCCATTACTAGTTAAGTTGCCTGCCTTAAACTTTGAAAGTTCAAAGTTAGGATGACTCTTCAAAAATTTTTCAACTACTTCTTCATTTTCTTGAATAGAGATACTGCAAGTAGAATAAACCAATTCTCCATTTTGAGCTAATAATCCACTTACATGCTCTAAAATATCAAGCTGAATTTTTTGCAGATTAACTAAATCTTGCTTGGTTTTACTATAGCGTATTTCAGGTTTTCTTCTTAATAATCCCAACCCTGAACAAGGAGCATCTACCAGTATTTTAGCAAACTCTCCTTTTGAAAAACACTCATCAGCTTTCCGGGCATCAATAGCTTTAGTAGAAACCTTATCTGCAACATCCATTCTCTCCGCATTTTGGTGAACAAGATTGAGCTTTTTCTTATGAATATCCAATGCAGTAACATGTCCTGTAGTAAGATGTTCTGCAATCTGGACTGTTTTTCCTCCGGGAGCACTGCAAGCATCTAAAACTTCCTCGTCTCCCTTAAAATCAAAGGCCTCCACTACTAAACTAGCAGCTTCATCCTGAACCGTTAATTTTCCTTCTTTAAATAATGAAGTATCTACAATTCCTCCATGACTTAAGATCACACTATCAGAAGCCAAGGCAGAAGGTTCCGGATTAAATCCTAATTTCTTTAATTGGAAAAATGTTTGCTTTTGATCTTTCAAAGCTAATCTCACACTATTTTTTGCTGGTTGATTTAGACTAATCAACATTTTTTCAGTCTTTTTAAGTCCCCAGTTTTTAATAAAATATTCAACTAGCCATTTTGGAAAACTTTCTTTTACACTTAAATATTCAACTTCATCCTTTTTATTTGGTAAAACTTCTCCACGACGTACAAAGGCTCTTAAAATTCCGTTAACAATTCTATACCCCGCAGAATGGTGTTTACCAAACTTCTTAGCTAGTTTGTTAGCTTCGTCAAGAACTGCACGAGTAGGAATTTTATCCAAAAATTGGATTTGATAAATCGACATTAAAAGAAGAGGTTCCAGATACTTTTCAGTAAGCTTAGTCTTTACCAAACCTTTCAATTGATATTCCAAATAAATCTTATATTGAATCGTTCCATAAACCAAATTAGTAGCTAAATTTTGATCAGTAACTGAAAGCTTGGCTTGACGTAAATTATTATTTAAACTCAAATTTGAATATGATTTATTTTGCAAGACACTCATTAAAGTTTCTAGAGCAATTGAACGTGCTGTGTTAGTCATCGATAATCTTTTCTCCTACCGTAAATTTACTTGCTTGACCATTTAAGAAACTTTGAATTGGCATTTTCTTTTTACCTGCTGGTTGTACTTCAAGGAGATTAAGCACCGTATTATTAGCAAAACTAATCGCGAAACGGCCCTTATTTTCAACTAAACTTCCAGCCTCTAAATCTGTACTTTCATCAGCCACTTCGGCCTTCCAAACCTTAAATCTCTTGCCATTTACCATCATATAAGCACCAGGATCTGGATTGAGGCCACGCAATAAATTATTAGCCTCTTGAGCAGTCATTTTAGAAGTAATGCGTTCTTGATTCTTAGTAATATTTGGAGAGAAAACCACTTCTTCTTCATTCTGAGTCACTTTTTGAACACTTCCATCACTAATCTTAGGGAGTGTTTCAAGTAATAAGTCACGACCCAAGTAAGATAGTTTTTCAAATAAACTTCCAGCAGTGTCGTCAGGCTCAATTTCAATTGCCTTTTGAGCATAAATATCGCCTGCGTCCATCTTTTTAACCATTTCCATAATGGTAATTCCGGTTTCCTTATCTCCGTTAATCAAAGAGTATTGAATAGGCGCTCCTCCACGATATTTTGGAAGCAAAGAACCATGGACATTTACTGCAGCAATTTTAGCGGAATTCAAAAACTTAGTTGGTAAAAATTGCCCATAAGCAGCCGTCACTATAAAATCTGCATTCATAGCAATTAATTCGTCTAACTCACTAGAACCAGATAATTTAACTGGTTGATAAACTGGGATATCCAGTTCTTCTGCCGCAATTTTAGCAGGTGTCTTAGTGATTTTTTGTTTACGTCCTACTTTTTTATCTGGTTGAGTTACTACTGCTTTTACCTCATAACCTTTTTCAACTAATCCCTTTAAAACTGGTACTGAAAAGTCTGGGGTTCCCATAAAAATTATTGATGTCATTCCATTTTCTCCTTAAACAATTCTTTCTGGTTCATTATCAATGTATACATTTAATCCATATTTTTTAATTTCTTGTGCAGAATTCTGAATTTGATGAAGCAAATCATTTAAATTATCTTCTTTTTTATATTTTACCAGGATTTGATAATAATATTGATTTTTTAATCTTGAAATCGCACTGGGAGTAGGTCCTAAAATAATTGTATTTGAATGCAAGCTACTTGCAAGCTTTCTTTTAATTTTAAAAGCTTCTCGAGCCGCATTTTGTTCCCTTTTTGAAGCAATTGAAATCAAGACTGTGTAATAATATGGCGGATAATTGCCTGCATGACGCATTTGCATTTCATAAGCATAAAAACGTTCATAATCCTGAGTTTGAGCCAATTCAATTGCGTAATGTTCCGGATTGTACGTTTGAATAATGACTTCACCAGCTTTTTCGGCTCGTCCGGCTCGTCCGGCAACTTGAGTTAACAGTTCAAAAGTTCGCTCGGCTGCATTATAATCAGGCACCCACAATCCAGTATCGGCATTCACCACTCCTACTAGGGTAACATTCGGAAAATCCAAGCCTTTAGCAATCATTTGAGTACCCAAAAGAATATCTGCTTCATGATCACCAAATTTATCCAAAATTTTCTTATAGCTTCCCTTTCTTCGAGTAGTATCTACATCCATACGAAGAATTTTAGCGTCTGGCATTAATTGCTCCAATTCTTCCTGAACTTTTTGCGTACCCGTCCCTAAAAACCGAATCTTATCACTTTGACAATTAGGGCATTTTTCTGGGATAGGAGCCGTATAGCCGCAATAGTGACACTGCATTTCATGCGTGTCCTTATGCATGGTCAATGATAAATCACAATTGGGACACTTCATTACATATCCGCATTCGCGACACAACATAAAATTAGCAAAGCCTCTGCGATTAAGCATCAAAATAACCTGCTCATTTTTTAACAATCGATCCTTAATTGCATTTACCAAATCAGTTGACAAATCAAACTGATCCCCTGCAAATTCTGCATGTTTTAAATCAATCAAGTTTACCTGAGGTAAATTTTTATTATTAGCTCTTTTAGTAAGCTTTAATAAATGATAAACCCCTTTTTGGGCACGAGCTCGACTATATAAAGATGGAGTGGCACTTCCTAAAACTAAAGGACAGTTATTAAAATCACTGCGCCAAAGAGCGACGTTACGCGCATGGTAACGTGGATTATCTTCTTGCTTATATGAAGATTCATGCTCTTCATCAATTACAATCAGTCCTAAATTCTTTATCGGAGCAAAGACGGCGCTTCGCGTTCCCACTACTACTCGAATCTCACCACGACGAATTCGGCGCCATTCATCATATAATTCTCCCGTAGACAAACTACTGTGTAAGACTGCCACTTTATTTCCGAATCTACTTTTAACTTGACTCACCATTTGAGGCGTCAAGGAAATCTCTGGAACCAGCATTAAAGCATTGCGCCCATGATCTAAAGTTTTACTAATCGTATGTAAATATACTTCCGTCTTACCACTACCGGTAATTCCCTCTAGTAGATAAGTCTTAGATTCTTGTTTTTGAACTGAATTACTTATTTGATCAACGGCTGCTTCTTGTTCTTCATTCAAAGTAACGGTGACCGCTTTTTTCTTATTATCAAACCCAGCAAGAGGGTTACGATAGACTTCTACGACTGCTTTTTTTAGCCAGTTCTTCTTCACTGCTTGAGTTAAATCAGTAGTTGTAATTTTCGCAGTTTTTTCCAGCTCATCTTGCATTCGCGGATAACTATCATAGTTTTCAATGATATCCGTTAAAATTCTCCGTTGCTTAAGCGCATTGCGTCTAACCGAATTCAAAATTTTCTGATATTCTTCTCGAGATTCAGTTAAAAGATATTGATTTTCTGTTTTCTTTTTTGCCTTATTTTCAACCAAATACTCGACTTTTGCTTCATTATTGCGTAAAAGCTTTCTCGCTAAGGCAATTTTATTATTATCAGTTAAATTGTTTAAATCAACTGGATCTCCTTTAAAAAGCGCCAATTTTTGCGCACTTTTAGAAATTGGGGTTAAAATTTTTCGATAGTTTGCTCGCATTACTCGTGGCAGCATTGCCTTAAGGATTGAAATTCGATAAGAATATACATTTTTAGCCATGTATTTTGACAATTTTACCAATTCAGGAGTAAGAGGAGGCATTTCATCAACGACAACAAGAAGATCTTTTAATTTACCGGGATAATTACTAGTTTTTGAAATTCCCACTACAAATCCCTGTAATTTTCTAGGACCAAAAGGAACAACTACCCGCGAACCAATTTCTACATCAGAAATATTTTCAGGAATATGATATTCAAAAATTCGATCTGTCTGCTTTGCTGCAATATCAACAATAACTTGAGCAATCATTCAATCACCTTACAAAAAATGACCACCATCATTGCCGATGGCGGTCATAAACTAAATTAATCTTCGAGGTTAACTTCTTGATGCGCAGGATCAACTGTAACCTTACCAGCTGCAATTTCCTCAAGTGCCTTTCCTACTGCCTTATCACACTTGAAAACTTCAAGAGTTGGTGGAAAACCTGCTTCAAGTTCATGTGCACGCTTTGCAGCAAGTACTGACAATGAGTAACGTGAATCAACGCGACTTAATAATTTATCAATTGATGGATATGTAATTCTCATAGTTAATCCTCCCTGACCATTTTACGATAGTCATCGATAACTCGTTTAACACTAACATGTTCTGCATCAACAATTGCTTTAATATGATCAACCGCATTTGCAATAGTATCATTAACCACGGCATAATCATAATCTTGCATTACTAAAATTTCTTTACGAGCTTGTTTAATTCGGCCCATAATAACGTCTTCAGACTCTGTCCCTCGATGTTCAAGACGAAGGTGTAAAGTATGTAAATCCGGTGGCGTCAAAAAGATAAATACACCATCCGGCATTTTTTCTCTTACCTTTTTTGCACCATTTACATCAATTTCGAGTAAAACGTCTTTCCCTTCTTTAAGCATCTTTTTAACTGGGGCGAGCGGAGTACCATAATAATGACCAACGTACTTATTATATTCTAAAAGTTCTCCGCGGTTAATCGCTTCTTGAAAACGTTCTTCACTTACAAAATAATAGTCTTTCCCATCAACTTCACCCGGTCGTGGTTTACGGGTAGTCATAGAAACAGAATATTCAAAAGGAAATACTTTATTTTCAACAATTGCACTCTTAACGGTTCCTTTACCAACACCCGAAGGACCCGAAAGGACGAGTAACAAACCTTTATCTGCCATGCCAAACACTCCTAGAAAGATCTAATATATCTAGTTTGCACTAAAAACATTTTATTTTCAAGTTCTTTTATTAAAACTGTTTATTAAATCAATTGCATTTTGTTTAGCTGCAGTTGTGATATTACTACCAGCCATCATTTGAGCAATTGCGGTAACCGTTTCATTCTGGGCAAGTGGTTTCACTTGAGTAAATGTAGCTCTATCTTTAACCTCTTTCGCTACTAAATATCTCTGATCACCAGCTGCAGCAACTTGCGGTGAGTGAGTAATTGTAATTACTTGCTTGTCTTGACCAATACTATGCATTTTTTGTCCAATAGCTGCGGAAACTCGGCCAGAAACTCCCGTATCAATTTCGTCAAAAATCATCGTTCCAACTGGTTCCACTCGACTAAAAATTGCCTTTAAAGCTAAAATTAATCGCGACTGTTCACCACCCGAAACAATCTTAACTAACGGCATTAAGTCTTCTCCAGGGTTAGGTGCAATCAAAAATGCAATCTCGTCAGTACCTTTAGAAGTAAAAGTCTTAGTCTGGTCAAAATTAATCGCAAATCTAGCCTTCTCCATATACAGATCAGCTAATTCTTGCTTAATTTGAACCTCTAATTTATGAGCTACCTGTTCACGAATCAAATGTAATTTTTCAGTTTGCTTAGTCATTTTAGATTCTAAAAGAGAAATTTTTTGCTGAATTTCTTCTTCATCTAAACCCCCCGATTCAAACTGAGCTAATTCTTTTTGAACGTTTTGATAAAAGTCGAGTACTTCTTCTAAGCTAGGACCATATTTTTTCTTTAAGGAATTAAGTAAGTCTAAACGATTAGTAACTTCTTGAAAGCGTTCCTCATCAAAATCCATTTGATCCATTAAACTTGAAAGTTCACTACGCGCATCACTTAAAGCATAGACACCATCATCAACAGTTTTTGCAAAATCATTGAATTTATTACTAAATTCTGTTAAATCACCAGCAGCACTTTGGGCATCTCCCAATAAAGTCTCGATCCCATGCTCATCATCATCATAAAGTTGCATAAAATAATGAACTGCGTCCGCAATTTTTTGATAATTATTCAATTCATTAAACTCATCTTCCAACTTTTCATCTTCTTTAGGGTCAGACAAGTTAGCTGCTTCTAATTCATTATTTTGAAATTGCAAAATATCTTGACGCTGAGCCAATTCTTGGGCATCTTGACGCAGATGATGCAATTGATCGGTTAGTTTTTTCCATTTGTAATAATTATCTTGGTAAGCGCTCAATTCCTCTTTTAAATTACTGGGAGCATAATTATCAACTAAATCGATCTGTCGATCCTGATTCATCAATATTTGTTGATCATTTTGCCCATGGATATCTACCAAATAATTACCCACTTCACGTAAAACATTGATTGTAGTTAATTGACCATTGATTCGAACAATATTTCTACCTTTTGTAGCTAATTCTCGACTAATTACTAATTGATTATCATCATGAGGAAGACCGTATTCATCACACAAGAGCGAAATTTGCTTAGCTTGCTCTCCTAAGTCAAATAAACCTGTAACTAGCGCTTTGTCTTCACCTGACCGAATCATTTCTTTTTGACCGCGGCCTCCCATTAAAAGAGAAACTGCATCAATTAAAATAGATTTTCCGGCACCAGTTTCCCCAATTAGCACCGTCATTTTTTCTTGAAAGCGAACCTTCAAAGCTTTAATTATCGCAAAGTTTTTAATATCTAGCTCTACTAGCATTTTTTCACCTTAAAGTCCTTCAACAGCACGTTCCACTACCTCACTCACTGTTCCAGACCAAAGATTCTGTCCACCTTTATCTTCATTTTTTTGTAAATGAATTAAAAATTCAATGTTTCCTTTTCCACCTTTGATTGGTGAGTAATCTATCCCCAAAACATTAAAACCGATCTTCATGGCTTCATTCATCGTATGTTCAATTACTTGACGATGAACTTCATGATCATGAACAATTCCATGCTTTCCTACATTTTCAGGACCAGCTTCAAATTGGGGCTTAATCAAGCATACTGCATCACATTTATCTTTTAAAATTGCATACATTGGCGGCATAATTAAATCTAATGAAATAAAGGAAACATCTGTCATCGCAAAGTCCGGTAAACCTTGATCAAAATCTTCTGGTTTACTATAACGGAAATTTTGTTTTTCCATAACCACTACTCTTGGATCATCGCGTAATTGCCAAGCCAACTGATTATAACCAACATCTAAGGCATAAACCATTTTGGCACCATTATGAAGTGCAACATCCGTGAAGCCTCCAGTTGAAGCACCAATATCTAAACAAATCTTATCCTTTAAATCAATATCAAAAACCTTCAAAGCTTTTTCTAATTTAAAGCCTCCACGTGAGACATATTTTTTGCCATCGTCTTTGATGTAGAACTTCTCATCTTCCGGAAATTTAGTTCCACTTTTATCAATTCTTTGGTGATTGTGATCACTTACTAAACCAGCCATTATTGCTCGTTGAGCTTGAGAGCGAGAATTAAAAATTCCTTGTTCAGCTAATAGTACATCTGCTCGTTGTTTTGCCATTTATAATACCTTTTTATAAAGATCTAAAAATCCACCCAATACATCACTATCTAACCCATTAAGATCATCTTTAGCTTGTTTAATTAAAGTCTTTAATTCTTGTCTGCTTTGATCAATACCAAGAAGAGTTAAAGTATTATTCTTTCCCTCTTCTTTATCTTTATGGGTAGCTTTACCAGCTTCTTGACTAGTTTCCACCACATCAACTAGATCATCATATATTTGATAAGCGCGACCAAACACTTTAGCAAAGTCAGATAACTTCACTTTTTCAATATCGGTTGCATTTGCTCTAACAGCACCCATCTGAACACTAGCTAAAATCAAACAGCCTGTCTTTAGCCATTCCATTTTATCGATATACTTGCTGTCATTTGCTACAGAGGCATTATTAGTGGAACCAATATCTAAATATTGTCCTCTGACCATTCCATTAGGTCCAATTGCCTTAGTAATAATGGTGACCATCTCAGCTGAATTACTTGCCTTAGAAATCCACTCAATTCCCAAAGGTAAAAGTGCATCCCCTGCCAAAATAGCCTCAGCTTCGCCCCATCTCTTATGACTAGTTAAACGACCTCGTCTATAATCATCATTATCCATAGCTGGTAAATCATCATGAATGAGGGAATAGGTATGAATTAATTCAATTCCACAGGCAATTTGAATTTCAGCATCATCAATTTTACGTCCTAAAGTATTTAAAGTAGCCAAATACAATAAAGGACGAAGTCTCTTCCCACCAGCCATCACCGAATATGACATAATTTGACTGATCTTTTGATCATCAATATCATCAGCTAAATGCTTTTCTAAATACTTATTAATTACCGGCGTCCAATTTTCTTGAAAATATTTAAATGCTGTCATAATTATTCCTCCGGTGCAGATGCGTTTGTAGGATCTAAGCTATGTTCAGTACCATCACTATCAATAAGTTTAGCAATAGTTTCTTCTGCTTCAGTTAGTTTCTTATCCAAATTACGGCTAATTTTAACTCCTTCTTGGAATTGTTTTAAAGCATCTTCTAAAGGAACATTTCCATTTTCTAAACTAGTCACAATTTGTTCTAATTCATTTAATTGCTGTTCAAAATTATTCTTTTCACTTGCCATTTTACTTTCTCCTCACATCCATTACGCGTGCACTTATTTCTCCATCTTTAAAATGCACTTTCACTAAATCATTTTCTTTTAGATCATCAACGGAAGTAATAGTTTGATCTTTTTTATCACTCACATAAGCATAGCCTCTATTTAGCGTCTTTAAAGGACTATAATCATCAAGTTGTTGAGCCATCTGTTTAAATTGATTCTTCTTTTGAGCAATAACTTGATTCATCCCCGTTATTAATTGTCGGGCATTAAAGATATTAGCTTGCTTCATTTGTGTAATTTGCTTTTCAGGACTATTGCCGAGCAATCTTTGATTTAGTAAACGATAATTCTGACTATTTTGATTTAAAAGATGAGTAATACCATTTTGCAGTCGATTTTTTAGTAAATCAACGGTTTGAATTTGTTGATCGTAGAGTCGGGCAGGCTCTCGCATAATTACCGAATTATTAATACGATTCAATACTTCTCTTTTTTCATGAATAAGGGCATTAGTTTCTGAAATTAAGCGGCTGTTTAATTGACGAATATGAGCCAACTCATCTGATAAATTTGGAGTTGCATATTCGGCCGCTGCAGTTGGAGTAGCCGCCCGTTGATCAGCAACTAAGTCACACAGAGTAGTATCGGTTTCATGACCTACCGAAGAAATTACCGGCATTTGCATATTATAAACTTGCCGCACAACCTTTTCTTCATTAAAAGGCCACAAATCTTCTAGCGATCCCCCACCACGTCCAATAATCATTACATCGTATTTATCGCCATAAGACGCAATTTGCCGCATTGCATTTACTAAGGAATCAGCTGCCGTATCTCCTTGAACTTGAGCTGGAAACAGGTCAATCTCCGCATGAGGGAAACGACGATTGGCTGTTACCATAATATCATGAATGACAGCTCCAGAAGCACTCGTTACCACCGCAATTTTATCGGGAAATCGAGGTAATTTTTTCTTATGACTTTCGTCAAACAAGCCTTCTTTAGTAAGTTTTTCTTGCAATTGTCTTAACTGTTCATACAAGGCACCTAAGCCAGCAGGTTCCATTTTTTCTGCATAAAATTGGTAAGAACCTTGGGGGCCGTATACATTCACATAGCCAACAACATAAACTTTCATTCCCTCTTCGGGTTTAAATTTTACCTTATCAAAATATGAACGAAACATTACCACATTAATTTTTGATTTTTCATCTTTTAAAGAAAAATATTGATGTGAATTGCGTCGATATCTAAAATTTGACAGTTCTCCTTCCAAAAATACCTTATGTAAATAAGGATCATTCTTGAATTTTTGAGTAATATAATAATTTAAATCGCTAACACTTAAATATTTATCATTTGATGCCATGGGCTCTCCTCGTTAACTTCACTACTTGTTCCATTAAAAGTTCAACTGTGAGCGGTCCGACGCCACCTGGTACGGGAGTAATCCAGCGAGCTTTAGATAAAACTTGCTTAAAATCAACATCTCCCACCAAATGTCCTTCTACACGATTAATTCCTACATCAATTACTACTGCACCTTTTTTAACCATTTCAGAAGTCAGCAAATTTGCTTGACCTGCGGCCACAATAATAATATCTGCCATCCGAGTATAAGTAGACAAAGATTTAGTTTTAGAGTGCAAAACAGAAACACTAGCATCTTTTTCCAACATCAAAGCAGCAAGAGGCTTACCAACAATGTTACTGCGTCCAATAATAGCAACATTTTTTCCAGCAACATTTATTTTGTAATGTTCAAGTAACTTCATAATACCGATAGCCGTAGCAGGTTCTACAAAATGATCTGATTGCCATAAATGACCAATATTAGTAGGTGTTAAGCCATCAACATCTTTTTCTGGATCGATTCTTTCAAGAAGATGATTTACATTAATCTGCTCAGGAGTAGGCATTTGAACCATTATTCCGTGTACGGATGGATCTTGATTTAACTTATCAATTAAATTCAGCACGCTCTCTTCTGATTCTGTACTAGGCAATTGATAGATTTTTTGTTCAATTCCCATTTCCTGAGCTCTTCTTTTTTTAGTTTTTACATACACCTTACTTGCTGGATCATCTCCAATATTAATTACGCAAAAAAGGGGGTTAATTCCGTCTTGTTTTAATATTTCGACTTCTTTTTTCAATTTTTGCGCACGTAAATTCGCTAAAGATTTTCCATCAAGAATCTTTCCCATTAGACATTTCCCCATTTCTTATAAAAAAAGCCGGCAACTCCCGTGCCGGCCATCGTTTTTATTTAATGAAGTTTGCTAGCATTCCATTAACAAATGGTTTTGACTTTGGATCAGCAAATTCATCGCATAAGTTTAAAGCTTCATTAACCGCTGCTTTAGGCTCAATTTCATCACTATACTTGATTTCATATAAAGCGACTTCCATAATTGCAACCGTAATTTGATTTACGCGATTTAAATGCCAGCCATTTTTCAAATAACTTTCTAAATCTTGTTCAAGTTCTTCACGCTTTGCAATAACGCCTTCAATCAGAGTCTTTGAATAGGCAGAAAGCTCTTTTAAATCAAGCGTTGCTACGGTTTTAGCTTCAACTTCCTCAGCAGTATACTCAGGATCTTGATTAGCTAAATATGCTGCTTGCATTGCAACTTTACGACTTTCGTGTTGATTCATTATTACTTTTCTTCATCCTCCGAAAACAGCTTCGAGGTAGTTTGTTCAGTATCTTCAGGGAATACTAAACCTACTACATGAACATTAATTGCTTTAAGTTCTAGATCAGTCATTTGCAATAGTTGCGTCTTTAACGCTTTTTGCAATTGCATCCCGACTTTTGGAACATTAACGCCACTATCAAAGTAGACATAAACATCAGCAATTAATCTATTATCATCATCAAGTTTGATATTAACGCCTTTTCCGCGATCTTCACGACCTAATACCCAACTTAAGCCAGATTTTATATTGCCTCGCATTCCTGCAACGCCGTCAATTTTTTCAGCAGCAATGCCCAAAATAACTTCGAGAACGCTAGGATCAATTTCAATCTGTTCACCGGTCTCTTCACCGTTTAAGAGAATTTTTGAACTGTCTGCCATATATTTTTACCTCAAAAAACTACTTATTAGCACGTGATACGTAAGTACCATCAGCTGTGTTAATAGTTAATACGTCGCCTTCGTTGATAAAGAATGGAACGTTAACTACTAAACCTGTTTCCATAGTTGCAGGCTTACCACCACCAGATGAAGTATCACCTTTAATATTTGGCTCGGTCTTTTCAACTGTCAAATCAACAGTATTTGGTAATTGAACCCCTAAAGTTTCACCTTCGTGCATGATAACACTAACATCCATGTTTTCCTTCAAGTACTTAGATTCTTCTTCAATTTGTTCATTTGGAATAGCCAATTGATCATAAGTTGAAGTATCCATAAATACATAACTAGTACCATCATTGTATAGGTATTGCATAGATTTAGTTTGAATATCTGCAGTTTCAACCTTAGCAGTTGAACGGAAAGTATATTCTTGCACTGCACCTGTTCTCAAACTCTTTAACTTTGAACGAACAAAGGCACTACCCTTACCTGGTTTTACGTGTTGGAATTCAACGATTCGCCATAAATCATTATTGTATTGAATGGTTAATCCGTTTTTGAATTCGTTAACTGAAATCATTGTCATATTAATTCCCTCATTTCTACATACTATATGTTACCAATTTGAAAGCCATTTGGCTATAAAGAATATCTAGTTTAAAGTGAAAGTAATTCATCTTTTGGTAAATTGGATAAAGTAATTGGAGTATCATCATGAACTAAAATATCATCTTCAATTCTCACTCCACCCTTATTTGGTAAATAAATCCCCGGTTCTACTGTATGAACCATATTATTTTCTAATTTTTGTTTACTAAAGGGTAAAGCAGGCTGACATAATTCATGAATTTCTAGTCCAATCCCATGTCCTATTCCATGACCAAAATATTTTCCATAACCTTGCTCAGTAATATAATCTCGAGCTGCTCGATCAACATCACGACCAGTATTTCCACTTACTGCAGCTTCAATTCCTCGCCTTTGTGCCTCATGAACAATATTGTAAATTTTTTCCAGTTCTGGATCAACTTTTCCAACGGCCACAGTTCTCGTAATATCTGCAGCATATCCATGATAAAAGCTGCCAAAATCAATTACAACCATATCGCCTTCGGCAATCTTTTTATCACTGGCAACGCCATGAGCCCATGCAGAGCGAACACCTGAAGCAATAATTGTATCAAAATCAGGGCCATCGCCACCATTTAATTTAAATAAATAATCAAGTTTAGCAGCAATATCCCTCTCCTTAGCTCCGGGCTTAATCATCGGTAAGATACTCTTAAAACTTTCCATTGAAATTTCAATAGCCTTTTTGAGGGCTTCAATTTCTAGATTATCTTTTACATTTCTAACTCGTTCAACAAGCTCTTCCGACATTTCAAAATTCAAATTTGGGTTTAAAGCCTGCAACTTTTGAAATTCTATCGCCGAAACAAATTCGCCTTCCACCAAAAACTTTTTCACATCTAGTTTCTTTAAAGCTTTGGTTAATTCATTATAATCACTATCATGTTTCATCACGACAGTTAACTCACCGGGTGCTTCTGCTTTTATCTGTGAATCGAAGCGAGAATCAGAAAGTAAAATTCGATCTCCTTGTGCAGTTAAAATCAATTGAGCTTCTTCTCCAGTAAAGTTGGTTAAGTAACGATAATTAGCTTGATTAAAAATAATCATCGCATCAGCATTTTGTTCTTTAATCAAATCACAAACTTTATCAATTCGATTATTAATCAAAGTTAATAATTCCTGCTTGTTTTCCATATCGAGCCCTCTTTCTTTTTTACTATTTATTATTATACAAAAAAGACGAGAAGCATTTTACTTCTCGTCTTCATTTTAAGAAATGTTTTACTTAGCTTCGTCAGCTGGAATTACGGAAACTTGCTTTCTGTACTTACCAAGACGTTCAAACTTAACAACACCATTTACTAATGCAAATAAAGTGTCGTCTCCACCTCTACCTACGTTCTTACCTGGGTGAATCTTAGTACCACGTTGACGGTAAATGATAGAACCTGCGTGGATTTCTTGACCATCACCAGCTTTAGCGCCTAAACGACGACCAGCTGAGTTACGACCGTTAGCAGTAGAACCGCCACCCTTGTGGTGGGCGAATAACTTCATATCTAAAATGTTCATTTATTTCACCTCTGAATTAAGCTTCAATCTTTTCAACTGTAACCTTAGTGTAAGGTTGACGGTGACCGTACTTAGTGTGTGAGTGCTTCTTTGGCTTGTACTTGAAAGTTACAACTTTCTTTTCCTTACCTTGCTTTTCAACTTTAGCAGTAACTTTAGCACCTTCAACTACTGGGGTACCAACTTTAACATCTTTTCCATCAGCTACAAGGATAACTTCATCAAAGGTAACTTCGTTGCCTTCTTCTACATCAAGCTTTTCAACAAAAACAGTGTCGCCTTCTGCAACCTTGTATTGCTTACCACCGGTCTTAATAATTGCGTACATTTGTACACCTCCAAAAAATACTTAGACTCGCCAATTTGGGTGCTTTCAACTCTGAAAGTCTTCTAACCGCAAATCGTGCGGTTGCAGATGTGGAGGATTCCACAAATACAACTTCTACATTCTACTACCATTAATCAAGTTTTTCAATAGCTAAATGCCCCATCTTCCGCCATGAACTTTAGCTACACTAGAAGTTACAATGAAGGCTTCTTCATCAATCTCGTGAATTTTTGTAATTAAAGCTCCATATTCATTAGTATCTACAATAATTAATAATTGCTTCTTTTTATCATCGCTATAACCACCAACTACGTCATAAATAGTTAATCCTACATAGTCTTCTTGTAATTTATTTCGTATTTCTTCAAGGTGATCATTACTCATAATTCTAACTTGATATTTCTTATCAAAACCAGTTTCTGTGTAATTCATGGTAATTGCCGTTACTAATTGTGAAAAGGCAGCTAAGAAGAAAGCGTTCCATCCATCTACAAAAATATTTAAAAAGATAATAATCATATCAATGCATAATAATGTGACGGCCGGATTTAAATAAAAGTATTTTTTTAAAATCATTGGCGGAATTGTTGTCCCACCACTTGAAGCATTTACACGATATAAAAGTGAAACCCCTAGCCCCATTAAAGCTCCACCATAAATTACAGCTAAAAGTTCATTATCGGTTGCCTTAAAGCTAGGAGTGATTTGCATCAAAATCGGCAAAACAAAACTTCCTAAGGCAATATTTTTAGTAGTTTTCTTCCCTAAGAAAATTGCTGCTAATATCAGCATTAGTACATTCACTATAAATACTGTCACTGACCGATTTATTCCCCAAACAGCATCAACTAAAATAGAGATTCCTGTAGACCCTCCGGCCGCAATATTAATCGGGCCATAAAACAAGTTAATAGATACTGCAATAATTTCTAGACCTGCTAAAAATACAAGCCAACGCATCCAAGAACGTTTTTTTATATTTTCTTTCATTATCAACCGTCCTTTCTTTTTGTTAGTTATTATTGTATCTAAAAATAGGCTATTTACTCAATTAAATTATCAAATTATAATAATTTATTTAACTTTATAGTCAATTTGTTGATTTCCTTCATATGCTGGGAGCCCATTTTCTGCTCGATAAAGGGCTCTTTCAAAAGATTGATAGCCCTTACTAGAACTTACAGCAAACTTAGCACCATATTTGCTAGCAAATTCTCGAATATTCCAGGTTGAATCATGAGCCGCAAAAGCCGTTACTAAGATCACAATATCCAAGTCCTTGATTTGATTTTCAATGACCTTTTTCTTACCTTCAAAAGCATCAATTGGGATAGGAATACCATTATAGCGGGTCACAATACTTTCAAGCATAGCCTCGTTTTGATTATCGCCAATCGCAATTCCCACCCGCTGATAATGAAGATCCATATCTAGCTTAGTTAACTGCTCAGCTGTCTGCTTTTTACTTTTATCTTTTTTAGATTTATTTGCTTTTCTTTTAGGCTGATCAGTTTGATAAATCCAGCGAATTTGTACGGCATCAGCTGGATTTTTCTTTAAACGCACATCCCCACTATACCAGGCAAGATCGACAATTGAGCCATCTTCTAGATGAATATTTTCGCCTTGATAATAGCTGGTATCAACTGGAATCACAACAGCTTTACCTCTAATTTTCAACTTCTCACCATGAATATTACGAGTAATTGCTAAACTATTAGCCTTTCCTTGAACTACTGCGTACTTAAAATCTTCAATTTGATCATAATCACGCTTGCGTAATTTACGAAAACCAACCACTCGTAAAATCTCAGCCTCATAATTAGGATTATCCTTATCTTCTAATGCTTCAACTACATCCCCAGTCTTCAAATTTAAAGGATGAACCTGTGATTCTTTCACCGTATAAACCGTATCACCATTATCATTGATCAAATCTGCCCCTGATACTAAACGAATTACTGTATAACGCCGACCTTTACGATAGTCACGTTTAACTGCCTTTTTAGGCTTAACTGCATCTTCAAAAATCTTCTTATTAACTGCTTCTTTAGTCTCAACAGAATTTTGAATTGCTTGATCAAGCCTTCCTAATAAATCGCCATACTTTTTGCCAACCTCTGGTTCAAAAGTTAATTTATGAATAGCTGAAATTGATCGAGTTTTCGCATTTGAATCACCTGGCTTAGTAATTAACTCAGTTAAAGCAGACAACAGATTTCTAACTTGCTTACTATCAATTGACTTAGGATTTAACTCTCTAGGTGCATTTTTAATTTCATCCCCAGTCATATTAATAATAGCTTTAATCGCATTTAAACTATTCTGCAGACTTTTATCATCTGCACTTGTATTATTCAAAATCTTCTTTATATTATTTCGATAATCAAACATTCAACTTTCCCCTTCTTCAATCACAAAAAGATATAAGTATATCTATGTGTGCTAATATATTAATAAATAATAGTTATCCTAGAGGCAAAATATGCAAATTAATGATCACAAATCCAATTGGTGGTTAGCTGACATCGGCGACTATTTAAAAGTTCTTGCCAACGGTGTTGTCATGCTACAGCCAATCATTGCTTTGGCAATTACATTTCCACTTGATTTAAAAAAACAGATCTTTTTAGCTTCACTATATAACCTAGTCAAGTTTACTTCTCCCGCCTTTATTTTCGGGATTGTTTTTACCGTGACTAGAAAAAGTGATTCACAAAATAAGCTAAATCTGAAATCGTATTCTAAAACCCAATGGGACAATAATTTCTTTCCTACTTTTGCTTGGACCTTAATTTATTTAATTACAATGCCTAATTTGCAGCAACACGGTTTTTATCATAATGTAAGAACGTTTATCTGGCAATTCTTTAGTGGAAATGCTGCTCCGCATCTTTGGTATAGTGTAATGATGCTACAATTTCTACTGATTATGCCCTTAATTAAATGGGTTTGTAGTTTTGTTGGTCATAATTATCAGCGCCTATTTTGGGCAGTCATCATTATTGGAGCGATCTATTTTAGTTGGCTACTGTTTTATGATCATTTTGTTTTAAATGGAACACATACTAAAAATTGGTATCTACTAGATCGAGTTTTCATTAGCTTCCTTATTTTTGGTTTTTATGGCGGTTTAAGCTGGAATTTCCATGAAGAATTGCAAAACTTCCTGTTTAATTACTGGTGGCTAGTAGTAGCAATTTATCTTGCTACCTACTTTTGGACAAGACAAGTGTTTCTTTCCTCTCACCAAATTACAAACTTAATGAATGACAGCTATTATCGTCCTTCAATGGCAATTTATGCCTTAGCAGTTATCTTTTTGATCTATTTAATCTGTATTGCTCAAAAGGTCTTCAATATGAATCATTGTCTAAAAAGCATTCACTTTCTTGCCTTTTATGCTTACCGCGCCTTTTTAGCCAACGTTTTCTGGGATCGAATTCTGTGGAAGTTTTTCAATTTTCAAAATTTGGCTCATTTCAACATTTACTTAGGCGTTTTTGGCACTTGGATCTGTACTTGGATTTTGTCTTACTTATCAGTTTATCTAATTCACCAAATTTGGCTTAAAATCCACCCTTTAATGAAAAAGGTCATATAAAAACCTCGAAATTTAAGTAACAATTTCGAGGTTTTATACTATGTTAATAATTTTTCGATTTATAAATATTCTTTAAACAATGACTGTCATAGCGGCAGCACCAATAATAAGCACTAGCCCTAAGATAGTAATGACCATTTCTTTCTTAGTTTTAGTTTCATGCAACATCCAAATTCCTGTTAAAGTTGCTAAAACTACAGAAGTTTGTGAAAGAAGGAATCCAGTTGCTAAACCATTCATATTTGGTTGAGCTGAAATCAAGTATGTTAAGGCTGCAAAAGCAAAGAAGAAACCGGAAATAATTTGCTTATATGACACTGCCTGTAAAAGCGCACATTTTTCGTCTTTGTTTTTTAACTTCAAGAATAAAGCATAAACAATAGCTACGATACACATTCCAATAGATTGTGGTAAAAATGCACGTGAGCCATCAATGTGGGCAGCTTGCGGAGCAGCTGAGTAAGCCCAATAACCAATTTCACCAATCAGTAAAACGATAACTGCCTTTTTCATTCTACTTGCTTTATCGGCAGTTTTATTTTCTGACCAAGTTGTCATCCAAGCACCAATTACAATTAAAACTAGTGCAAAGAAGCCAATACACTTGTCTGCCATAGTTGGCCAATCACCTAAAGCAAATACTCCCCAAAGTGAAGCACCTAAAAGCTGAAATGCAGTAGTAATTGGCATAGCACGTGATGAACCAATTAATGTGAATGAATAAAAAGTAATAATTTGTGCACTTGCCCAACCTATTCCAGAAATAATAGACCAACCAAGAGCTGCTCCCGAAGGAATACCTAGGCCCTGAATCAAATCATAAACTAGAGCAAAAATAAACGTTCCAAAGGTTGCCCCAATAATCTGATTTACAGGTTTACCACCAATTTTTGAAGCAATAGTTGGAAAGAAGCCCCAACCAATTAACGGCCCCAAACCAACTAAAATAGCAATACCATTCATATTATCACCTATTCTAAAAATAATCGTCTTACACGATTATTTAAATCAGTTTCAACTTTAAAAGATTACGCCACTTTCCAAAATAATGTTTGAATATGGTGTCTCTTCACCAGTCCGAATAAATGCCTTTGAAACTGATAAATCTTTCTTCAATTGTGAATGTGGAATAAATTCAATTTCAACATCTGGTAAGACCTTCTTAATTTCTTCAAGTTGTTTCGGATTTTCAGTCTTTATTTCTTCAGCAACATAAACTTTTTGTACTTCTAATTCTACTAAAACTTCCTTTAAAACATCAATAAAAGATGGTAAGCCTGATCTAACTGAAAGATCAATCTTTTCTGTATCCTTTGGTACAGGAGTTCCTGCATCCCCAATCCCAAGCCAATCCATATGACCCATATCAGCAATTACGCGTGAAATATTTGAATTCATTACACCAGTCTTTTTCATTTTAAAATTCCTTTCCATATACTTCTTCAACTTTATCCTTCGTAGGAATTGATGGCATTGCACCTAAAGTCTGAACTGTAATTGAAGATGCCTTTTGGCCATAACTAATTGCCTTTTCAATGTTGGATAAATCCTTCTTTAGTATTGCAGTTAACCCTCCAATAAATGTATCGCCGGCTCCAGTAGTATCAACTGCTTTTACCTTGTGCGCCGGAACTAAAGCATGATGAGTTCCATTTGCATAAAATACACCGCGTTCACCTAAAGTAATTAAGGTAGTATTGACACCTTTTTGCTTAAAGTATTCTGCTGTTTTAAGCATATTTTCTTCATTATTTACTTCAATACCTGTAATCAAAGCACTTTCTGTTTCATTAGGAGCAATAATATCAGTTACAGCTAATAAAGCATCACTAACTTTAGTTGCAGGAGCGGGATTTAAGATCGTGACAACCCCATTTTTCTTGGCAATTTTGAAAGCTTCAATTGTTGCATCAATTGGGGTTTCAAATTGAGCGATAATATAATCACTATTTTTAATGGTCTCTTCAGCATTATCAATTTGATTCGGATTAACTTCAGCGTTAGCTCCTGCATCAACTAAAATACTGTTTTGTCCCTTTTCATCAAGCATAATTGTTGCAGTACCCGTATCAATATTTTCTTTTAGTCAACTACCCTAGACTGAAGTCTAGGGCTTAGTGGCTCGTTAGCTTACGC